>JBEGOC010000175.1:0-20398 GCA_041182225.1 Pseudomonadota bacterium | reverse complement strand
CGCCACAGGGTCCAGAGGACCAGCGGCCAGGCCGGCCAGGTGAACCAGATCAGCAGGTTGCCCTGCGCCAGCCAGTAAGCCGCAGACCAAGCCGGCATGACCAGGTGCCAGCGCCACAATTCCATCACGCTGGCCAGCAGGGCCACGACGCCGATCAGGCCGATCAGGCCGGCCGTTGCGAGCCTCCGATGCTTGAGCGCGCGTGCGTCCGTCGGATCCTGGTGCGCTGCAGGCAGCAAAGCCAAGAGACCGCCGAATCCGAAAATAACGGCCAGGCTTGGCGCACCAGACAGGGCCAGGCCAAGCAAGCCCAAGCAAGCGCCAATGGCTGGCCCCCATAGCCTGTAAGGCAGGGCCGCAAAACCATAAAAAGCAAGCGCCGAAAAGCAGAGCTGGGCCAGCATGGGGGTGGTTTCGTGGGCCGGCTGCGCCAGACCCAGACAGGCGATCAGCGCCAGCAAGGCGCCATCAGCCAAAGCCCGCGCATAGTCAGGAGGCGCCGCCTCGCCGCCGAAAGCAAAGGCCACCGGCTGCGCATCTGGCCCGCGTGCGAGTTGGTAGGTGCCATACCAGGTGGCAAACAGGGTCAGCAGCAGCAGGCCGATGAAGGGAATGCGGACTGCCAGGTCGGCCGGGAAGCCCGCTGGGGCGATTTGAATTGCCACCGCGCCCAGCCAGTAGGGCAGCAAGGCCGGCAGGTCCGGTGCCAGGCCCTGAACCGTTGGCCGTAGCCAGTGACTGACGCCATCGGCGAGTTCCAGCATGTAGGCAAATGCGACGATGTCATCGCGGCGCCACGGCGCGCGGCCGATAAAACCGGGCAGGACGTAGGCCAGGCAGAACAGCCAGAGTGCAGCGCGCGGCAGCCGACGGACGGCCGATTGCGCCACGATGGCTGGGTTGGGCTGATTCATGGGTAACAAAAAAAGGCAGCGCGGTAAACCGGGCTGCCTTCGATGCGGGGTTGATCCGCCGGCTTACTTGGCGGCGGTTTTCCCGAAGCGGTTGCGGAAGCGCTCAACCCGTCCACCCATGTTGTCCACTGACTTCTGGGTGCCGGTGTAGAAGGGGTGCGACTCGCTCGAGGTGTCCAGCTTGTACAGCGGCAGTTCGCGGCCATCTTCCATCTTGATCATTTCCTTGGCATTGACGCATGAACGCGTCACAAACTTGAAGCCGTTGGACAGGTCTTGAAAGCAGACGTCGCGGTAATTGGGGTGAATGCCTTGTTTCATGTGATCTCCATCAGTTGCGATAGCCGCGTCGGACCCTTGAACAAACCGCTGTGCAATGGCAAGCCCGGCGTACTTATTGCGAAAAGCCCTAAAGTATAACTTAGCCGCCCCGACGCATCATGTCGAAAAATTCGCTGTTGGTCTTGGTGGCGCGCATTTGCTTGAGCACCATTTCCATGGCCTCGATCTCATCCATGTTGTACAAAAACTGGCGCAGGATGCGAGTTTTTTGCAGGATTTCTGGTTGCAGCAGCAACTCCTCCCGGCGGGTGCCGCTGCGGTTGAGCTGGATCGAGGGAAACACGCGCTTTTCGTACAGGCGCCGGTCCAGGTGGATTTCCGAGTTGCCGGTGCCCTTGAACTCCTCAAAAATCACTTCGTCCATGCGACTGCCGGTGTCGACGAGGGCGGTGGCGATGATGGTGAGGGAGCCGCCTTCCTCCACATTTCTCGCGGCGCCAAGAAACCGTTTGGGTCGCTGCAGGGCATTCGAATCCACACCGCCGGTCAGCACCTTGCCGCTCGATGGCACCACGTTGTTGTAGGCGCGCGCAAGACGGGTGATGGAGTCCAGCAGGATGACGACGTCTTTTTTCAGTTCCACCAGCCGCTTGGCGCGTTCAATCACCATCTCAGCCACGTGCACATGGCGCGCCGCGGGCTCGTCAAAGGTCGAGGCAATGACCTCGCCCTTGACGGTGCGCTGCATCTCGGTCACTTCTTCGGGACGCTCATCGACGAGCAGCACCATCATGTGAATGTCGGGATAGTTGGCGGAGATGGCATGTGCAATGTGCTGCATCATCACGGTCTTGCCGCTTTTGGGCGGCGCCACCAGCAAGGCGCGCTGGCCTTTGCCGATCGGTGCAATGATGTCGATCACCCGCCCCGTGATGTTTTCCTCACTTTTGATGTTTTCGCGCTCAAGCCGCATCTGCACCTTGGGAAACAGGGGCGTCAGGTTTTCAAACATCACCTTGTGTTTGTTGTCCTCCGGCCCGCCGCCGTTCACGCGATCGAGCTTGTTCAAGGCAAAGTAGCGCTCGCCGTCCTTGGGCGTGCGAACTTCGCCTTCGATCATGTCCCCCGTGTGCAGATTGAAGCGCCGCACTTGGCTCGGGCTGATGTAGATGTCGTCCGTGCTGGCGGTGTAACTCGTGTCTGGGCTGCGCAGGAAACCGAAGCCGTCCGGCAGGATTTCGAGCACGCCATCGGCAATGATCTGCTCCCCGGTGCGGGCCCGCTTCTTGATGATCGCAAACATCAACTCCTGCTTGCGCATACGGCCTGTGTTTTCGATCTCAAGCTCTTCCGCTTGCTTGAGGACTTCCGACACGTGCAGTGCCTTGAGTTCGTTTAAATGCATGAAGTGACCCCAAAAGGGTGATACGGATACCGGGGGGAGGTTTGGTGAGGGCGGACCCATGTCTCACCCCTGACGTTCTAAACCGTGAACTTGACCGGCTGAAGGATCTTGCCGGTACGCGAGGTGAATTATGACAGGAAATGCGCCAGCCTCAAGCGAGGCACCGGGACGCCGGCGGTCCCGCGATATGGCGTCGACGGCTGGGCGGGTCTGCTGACCCGATGAGCCGCCGCCTAGGCCAGTTGCTGATCGATGAAGGCCGTGAGTTGGGCCTTGCTCAAGGCGCCCACCTTGGTCGCCGCCAGCTGGCCATTCTTGAACAGCATCAGCGTAGGAATGCCGCGGATGCCGAATTTGGCCGGAATATCGCGGTTTTCATCCACGTTCATCTTGGCAATCTGCAGCTTGCCCTGGTACGCGGCAGACACGTCGTCCAGGATGGGGGCGATCATTTTGCAGGGGCCACACCATTCCGCCCAGTAGTCGACCAAGACCGGCTGGCTGGACTGAAGCACGTCCGCTTCAAAAGAGGTGTCGGTGACGTGTTTGATGAGATCGCTGGCCATGGTCTTTCCTCGGGTAGGATGAACAGTACTGTGAAGACCAAAATTGTGACAGAAACCGCGGACCGGGGTTGGGCTCCTCTGACTATGCCCAAGATAGCCAAAAGCCATCATGCCACCTTGGTTCGCCTGTCGGCGTCTGATGCAGCGGGCATCGGCAGCGCCTGCACGTGACCATGCCTGCGGTATCGCAAGCCCGTGTGCTGGTGATTGGCGGCGGTCCGGCCGGACTGATGGCGGCCGAGTCGCTGTCTGCCGCCGGTGTGGCGGTTGACTTGTTCGACGCGATGCCTTCGGTCGGGCGCAAGTTTTTGTTGGCGGGCAAAGGTGGGTTGAACTTGAGCCATGCTGAACCGGCAGAGCCATTTTTGTCACGTTACGGCAAGCGCCGTGACGCGCTGGGACCGCTGTTGAATGGCTTTGGCGCGGCTCAGGTGCAGACTTGGGCCGCGTCACTGGGGGTGGCCACCTTCGTGGGCAGTTCCGGCCGGATTTTCCCGTCGGACCTGAAAGCGGCACCCCTGCTGCGGGCCTGGTTGCACCGGCTGCGTCACCCTTTGAGCGGGCCAGGTGTGCAGTTTCACATGCGCCACCGCTGGTTAGGGTGGGCCGATACCGCGCTGGGTGCCGTCAGAGATTTGCGCTTCGAAACCCCGCAGGGCGTGGTCGAGGTGGGCGGGGATGCCCTGGTGCTGGCCTTAGGTGGCGCGAGTTGGGCCCGACTGGGGTCCGATGGCGCCTGGGTACCGACGCTCAAGGCGCGCGCGATTGATGTGGCCCCGTTGCGGCCCAGCAATTGCGGTTTTGACGTCAAGGGTGGGTGGAGTCCCCATTTTCAGGAGCGCTTCGCGGGACAACCCTTCAAATCAGTGGCGCTCGCGGTAACCGATGGCGGCGGGCAGCCGTTGCAGCGCAAGGGCGAGTTTGTGGCCACCGCCAGTGGCATCGAGGGCAGTCTGGTCTATGCGTTTTCGAGCCTGCTTCGTGACGAGATAGAGCAGAACGGCCAAGCTGAGTTATGGCTTGACCTGCTGCCCGATGCCCCGCCGGCACGGGTGCTTGCCGAGGTAGGCCATCCCAGGGGCTCGCGCTCCTTGTCCAGCCACCTCAAAAGCCGGCTGGGGATCGACGGCATCAAGGCGGCCATCCTGTACGAACGGCTGGGAGCGGCCCGAATGCAGGACCCTGTGGCGCTGTCTGCCGGGATCAAGCGGTTGCCCCTGCTGCTGTGCGCACCCCGACCGGTGGATGAAGCCATCAGTACCGCTGGGGGTGTGCGATTTGAGGCGCTCGATGACCGTTTGATGGTCAAGGGCCTGCCGGGGCTGTTTTGCGCGGGTGAAATGCTGGACTGGGAGGCGCCGACTGGCGGCTATTTATTGACCGCTTGCCTCGCCACCGGGCAGCGCGCTGCACAAGGTGTGCTTGCGTTTTTGCAAGAGAAATCATCGGGTAAGCCGCGTCAATAGGACTTATTGCGCTATTTAAAAGATAGCAACCTCGTCTCTTTTTGACAACAGTCAGACGCTGACGGCCTGGCCGCCGTGATTTTTCGCAAATCTGGCGCCAGGGGCCAATCCTAAAGTTCAGGCCGTGGCGTACACAACGTCACCGGGCACGAAGGTTTTCTGTCCGAACATCACGACTGACAAAGGGATATTCCACATGAACAAGCTATTGACGGCTGCGGCCATACTCAGCACGTTGGGCACCTCGCCGGCTTTTGCCCAATTACAGAGCCACACCGGCTTCAGCCTCGGCGCGAACATGGCCTTGACGTCAACCAATACCGAGGCGACGGTCAACGGGCTCAACCTGAATGCGGCGGGCCAGTCGTCAGTTGGGGCTGCTGTGCAGGCGGCCTTCAGTTACGCTGCGGCCGATTCGATCCTGCTGTCGGTGGGTGCGACTTACAGCCTGGCCGATATCGAGGCCCTGTCGTTTACGTCGAACAGCGGTTCCGGTTCGCTCAAGCTGAGGAACGCCTATTCGGTGTATGTCGAGCCGGGTTATCCGGTGGCCGACAAGACCATCGCTTTTGCGCGGCTGTCCTACGAGGCCGCCACCATGCGGGCGGAAGCCAGTGGCAGCACGGCGCGCGACAAGGACATCGGGGGCGCTGGTTTGGGATTTGGTTTGCGCACGCTGGTGACGAAAAACCTGTACCTTCAGGCCGAGGCGCGTCGCGTGGCCTACAACAGCGCCAGGTTTGCAGGCGACACCACCGACTTCAAGACCAGCATGACGGTGGGATCGGTGGGGCTTGGCTACAAATTTTGACCGAGGCGCCGTCTGGGCCGGCTCAGCATGGGAAGGTGACGAGCCTTGACCCCGGCACTGGCTCTGCGGTTAGGGCTGCTTGGTTCCCCACCTGACCCGGTTGGCCGCTTCACCATGCGGGAAGGCCCGTCACCGCCATTGTAAGCGTGGGGCACCGCACGGTGGCGGGTGGCCATTTGAAATATCGCAAGAGGCTGGCCCTTTAGAATGAAAGCATGTCTTACCTCGTTCTCGCCCGCAAATACCGGCCCCGCAATTTCGCGGATATGGTGGGGCAGGGCCACGTGGTGCAGGCGCTGAGCAATGCGCTGACCTCGCAGCGGCTGCACCACGCCTACTTGTTCACCGGCACGCGGGGCGTCGGCAAGACCACGGTGTCCCGGATTCTGGCCAAGTCGCTCAATTGCCAGGGCTCCGATGGGCGCGGTGGTATCACCGCCAATCCCTGTGGGGTGTGCCCGGCGTGCACCGACATCGATGCCGGACGTTTTGTCGACTACACCGAGCTCGATGCCGCCTCCAACCGTGGCGTGGACGAAGTGCAGGCCCTGCTGGAGCAGGCGGTTTACAAGCCGGTGCAGGGACGCTTCAAGGTGTTCATGATCGACGAGGTTCACATGCTCAGCAACACGGCCTTCAACGCCATGTTGAAGACGCTGGAGGAGCCGCCGGATTACCTGAAGTTTGTGCTGGCCACCACCGACCCGCAAAAGGTGCCGGTTACTGTGTTGTCGCGTTGCCTGCAATTCAACCTGCGCCCGATGGCGCCAGAGACGATTCGCGAACATCTTGAGCGGGTGTTGCTCGCCGAGGCGGTGCCGGCCGATGTGCCATCGTTGCGCTTGTTGGCCCGAGCCGCCAGGGGTTCGATGCGCGATGCGCTGAGTCTGACCGATCAGGCGATCGCCTTTGGCGCCGGTAGCCTGACCGAGGATAGGGTGCGGCTGATGCTGGGCAGCGTTGATCGCTCTCATGTTTTTCGCCTGCTGCGGGCGCTGACGCAAGGTGATGGCAAGACCGTGGTGGAGACCGCTGAAGTCCTGCGCCTGCATGGCCTGAGTGCGGCGTCGGCATTGGAGGACATGGCCACCGTGCTGCAACGCATGGCGGTGCTTCAAGCCGTGCCGGCTGGCGCTGACGACGGCGACCCCGATTCACTCGAATTGACCCAACTCGCGGCCGACATGCCGCCCGATGAAACACAGTTGCTTTACAGCCTGTGCCTGCATGGCCGGGCCGAGCTTGGCCTGGCGCCCGACGAATACGCCGCACTGACGATGGTGTTGTTGCGCCTGCTGGCGTTCAAGCCGGCGGCAGTCACGCCACCACAGGAAAAAAAAAGTCTGCCTGATGGCGTCCGGCTCCAGCAGCCGGCTGTGCCAGTGGCGTCCTTGGCGCCCGTGGTGTCGCCGGTTCGGCAAGGCCGACAGTTGCCGGTGCTGGATGGCACGGCGTTGGCCGGTGCCAAACCCGGCAACCCGCCACAGGGGCCGATGGCGGCGTTTGACGAGCCGGCTCCGGCCGGCCGGCTCGATGCCGTACCGGTGCGCGTGCAAGCTGATACGCGCGCGGATGCCATCGTGCACCAGAGCGCCCATGCGCTCCAGCCGACGGAGGAGGGCGAGTTCTGGCACGCCACCGTGACCCAGCTGATCGCGCAGGATGCCGTCACGGCCCTGGTGCGCGAGCTGGCCCTGCAGTCCCAGCTGGTGGCGCGCGATACCGACCAATGGCTGCTGCGGGTGGAGCGCGAATCGCTCAACCAGGCTGGCGCGCGCGAGCGGCTCAGCGCCGCGCTGCAAGGCGCGGGCCATGCCGTGCAACTCGCGGTCGAGGTGGGGCGGGTCAGCGACAGCCCGGCCCGCCGCAACGCTTCGGCGCTGGCCGAGCGACAGTTGGCCTCTGAAAAAATCATTTTTGACGATCCCTTTGTGCAGGGCCTGATGCGTGATTTTGGGGCGAAAATCGTGCCTGGCAGTATCAAATCGGGCGGATGACGGCGTAGACGCGCAGCCGGCAAGCTCGCACAGCCCATTGACATCAACCAAGGAAAACCATGTTCAACAAAGGTCAACTCGCCGGACTCATGAAGCAGGCGCAGGCGATGCAGGACAACTTGAAAAAGGCCCAGGACGAACTGGCGTTCATCGAAGTCAGTGCCGAATCCGGTGCCGGGCTGGTCAAAATCACCATGACCTGCAAGCACGACGTCAAACGCGTCACCATCGACCCGAGCCTGCTGGCCGAGGACAAGGACATGCTGGAAGACTTGGTGGCAGCTGCCTTCAACGCGGCGGTGCGCAAGGCCGAGGAAACATCGGCTGAGAAAATGGGCAAACTCACCGCTGGCATGCCGGGTCTGCCCGGCGGCATGAAGTTCCCGTTTTGATCCGGACTCGCCGAGGTGGCTGATGCCAACGCCCTGGAGGTCCTGATTCAGGCCCTGCGCCACCTGCCTGGGGTCGGCGTCAAGTCCGCGTCTCGCATGGCCTTTCACCTCTTGCAACATGACCGGCCGGCTGCCGTGACCTTGTCACGTGCCCTGGCCGAGGCAGCAGAGCAGGTTCGGCACTGCGAGCGGTGCCACACGTTCACCGAAGCGCTGGTCTGCGCGACCTGTCTTGATCCACAGCGTGATGCCAGCAAACTCTGTGTGGTCGAGACCCCGGCCGATCAGTCTGCGGTGGAGCGCACCGGCGCCTATCGGGGACTTTATTTTGTGTTGATGGGCCGGCTCAGCCCGCTCGACGGCATTGGTCCCCATGACATCGGCCTGAAAAAACTGTTCGATCGCGCCTGTGACGGGGTGGTGCAGGAAGTGATCTTGGCGACCAATTTCACGGCGGAAGGCGAAGCGACGGCGCATGTGATCAGCGAGGCCCTCAAATTACGCGGTCTGGTGCCGACGCGGCTGGCGCGTGGCGTGCCTGCCGGTAGCGAGCTGGAGTACGTCGACCTGGGCACGATCGCCCACGCCTTGGTGGACCGGCGCTGAGCCAAGCACGCGCCTCATATTGCGCCCGACTTGCACCCGAATTTCAACAGCCTTGGCCCAAAGCCTGACACGCACCATGAACACTAGCTTTACCATCGCCCACGGCTGCATATTGGTGGCCTCACTGCTGCCGATACTCTGTGCCGGCATTGCCAAATGGGGCGCTTTTGGCAAGCCCCGTCGGGCTGGTGGCTACGACAACGACAATCCGCGCGCTTGGCTCGCCAATCAGTCGGACTGGCGGGCCCGTGCCAACGCGGCGCAGGCCAACAGCTTTGAGGCGTTGCCCTTTTTCCTGGGGGCGGTCATCGTGGCCCAGCAACTCGCCGTGCCGCAAATGCGCCTCGACGCGCTGGCGCTGGCCTTTGTGGCGCTGCGCCTGGCCTACATCGTCAGCTATGTGGCGGCCTGGTCGTCGGCGCGCAGCATCATCTGGGTGGCTGGGTTGGGCGTGAACATCGCCATCATGCTGTCAGGCTGGCGTTAAGCGCCCGTTGGCCGGCTTGTTCAGCGCTTGGCCACCACGGTGGGCGAGGTGCGGGGTTTGACGGTCTTGCCCGCAGTGGTCGTCCTTTTAGCGCCTTTCGTTTGGGTGGGGCCAGGAAGAAACAAAACCACGGTCTGGCCGGTCTTGAACGAGGCCGTCGCGTTGACCTTGTTCCAGTCGGCCAGCGCGCCGGGACTCACGCTGTAGCGTTTGGCCATGGACGCCACCGAATCATTTTTCCCGGCTTTCACCTGGCGGCGCTGCAGTGTGACCTCGGGCCCCAGCGACAGTTGGCCATGGTCGGCCACGTGCACCGCCACATCGGTCTCACCCTTGTTGGCGCGAGGTACCAACAGGCTGGAGCCAGCCCGGATCACCATGCGTGGCGGTATGTTGTTCAAGCGGCGCAACTCGGCCTCGCTCATGCCCACCCGCCGGGCGGCGTCGGCAGGCCGCATGGTCGCCGGGGCGAGCCAGACCGTCCAGCTGGCCAGGCGGTTCTCGCCATGGGCCGCCAGGTTGCTGCGAAACGTCAGGGCGTTGTCCCAGGGCAGCAAAATCTGCGGCACGCCAGCGGCCAGTATCACCGGCTGATGCAGCGAGGGATTCAGCGCCTTGAAGTCGTCCAGTGAGACACCGGCCAGCCGGGCCGCCAGCGCAACGTCGATGTCCCGCTTGATGTCCACGGTCTGGAAGAACGGGTGGTTCTCAATGGGGGGCAGTTGCGAGCCAAAGGCGGCGGGGTCGGTCACCATGTTCTTGATGGCCTGCAGTTTGGGCACGTAGAACCTGGTCTCCATGGGCATTCCCAGGTCGGTGTAGCGGCTTGGCTGGCCTGCCTGCTGGTTCTTGGCGATGGCCCGGCCAACGTTGCCCTCGCCCCAGTTGTAGGCGGCCAGGGCCAGGTGCCAGTCGCCAAACATGGCGTACAGCCTTTGCAGGTAGTCGAGCGCTGCCCGGGTCGAGGCCAGCACATCGCGCCGGTCATCGCGGAACACGTTTTGTTTGAGTTCGTATTGCTTGCCGGTGGCCGGCATGAATTGCCACATGCCCATCGCCTTGGCCGACGATACGGCCTGGGGGTTGAAGGCACTCTCGATGAACGGCAACAGCGCCAGCTCGGTAGGCATGTGGCGGCGTTCAAGCTCCTCAACGATATGAAACAGGTATTTGCGCGAGCGCTCGGTCATCCGCAGCAGGTAATCCGGACGAGCGCTATACCATCGTTCGCGATCCCGAACCAGTTCGCCTTCGAGATTGGGCATGCTGTAGCCCCTGCGAATGCGGTCCCACAGGTCGGTTGGTGTGTGCAGTGGCATGACCGTCAGGCTACCGGCGTCCGCCATCAAAATCGGCAGCAATTCAGCGGTGTCGCCGGGACCCGTCAAACCCTGCACCACCGGTACGGGCTGGGAGGTGGGCGGGACCTCAACGACCATGGCTGGGGTGGCGGGTGCAATCGCCACGGGCGTTGCAGCGGGCTCTGTGAAAAACAGCCGAACTGGTTCCGTTGGCGCGTTCACCGCCGGCAACGCGGCGGCCGAAAGTGGTTCGATGCCCGAGGGTGGAGTGATGGCGCAGCCTGCGAGCGCGGCCAGAACCAGGCCAGTCAGCAGCACATAAAATTTCACGGCAAGCGGCCTTGGCCACTGGAGTGCAGGGGCGCTTCCTGCGCCGCATGTCGGTCTGGCATCATCGGGCTGCGCATCACGGTCTGCCCGGTGGCGATGTTGGGCGGCGGTAGTGGGCGAAATGGACTGCATGAACGATCAGATTATAGGTTTGCATGACTGGTTTCAGACCCCGCCGGGGCGCTACCTGTTGGCTTGGGAGCAGGCTCAATTGGATGAGGCCGTGGCGGATGTTTTTGGCTTTCACGCGCTGCAGCTGGGTATGCCGGAGCTCGATGCCCTGGCGTCCAACCGGATGCCCCACCGCTGGCTGGTCAATCCGGAACCGGCACACAGCGCGGCTCTGGTGGCCGAATTTTCGGCCCTGCCTTTTCCGGCTGCGAGCCTGGATCTGGTGGTTTTGCCTCATGCGCTGGAGCTGTCGCGTGATCCGCACGCCACCCTGCGCGAAGTGGAGCGGGTTCTGGTGCCGGAAGGCCGAGCGGTGATCTGCGGCTTCAATCCCTTGAGTCTATGGGGCCTGCGGCAGAGACGGGCCCGGTGGTACCGGCGCCTGGGCGCGGGCCGGCCGTTTTTGCCCCTGGACGAAATGATTGGCTACCTTCGGATGCGCGATTGGCTGCGTTTGCTCGGGTTTGAGGTGGAGGTGGCGCGCTTTGGTTGCTACCGGCCGGCGCTGCACAGCGAGCGTTGGTTGACGCACTTCGACTGGATGGACCGGGCCGGCGCGCGCTGGTGGCCGATCCTGGGCGCGGTGTACTTTGTGGTAGCCATCAAAAGGGTGCGTGGCGTGACCCTGCTCAGCCCAGGCTGGCGGACCGCGCGGACGCGTACAAATGCTCCTGTTTCAGTAGCAAACAATGTAATCGGCACAGGGCCTGACCGGCAAAATGACCATAAATGATGGAGATGGATTTGAACCCTGTAGATATCTACACCGATGGCGCCTGCAAGGGCAATCCCGGACCAGGCGGCTGGGGCGTGCTGCTGAAGTCGCCGGGCGGTCAAAAAGAGCTGTTTGGCGGCGAACTGGGCACCACCAACAACCGCATGGAACTGAAAGCGGTGATTGAAGCGCTAGGCGCGCTCAAGCGCCCGTGCCAGGTCACGCTGCATGTTGACAGCCAGTATGTGCTCAAGGGCATGACCGAGTGGATGGCAGGTTGGAAGGCCAGGGGTTGGCAGACGGCGACCAAGCAGCCGGTGAAAAATGTGGATTTGTGGCAGCAGCTCGATGTTTTGGTGAACGGTGCTGGCCACACCATCGCCTGGCGCTGGGTGCGTGGGCACAACGGTGACCCTGGTAACGAGCACGCGGATGCGCTCGCCAACCGCGGGGTGGCACAGGCGCTGCAGCAAGGGCGCTGACGCATGCCAAAGCGAAGATTTTCGCGGTGAATGCCATGGGAGTCCCACGCGGGACAGCAGATGCTTGAGTCAGTGCAAGCACTGATACATTAAAGTATGCAGCGGTGCGTCCATGCCCGCCGGCTGGCGATTTTCGGCAACCCTCGTTGGAACAACAGACTCATGGCCAGAAAAATCATTTATCCCTTGGTGGCTGTTCTGGGTATTGCTGTGGCATCCGGGGCGGCTTGGTGGTACCAGTCAAGGGCCAAGGGACCGCAGGAAATCGTTGCCGCTGGTGCCACATCGGGTGCCAGCGCACCTGCGGGGGCGGCCTCGGGGCCAGCCGCGCCCCGTGCCGCAGGCGTCGAGATCGCCCGGGTAGAAAAAATGGCCTTGCAAGACGACGCGCAGTCGGTGGGCAGCCTGCGCTCACGCCAAAGCGTGATGCTGCGCCCCGAGGTACCGGGCCGAATCAGGGAACTGGGCTTCACCGACGGCGCCCGGGTTCGCAAAGGGCAGATGTTGGTGCAACTCGACGACACCCTGCAGCGCGCCGAGGTCCGGCAGGCGCTGGCCCAGGTGTCGATTGCCCAGGCCAACTTGCGACGCAACCAGGAACTGGTGGCGCAGAACTTTGTGGCCCAGCGCGTGCTGGATGAAAGTGCTGCCAACCTGCAGGTGGTAGAGGCGCAGCTGGCCCTGTCCTGTGCCCGTTTGTCCCGAATGGTTCTGCTCGCACCCTTCGATGGCACGCTGGGCATCCGCAACATCAACATCGGCGATTTCGTCAAGGATGGTGCCGACCTGGTCAACCTGGAAGATACCAGCAGCATGTACGTTGATTTTCGGTTGCCTGAACGCTTCCAGGGCAAGTTGAAGTTGCAACAGACGGTGGAAATGTCGTTGGATGCCATGCCCGGTCGGGTTTTCAAGGCCCGCATTGAAGCGCTGGACCCGCTGCTGGATGCCAACGGTCGTTCCGTTGGTGTGCGCGCCGTGTTGCCGAATACCATGGGGGATGCAGCCCAGTTGCCCGGCCCGCGCCCCGGTGCCTCTGCCCCTGCAGGTGCCAGGCCGGCTGCCAACGCGGGCAGGCCGGGCGGTGGTGGTGCCCAGCGTCCGGGGGCGTCCGGTCGACCGGCCGCCAAGCCCGCAACAGTCGCGGAACCGCCCCGAGTCGCCGGCCGAACCCCCAGCGCGGCCGAGACGCTGGGTTGTCCGGTCGATGGGGCGATGACCGCAGCCGCTGCGAGCCGACCGGCCTCGGCCCAGGGCGCAGTTCCGACGGGCCCAGCCCCGTTGCGGCCTGGCATGTTTGCCCGCGTGACCACCGTGTTCAGCACCAACGATGCCGCTTTGGTGGTGCCGGAGGAGGCCATCGTGCCCCAGGGCGGCCGGCAGTTTGTCTTCAAGGTGGTTGAGCCTGCGGCACTGCCTCCTGCCACCGCGGCCTCCGCGCCAGCCTTGCCGCCGGACACCAAATTTGTGTCGTTGCGCCAGGAGGTCCGGCTGGGTGCGCGCCGTGCCGGCAAGGTCGAAGTGGTTGACGGTCTGGTCGAGGGGCAGACGGTGGTGGTCGCAGGTCAGCAGCGCCTGCAGCGTGACGGTACCGGCTTGCGCATCGTGGAACTTGGGCGACCGCCACAGGGCGCGGCCTCTGGACCGGCGGGGTCTGCGCCATCAGCGCCCTCGTCGGCCCCCCAGGTGGCAGCCAGCCGCTGATCGCTCGGAACCAGCACCATGCAACTGGCTGAAACCTCCATTCGCCGCCCGGTGTTCGCCACCGTGCTGTCCCTGCTGATCGTGCTGATCGGCGCTGTGTCGTTCAACCGCCTGACGGTGCGCGAGTACCCCAAGATCGACGAACCCGTGGTGTCGGTGACCACCGTGTTCACCGGGGCATCCAGTGAGGTCATGGAAGGCCAGGTCACCAAAGTTCTGGAAGACTCTTTGGCTGGTATCGAGGGCGTCGATGTGATCACTTCGTCGAGCCGCCAGGAACGCAGCCAGATTTCGGTACGCTTTGCCCTCACGCGTGACGCCGACTCGGCTGCGGCCGATGTGCGTGACAAAGTAACCCGGGTTCGGCAGCGCCTGCCGCAAGGCATTGACGAGCCGGTCATCGCCAAAGTGGAGGCAGATGCTTTTCCGGTGATCTTCCTCGCCATGAGCTCGGATACCCACAACTCGCTGCAGTTGTCGGAGATGGCCAACACCCTGGTCAAACCGGTGTTGCAGACCGCGCCGGGCGCTGCCGACGTGATCGTGCAGGGTGAACGCAAGTTCTCCATGCGCATCTGGGTCGATACCGACAAGCTGGCGGCCTACCGCCTCACGATCCAGGATCTGGAAGACGCCTTGCGCCGTTCCAACCTGGAAGTGCCGGCCGGTCGGATCGAAAGCCGGCAGCGCGAATTCAATGTGACGGCCGCGACCGATCTCCAGCGCCCGCAGGAATTCGGCCAGGTGGTGATCCGCACGATCAACGGGCAACCGGTCCGAATTGCCGATGTGGCGCGGGTGCAGCAGGCTGCGGTTGATGAGCGCTCGAGCGTTCGACTCAATGGCCGGGATGCCATCGGGGTTGGCGTGATCCGGCAGGCCACCGCCAACCCGCTCGACCTCTCTGCCGGGGTGCGGAAATTGATGGTGAAAGTCCAGCGCGATCTGCCACCGGGTGTGACGGTCGAGGTGGCCAACGACAACTCGGTGTTCATCGACCGCTCGATCAAGGGCGTGTTCCAGACGATTGTCGAGGCCTCGGTCCTGGTGGCCCTGGTGATTTTTGTTTTTCTGCGCACGCTGCGTGCCTCCATCATTCCGCTGCTGACGATCCCGGTGGCCCTGATCGGTACCTTTGCCTTGATGGCCTTGGCCGGCTTCAGCATCAACACCTTGACCCTGCTGGCCTTGGTGCTGGCCATCGGTCTGGTGGTTGACGATGCGATTGTGATGCTGGAGAACATCTACCGGCATATCGAAGATGGCATGGCGCCATTCCAGGCGGCCATTCGGGGTGCACGCGAAGTCGGGTTTGCGATTGTGGCGATGACCATGACGCTGGTGGCGGTCTATGCGCCGCTGGCATTTGCGCCGGGCCGCACCGGCCGCTTGTTCACCGAATTTGCCCTGGCCCTGGCCGGCGCGGTGGTGGTCTCCGGCGTCGTGGCGCTGACCATGTCGCCGATGCTGTCCTCCGTGCTGCTGCGCCACAACCCCAAGCCATCCTGGTTTGACCGGGGCATGGAGCGCGTGCTACAGGCGATCACCCGGGGCTACGGCCATGTGCTGAGCTGGACCTTGCGACACCGCTGGCTGGTGCTGCTGGTGATGTTTGGCAGCGGCGTGGTCTCCTGGCTGGTGTTGGGTGAGATCAAACGCGAACTGGCCCCGATAGAGGACCGCGGCGTGGTGGTAGCACAGATCAACGGGCCCGACGGCGCCACTCTGGACTACACCAACCGTTACGCCCAATCGATCGAGCGCATCGGGCAAGCATACCCCGAGTTTGACCGGGTGTTTGCGACCGTCGGCAACCCCACGGTGGCCCAGGGCAACATCTTCTTCCGGGCCTTGCCTTGGGAGGATCGAAAGCGGTCGACCCAGGAGATGGCGCGTGAGATGACGCCTCGCGTTGCCGGTTTGTCGGGCGTGACGGCCTTCCCCATTACACCGCCTTCGTTGGGACAGGGCTTTACGCAGCGGCCGATCAATTACGTCATCATCACCTCGGACAGCTATCAGAACCTGGCGCAGACGGTGCGGGCGTTTCAGGATGAATTGGCCAAGAATCCGGGCTTTGTCCAGGTTGATACCGACTTGCGTCTGAACAAGCCCGAAATCAAGCTGGAAGTCGACCGTGAGCGCGCGGCTGACATGGGGGTGGGTGTGGACCTGATTGCGCGCGCGGTGGAGACCATGCTCGGCGGACGCAAGGTGACACGCTACAAGCGCGAAGGCGAGCAATACGACGTGATCGTGCAAACCAATCCGAGCGGCCGTGACACGCCTGACGATATTGAAAAAATCTTCGTGCGCGGTCGCAACGACACCATGATTCCCTTGTCCGCACTGGTCAAAATCCGCGAGGTGGTGGTGCCACGTGAACTCAATCACTTCGGCCAGCGGCGCTCGGCCTCCATCACATCCAACCTGTCGGCGGACTACTCGGTGGGCGAGGCGCTGGATTTCATGGATGCCACCGCCAAGAAGGTGCTTAAGCCCGGCTATGCGACCGACCTGAACGGCTCCAGTCGCGAGTTCCGAAAGTCATCGGACTCACTGACACTGGTGTTTGTGCTGGCCCTGCTGTTCATTTTCCTGGTACTGGCGGCACAGTTTGAGAGTTTTGTCGATCCGATGGTGATCTTGCTGAGTGTGCCTTTGTCCATGGCCGGCGCCCTGTTGGCGCTGAAATGGTCAGGCGGGACGCTGAACGTGTTCAGCCAGATCGGTCTGATCACGCTGGTGGGCCTAATCACCAAGCACGGCATCCTTATTGTGGAGTTTGCTAACCAACTGCGCGAACAGGGCCTCGACACCCTGGCAGCGATCAAGAAGTCAGCGTCCCAGCGCTTGCGCCCGATCATGATGACCACCGGCGCCATGGTGCTGGGCGCCGTGCCCCTGGCCCTGGCCACCGGTGCCGGCGCCGAGAGTCGACGCCAAATTGGCTGGGTCATTGTGGGGGGTATGTCACTGGGGACACTGCTGACGATCTTTGTGGTGCCGACCATGTACACCCTGCTGGCGCGCAAGCATGCGCCAGGCGCCAAAAAAGAAGCGGCGATCCCGCACGAAGCTGGGGCCGACGGCCACAGTGGCGTGGCGCCCGAACCGGTGGTACCGGCAGGAGAGGTCAGCCTGGCGAAATAGGCGCGGGTGGAGCAGGGTCGACGACGGCTCAAATGACGCCGTCGAACATCATCACGTCCACCTTGTCGCCGGGTGCGACGTCCCCCTGCTCGTGGTGCAAAACCAGCAAGCCGTTGGCCTGCACCATGGAGCTGAGCACGCCCGAGCCCTGGTTGCCGGTGGTGCGAACGCACAGCCCGCCATCAGCGGCCACCGCCACAATGCCGCGCTGGTACTCGGTGCGCCCGGGTTTTTTGCGCAGGTGTTCCAGACTCTGCGCCTGCAGCAGGGGCGGTGCCATGACGCGACTGCCCATGAGTTGGAGCAGGGCAGGGCGCACAAAGGCCAAAAAGGTCACCATCACCGCTACCGGGTTCCCGGGCAGGCCAAACAGCAGCGAGCGACCAATTCGACCCACAGCCATGGGGCGCCCGGGCCGCATGGCGATGCGCCAAAACGCCACGTCACCGAGCTTGCGCATCATGGTTTTGGTGAAGTCGGCCTCGCCGACGCTGACGCCGCCGCTGGTGATGATGGCATCGCTGCGGCTGGCAGCATCCAGAAAGGCTGCTTCAAGCGCAGCCGGCTCATCGCGCACCACACCGAGGTCAATCACCTCGCAGCCCAGCCGGCTCAGCAGGCCGAACACGGTGTAGCGGTTGCTGTCGTACACGGCACCCTCACGTGGCGCTTCGCCCAGGCTCAGGATTTCATCTCCAGTGGAGAAATAGGCCACCCGCAAGCGCGGCCTGACCTGCACCGTTTCCAGGCCTAAACTGGCCAGCAAGCCAAGCGCAGCGGGGCTGAGGTGCTCCCCTTTCTGTAGCGCGTGCTGGCCGGCACGGATATCCTCGCCACAGCGGCGGCGGTTGTCACCAGGCCGCACAGAGGGCCCGGCGGGTAACTGGATCCGGGCGTCTTGCAGTGTCACCAGTTCCTGGGGCACCACGGTGTCCAGACCGGCAGGCATGATGGCGCCGGTCATGATCTTCACGCATTCCCCGGTCAGCACTGTGCCGCGCCAGGCGGTGCCGGCGAGCGCAGTACCGATCACTTTCAGTCGCGGTGCCTGCGCTGACAGCAGCTCGGCACCGTGGAAGGCGTAGCCATCCATGGCAGAGTTGTCATGCGGCGGCACATTGATCGGTGACACGACATCCCCGGCCAGCACCCGACCCAAGGCCTGCATCAGCGGCAGAGTCTCGTGCCCTTCCAGCGGTTCGACCAGTCGCGCAATGAAGTCGCCAGCAGCGGCCACGCTCAGGGCCTGCGGGTCATAGCCTTGCAATTGCGCTGCGATCTCAGCCAGGGTCTTCATGACGGGCGACGTTCCAGCGCGTGCAATTCGCTCAGCGTGTTGGTGTTGAAAAACGCCTGGGGGTCGTCTCCGGCGCGGTCAAAGCCGGCAAGGACCGTGTTGTGACGCGCGGTCCAGGCGTCGATCTTGCGCCCGCCCTCGTGCGTGAATGCCACCAGGCTCTCCAGCAGCGTGACGCGCAGCAGGCAAAATACTGGTTGGGCTCGCAGCACTGCAGCCCCATCCGGCTGGACTTCCGGGGCTGCGGCCATGGCGATGTCCGCGTTATCGGCAAACAGGGCCTCCGCTAACCGGGGCACCAAGTCCAGCGGCAGCAAAGGCGTGTCGCAAGGTACAGTGATCAGAAACGGGGTTTCACAACGCTCCAGCCCGGTCAAAAAGCCAGCCAGCGGCCCGGCATAGTCAGGCAGTACATCCGGCCAGACCTGGGCGCCAAAGGACTCGTAGGCGGCGAGATTGCGGTTGGCATTGACCATGATGGACCCGACCGCACCGCCCATTTGCAAGCGTGTCATGGCATGCAGGGCCAGCGGCAGGCCATTGAAATTTTGCAGGCCCTTGTCGGCGCCGCCCATGCGGGTGCCCCGACCGCCCGCCAGGATGAGACCGGTGATGTCCTGTGCAGCGATCATTCAGCCCCCGATGTAACTCATCTCGACCCGCCGCTGTCCGTCGCCGATGACATCGGCGCCCTGCGAGCCGCGCAGTTCCGAGTAACGATCGCTGCGGTGCTGCCAGATATGGCCGATGGCGGAGGTGAGGTCGGCGTCAGGGTGGCTATCGCGCAGGAGCTGGCGCAGGTCATGGCCTTTTGAGGCGAACAGGCACAGGTAGAGCTTGCCCTCGGTGGACAAACGCGCTCGGTTACAGTCAGCGCAAAAGGCCTGCGTGACGCTGCTGATGACGCCAATTTCACCGTACGCCGGATCGTGTTGACCCTGGGCACCGGCATAGCCCCAGCGTTCGGCAGTCTCCCCGGGTGCCGAGGGGCTCAATGCCACCAGCGGCAACTCGGCGTGGATCAACTTGACGACCTCGCCCGAGGGCAAGACCTCATGCATCCGCCACTGGTTGGTGGCGCCCACGTCCATGAATTCGATGAAGCGCAACACCATGCCGCTGCCGCGGAAATGGCGCGCCATCGGCAGGATTTGATGTTCGTTGGTGCCGCGCCTTACCACCATGTTGATTTTGATCGGACCCAGACCAGCGGCTTTGGCCGCGGCAATGCCATCCAGCACATCCGATACCGGAAAATCCACATCGTTCATGCGCTTGAATACTTGGTCGTCCAGGCCGTCCAGGCTGACCGTGACGCGCTGCAGCCCGGCCGCTTTCAGGTCGGCGGCCTTTTTCTTGAGCAGGGCGCCATTGGTGGTCAGGGTCAGGTCCAGGGGCCGGCCGTCAACCGTGCGCAGGGCGCCGAGCTGCTCGATCAGCCGCTCAATGTTCTTGCGCAGCAAGGGCTCGCCACCGGTCAGCCGGATTTTTTGCACGCCATGGGCCACAAAGGCCTTGGCCAGGCGGGTAATTTCCTCGAAGGACAACAGCTCCGCCTGCGGCAGGTAGGCGTAGTTCTTGTCAAACACTTCCTTGGGCATGCAGTAGCTGCAGCGAAAGTTGCAGCGGTCGGTAACGCTGATGCGCAGGTCGCGCAGTGGCCGTCCCAAGGTGTCGCTCAACAGCCCTGTGGCGTCGATGCGTGACTGGGGCGCAGTCCATGCCTGGGGCAGGCCTGACTGGATGGCGCGCAAGTCCACCAGGGGAATCACGCGTTCAGTCATGTGGCCGCCCCCGTCGATTCTGACAACGCTTCGGCCGCTTCATACACAGCGTGCGCCGTCCACTTCCAGGCAGACACCGCTGATGAAGCTGGCTTCGTCGCTGGCGAGGTACAGCGCGGCGTTGGCAACGTCCAGCGCGGTCGAGAAGCGACCCAGCGGGATGCTGGCACGAAAGCGGGCTTTGCGCTCCTCGGTCAGCGGGCCACCCGCAAACTCGGCGGCCAGCCCGGTATCGGGATTGAACACTGGGTTGATGCAGTTCACACGGATGTTGTCCGGCCCGAGCTCGGCAGCGAGCGACTTGGAGGTGGTGATCACCGCACCCTTGGAGCCGTTGTACCAGGTCAGGCCCGGCCGTGGCCGCACGCCGGCGGTGGAGGCGATATTGATGAAACTGCCACCACCCTGGGCCCGGAACACCGGCGTGGCATGCACGGTTGCCAAGTAGATGCTCTTGACGTTGACAGCGTAGCAGCGGTCAAACTCGTCTTCACTCACTTCCAGCGCCGGACGGTTGCGATGGGTCCAACCGGCA
>JBEGOC010000174.1:0-2617 GCA_041182225.1 Pseudomonadota bacterium | reverse complement strand
ATTTTCCGCCGGGCCGCCCCAAGGAAAATTAGCCCCCTCGGGGGGCAGCGCCGCACACGAAGTGGCCAGCGTGGGGGAACAATTTTCCGCCGGGCCGCCCCAAGGAAAATTAGCCCCCTCGGGGGGCAGCGCCGCACACGAAGTGGCCAGCGTGGGGGCCATAACCCCCGATATCTGGTGGTGCAACATCTCCGGCGGCACTGACTTTGCGGGCGCCTTCATCGGCGGTAACCGCGAGCTGCCACAGGTGCCGGGTGAGATGCAGTGTCGGCTGCTGGGCTGCGCGGTCGAGGCCTGGAACGAGCAGGGCGAGCCGGTGATCGGTGAGGTGGGCGAGCTGGTGTGCCGCCAGCCCATCCCCAGCATGCCGCTGTACTTTTGGGGCGATACCGGCCACCAGCGTTACCTGTCGAGCTACTTTGACATGTACCCCGGCGTCTGGCGCCATGGCGACTGGCTCAAGGTGGGCCCCAATGGCGGCTGCATCATTTACGGCCGCTCGGACGCCACCATCAACCGGCATGGCCTGCGCATGGGCACCAGCGAACTCTACAGCGCGGTCGAGGCGCTGCCGGAGGTGCTGGACTCGATGGTGGTCGATCTGGAGTACCTGGGCCGCGACAGCTACATGCCGCTGTTTGTGGTGTTGCGAGACGGTCTGACCCTGGACGCCACGCTGCACCAGCGTCTGGTCGATGCCATCAAGACCGCGCTGTCGCCGCGCTTTGTGCCCAATGAGATTTTTCAGGTGGCCGAGATCCCGCGTACCCTGTCGGGCAAGAAGCAGGAGCTGCCGATCAAAAAGCTGCTGCTGGGCCAGCCACTGGCCAAGGTGGTGAACCGCGAGGCCATGGCCAACCCGGGCTGCCTGGACTGGTACGTGGCCCTGGCCGCGCGCCGGGCTGACAGCCCGTACAAACCCTGACGAAATGCATGGCACGAAACTGGCTTGCATGGCTAGAATAAGTTGACCATTCGGTTAACTTCCCCGGGTTTTTGGGCCCATGTGCCGCCCCCTTTTGATGTCTGCCTGTCCATGAGCCTGTCTGTTGCGCCGTCTGCGTTTTCCGATGCCAAGCCTGGGGCCACACCGGTGGGCCAACGGCTGGCCGTGCAGGTGCGTCAGGCCAGTGTGGTCTACCAGACCGCCGACACGCCGGTGCATGCCCTTAGCGGCATTGACCTCGACATCGGCGAAGGCGAGTTTGTCGCCCTGATCGGCCCCTCAGGCTGTGGCAAGACCACCCTGATGCGGGTGATTGCCGACCTGGAGAAAATCAGCGCCGGCGAGGTGCTGGTCAACGGCGCCAGCCCGCACCAGGCGCGGCTGGACCGGGCCTACGGCTATGTGTTTCAGGCGCCGGCGCTGTTTCCATGGCGCACCGTGCTGGCCAACGTGACCCTGCCGCTGCAAATCCAGGGCCGCGCGCGTGACGAGTGCCGCCGGATCGCGCTGGAGCAACTGGCCCGCGTCGGCCTGACCGGCTTCGAGGGCAAGTACCCCTGGCAACTCTCAGGCGGCATGCAGCAGCGTGTGTCGATTGCGCGCGCCCTGTCGTTCGAGCCGCGCATTCTGATGATGGACGAGCCCTTTGGCGCGCTCGACGAGATCACGCGTGACCGGCTCAACGAACAGTTGCAGCAACTCTGGCAGCGCGAACGCCGCACTGTGGTGTTTGTCACCCACTCGATCGCCGAGGCGGTGTATTTGTCGACCCGCATCGTGGTGATGTCGCCGCGCCCCGGGCGCATCGTGCAGGTGATCAACTCCACCCTGCCGGATGAACGGCACCTGGGGCTGCGCGACAGCCCCGAGTTCATCGCGCTGGCGCATGCCGTGCGCCTGGCCCTGGCCGATGGCCACCATGACTAGCGCTTTGCCGCAGCCCCTGGCGGCGCGGCTGCGCGTGCAGGGCTTGCCGGTGGCGGTTATCCTGCTGCTGGTGCTGCTGCTGTGGTATGGCGGCGCCTGGCTGCTCAATGCCCCGGGTGCAATTGAACGCGTGCTGCGCGACCAGCCCTGGGCCTGGCCCGACTTGTTGTCCGCCACCATGGCCATGGAGCGGCCGGTGCTGCCTGCGCCGCACCAGGTGGCGGCAGATTTCTGGTCCAGCCTGGTCGATTGGCCGCTGGACTCGCCGCGCAACCTGCTGTTTCATGTGGCAGTGACGGCCGAGTCCACGCTGTGGGGCTTCGCCCTGGGCACCCTGCTGGGCTTGCTGCTGGCGGTCTGCATCGTGCACTCGCGCACGCTGGACCGCGCCCTGCTGCCGTGGATCGTGGCCTCGCAAAGCGTGCCGGTGCTGGCCATCGCCCCCATCGTGCTGGTGATTCTGGGCAGCCTCGGCTTTGCTGGCGTGGCGCCCAAGGCAGTGATTGCCATGTATTTGTGCTTCTTCCCGGTCACCGTGGCCATGGTGCAGGGCCTGCGCTCGCCGCAGCGCATCGAGATGGAGATGCTGCACACCTACGCGGCCAGCGCCTGGCAGACCCTGTGGTTGCTGCGGTTGCCGGCGGCGCTGCCGTTTCTGTTCCCGGCGCTGCGGGTGGGCATTGCCGCCGGCCTGGTGGGCGCACTGGTGGCCGAGTTGCCCACCGGCGCCCACGCCGGCCGGGG
>JBEGOC010000173.1:0-38414 GCA_041182225.1 Pseudomonadota bacterium | reverse complement strand
GCGCTGGCCCGCAGCGGCACGCCGGTGATCAAGCTGCCCACCAGCGCCTTCCGCCAGGACGGGCAGACCTCGGCGGTGTGGGTGCTGGACAGCGCCAGCATGACGGTGCGCTTGCAGCCGGTGCAGATTGCCACCGCCGACGGCAACGAGGTGGTGGTGGCCGCCGGCCTGCAGCCCGGCATGCAGGTGGTGGTGGCCGGGGTGCATGTGCTGTCGCCGGGTCAGAAGGTCACGATTTATAAGGAAAAACAGGCTGTATCCCCCGTGGTTATTGGGCCTGTAGCTACACAATCCGTAGCAAGCCCGGCCTCGGCGCCATCCCCGGTCGGCGCTGCCAGCGCCGCGAAGTGAGGCTGTGATGACCCAGCCCAACAAGCCGGAGCGCTTCAACCTCTCCAAATGGGCGCTCGACCATGGCGCGCTCACGCGTTACCTGATGCTGGTGCTGATGGTGCTCGGCCTGGCCGCCTACTTTCAGCTCGGCCAGGACGAAGACCCGCCGTTCACCTTCCGCATCATGGTGGTGCGCGCGGTCTGGCCCGGCGCCACCGCCCAGCAGATGGCCGAGCAGGTCACCGACAAGATTGAGCGCACCCTGCAGGAGGTGCCCTATGCCGACAAGATCCGCAGCTACTCCAAGCCCGGCGAGACCACCATTCTGTTCCAGCTGAAAGACTCAACCAAGGCGGCCGAGGTGGCCAACCTGTGGTACCTGGTGCGCAAGAAGGTGGGTGACATGCGCCAGACCCTGCCGATGGGCGTGCAGGGGCCGTTTTTCAACGACGAATTCGGCGATGTCTATGGCGTGATCTACGCGCTGGAGGCCGATGGCTTCAGCCTGGCTGAAAGCAAGGCCTTTGCCGACGAGGTGCGCCAGCAGCTGCTGCGCGTGCCCGATGTGAACAAGGTCGAGCTGTTTGGGGTGCAGGACGAAAAGCTCTACATCGAGATCTCGCAGCGCCGGCTGGCGCAGCTCGGGCTGGACATGAACCAGGTGCTGGCCCAGCTGGGCCAGCAAAACGCGGTGGAGGGCGCCGGCACCCTGCAGACGCCGCTGGACGTGCTGCAAGTGCGAGTGGCGGGCCAGTTCACGGCGGTGGAGCAGCTGGCCGCGATGCCGATCCGCGGAAGCTCGGGCAGTCAGCTGCGCCTGGGCGACATCGCCGAGATCCGGCGCGGCTATGTGGACCCAGCCAGCGTCAAGGTGCGGCACCAGGGCCACCAGGTCATTGCGCTGGGGGTCTCAATGACCAAGGGCGGCGACATCATCGCGCTGGGTCAGGCGCTGGAGCTGGCCACGGCACGCATCGGCGCCACCTTGCCGGCCGGGGTGCGCCTGGTCAATGTGCAAGACCAGCCCAACGCAGTGGCCAAGTCGGTCAATGAGTTTGTGTCGGTGCTGATCGAGGCGATCGTGATCGTGCTGGCGGTCAGCTTCATCAGCCTGGGGCTGCACCGCCGCAGCGGGTCCCAGCCCTGGTTCAAACGCTACTACCTGGACATGCGGCCGGGGCTGGTGGTGGGCATCACCATCCCGCTGGTGCTGGCGCTGACTTTTTTGGGTATGTACTACTGGGGCATCGGCCTGCACAAGATCTCGCTCGGCTCGCTCATCATCGGCCTGGGGCTGCTGGTGGACGACGCCATCATTGCGGTGGAAATGATGGTGCGCAAGCTCGAAGAAGGCTACGACAAGGTGCGCGCCGCCACCTTTGCCTATGAGATCACCGCCATGCCGATGCTGACCGGCACCCTGATCACCGCGGTAGGCTTCTTGCCGATTGGCATTGCCAAGTCGGCCACCGGCGAGTACACCTTTGCCATTTTCGGCGTGACGGTGCTGGCGTTGGTGCTGAGCTGGCTGGTGTCGGTGTATTTTGTGCCCTATCTGGGCACGGTGCTGCTCAAGGTCAAGCCGCACACGCCGGGCGAGCCGGCGCAGGAGTCTTACGACACTGCGTTTTACCGGGGTTTCCGCCGCGCCGTGAACTGGTGCGTGGCGCACCGCTGGATCACCATCGGCTTGATGCTGCTCACCTTTGCCCTGGGGCTGGCCGGCATGGGCCGGGTGCAGCAGCAGTTTTTCCCCGATTCCAGCCGGCCCGAGGTGCTGCTGGATGCCTGGCTGCCGGAAGGTAGTTCGCTGGCAGTCAATGAGCAAATTGCCCAGCGCATTGAGGCGCGGCTGATGCAGGAGCCGGGCGTGAGCAGCGTCAGCACCTGGGTCGGCTCGGGTGTGCCGCGCTTCTATTTGCCGATGGACGCGATCTTCCCGCAGAGCAATGTGTCGCAGTTCATCATCCTGCCCAAGGACCTGAAAACCCGCGAATCCTTGCGGATTGCGCTGCCGGCGCTGATGGCGCAGGAATTTCCCGAAGTGCGCAGCCGTGTCAAGATTCTGCCCAACGGCCCGCCAGTGGCCTACCCGGTGCAGTTTCGGGTGCTGGGCAGCGAGCCGGCAGTGCTGCGCCAGCGCGCCGACGAGGTCAAGGCGCTGCTGCGCGACAACGCCAACATGCGCGGTGTGAACGACAACTGGAATGAATTCGTCAAGGTGCTGCGGCTGGACGTGGACCAGGCCAAGGCCCGTGCGCTGGGCGTCAGCAGCCAGTCCATCGCCCAGGCCTCCAAGGTGCTGCTGGCCGGCAGCACGGTGGGCCAGTTTCGCGAGGGTGACCGGCTGATCGACATCGTGTTGCGCCAGCCCGCTGACGAGCGCCAGGCCATCACTGACATCGCCAACGCCTACCTCACCACGGCCAGCGGCAAGTCCATCCCGCTGACGCAGATCGCCCGCCCCAGCTTTGCCTGGGAGCCTGGCGTCATGTGGCGCGACAACCGCGACTACGCCATCACGGTGCAGGGCGACATCGTGGAGGGTCTGCAGGGCGCTACCGTCACGGCCCAGCTGCTGCCGGGCTTGCGCAAACTCGAAACCGCGTGGGCGGCACAGGGTCAGGGTAGCTACCGCATCGAGGTGGCGGGCGCTGTGGAGGAGAGCAGCAAGGGCTCGGCCTCGATCGCCGCCGGGGTGCCGATCATGCTGTTTATCACCTTTACCTTGCTGATGCTGCAGCTGCATAGCTTCAGCCGCGCCATGCTGGTGTTCCTGACCGGGCCGCTGGGCATTTTTGGCGTGGCCTCGGCGCTGCTGCTGTCGGGCCGCCCGTTTGGCTTTGTCGCCCTGTTGGGGGTGATCGCTCTGATGGGCATGATCCAGCGCAACTCGGTGATCCTGATCGACCAGATCGAGCAGGACCGTGCCAGCGGCGTCCCGGCCTGGGATGCGATTGTGGAGTCGGCGGTGCGCCGGCTGCGGCCCATCGTGCTCACGGCCGCGGCGGCTGTTTTGGCCATGATCCCGCTCTCGCGCTCGGTGTTCTGGGGCCCGATGGCGGTGGCCATCATGGGCGGCCTGATCGTGGCCACGGTGCTCACCTTGCTGGCGCTGCCGGCCATGTATGCGGCCTGGTTCCGGGTCAAGCGGGAGCCGGCGGGGGCAGGTTAAAATCTGGCCCTGACCGATTTGTCAGGGGTGGTCTATCCGGCCGCCCCTTTTGTTTTTGCGCGGGTGGCGAAATTGGTAGACGCACCAGGTTTAGGTCCTGACGTCCGCAAGGATGTGCGGGTTCGAGTCCCGCCCCGCGCACCACGTCTTATTTTTGGAGATGACTGATGGCTGTTACCGTGGAAACCCTTGAAAAGCTGGAACGCAAGATCACCCTGACGCTGCCGCTGGGCAGCATCCAGTCTGAAGTGGAAGCCCGGCTGAAAAAAATGGCGCGTACCGTCAAGATGGACGGTTTTCGCCCCGGCAAGGTGCCCATGAATGTGGTGGCCCAGCGCTACGGCTACTCGGTGCACTACGAGGTCATGAACGACAAGGTCGGCCAGGCTTTTTCTGACGCGGCCAACGAAGCCAAGCTGCGGGTGGCCGGCCAGCCCCGCATCACTGAAAAAGAAGGCGCGCCCGAGGGCGAGCTGAGCTTTGACGCGGTGTTTGAGGTCTACCCCGACGTGCGCATCGCCGACCTCACGGGTGCGGCCGTTGAAAAAGTCAGTGCCACCGTGGACGAGGGCGCCATTGACAAGACACTCGACATCCTGCGCAAGCAGCGCCGTACCTTTGCCCAGCGCCCGCAAGACGCCGCGGCCCAGACCGGCGACCGAGTCACGGTCGACTTTGAAGGCAAGATTGACGGCGAGCCGTTCGACGGCGGCAAGGCCGACGATTTCCAGTTCATCCTGGGCGACGGCCAGATGCTCAAGGAGTTCGAAGACGCCACCAGCGGCATGCAGCTCGGCCAGAGCAAGACCTTCCAGCTGGCCTTTCCGGCCGACTACCACGGCAAGGACGTGGCCGGCAAGACGGCCGATTTCATGGTCACGGTCAAGAAGATCGAGGCGGCCCACCTGCCCGAGGTGAACGAGGCGCTGGCCCGCTCGCTCGGCATTGCCGACGCCACGGTGGAGGGCCTGCGCGCCGACATTCGCAAGAACCTGGAGCGCGAGGTCAAGTTCCGGCTGCTGTCGCGCAACAAGCAGGCGGTGATGGACGCACTGGTGGCCAAGGCCGAGCTCGACCTGCCCAACGCCAGCGTGCAGTCCGAAATCAACCGACTGCTCGAAGGTGCCCGTGCCGACCTGAAAAAGCGTGGCATCAAGGACGCCGACAAGGCCCCGATCCCCGACGATGTGTTCCGCCCGCAAGCCGAGCGCCGCGTGCGGCTCGGTCTGGTGGTGGCCGAGCTGGTGCGCGCCAACAACCTGCAGGCCCGCCCGGAACAGATCAAGGCCCACATTGAAGAACTGGCCGGCAGCTACGAGAAGCCGGCCGATGTGCTGCGTTGGTACTACGGCGACACCCAGCGCATGGCGGAAGTGGAAGCCATCGTGATTGAAAACAACGTGACCGAATTTGTGCTGGGCAAGGCACAGGTTACCGAAAAGAACGTCTCCTTTGACGAGCTGATGGCCCAGAATTGAGCCAGGGCCTTGTCATTTTCAGTACATTACGGACATCTCGGGAGCTAACATGAACGTGCGATTGGGTGCGATGGATACACAGGGCCTGGGCATGGTGCCCATGGTCATTGAGCAGTCGGGTCGCGGTGAGAGGTCTTACGACATTTACTCGCGCCTGCTCAAAGAGCGGGTGATTTTTCTGGTCGGGCCGGTCAACGACCAGACCGCCAACCTGGTGGTGGCACAGCTGCTGTTCCTGGAGAGCGAGAACCCTGACAAGGACATTTCCTTCTACATCAACTCCCCCGGTGGCTCGGTGAGTGCGGGCATGGCGGTTTACGACACCATGAATTTCATCAAGCCCGACGTGTCCACGCTGTGCGTTGGCATGGCGGCCAGCATGGGCGCCTTTTTGCTGGCGGCTGGCGCCAAAGGCAAGCGTTTCTCGCTGCCCAACTCCAAGGTCATGATTCACCAACCCTCGGGCGGTAGCCAGGGCCAGGCCACCGAGATCGAAATCCAAGCCCGCGAGATCCTGAAAACCCGCGAGCAGCTCAACAAGATCCTGGCCGACCGCACCGGCCAGCCGCTGGACCGCATTGAGCGCGACACCGAGCGCGACTACTACATGTCGGCCGAAGAATCGCGCGAATACGGCCTGATTGATCAGGTCATCTCGAAAAGGGCCTGACCCACATGGCCGAGAAAAAAGGCGCTTCGGGCGAGAAAACGCTCTATTGCTCGTTTTGCGGCAAAAGCCAGCACGAGGTCAAGAAGCTGATCGCCGGGCCCTCGGTGTTCGTCTGTGACGAGTGCATCGAGTTGTGCAACGAGATCATCCGCGACGAATTGCCGGCCACCACCGAGGCCCGCAGCGGCGGCAGTGAGCTGCCGACACCGGCCGAGATCAAGGCCAACCTCGACAACTATGTGATCGGCCAGGAGCCGGCCAAGCGCACGCTGGCCGTGGCGGTGTACAACCACTACAAACGCCTTCGGCACAAGGAAAAAGCCAAAAAAGACGAGGTCGAGCTGGCCAAGAGCAACATCCTGCTGATCGGCCCCACCGGCTCGGGCAAGACCTTGCTGGCACAGACGCTGGCCCGCATGCTCGACGTGCCCTTTGTGATGGCCGACGCCACCACCCTGACTGAAGCGGGTTACGTGGGCGAGGACGTGGAAAACATCGTGCTCAAGCTGCTGCAAAGCTGCAATTACGAGGTCGAACGGGCCCAGCGCGGCATTGTCTACATCGATGAAATCGACAAGATTTCGCGCAAGTCAGACAACCCGTCGATCACGCGGGACGTCTCGGGCGAGGGCGTGCAACAGGCCCTGCTCAAGCTGATCGAAGGCACCATGGCCAGCGTGCCGCCCCAGGGCGGGCGCAAGCACCCGAACCAGGATTTCGTGCAGATCGACACCACCAACATCCTGTTCATCTGCGGCGGCGCGTTTGCCGGGCTGGAAAAGGTGATTGAGCGCCGTACCGAGTCGTCGGGCATCGGTTTTGGTGCCTCGGTGAAAAGCAAGGCGCAACGCAGCCTGACCGAGGTGTTCAAGGAAGTCGAGCCCGAAGATTTGATCAAGTTCGGGCTGATTCCCGAACTGGTCGGGCGCATGCCGGTGGTGGCGACGCTGGCCGAACTGTCGGAAGACGCCCTGGTGCAGATTCTGACCGAGCCCAAGAACGCCCTGGTCAAGCAGTACGGCAAATTGCTCGCCATGGAAGGGGTGGACCTGGAAATTCGCCCGTCGGCGCTCAAGGCGATCGCCAAGAAGGCGCTGGCGCGCAAAACCGGCGCACGCGGTCTGCGTTCCATCCTGGAGCTGGCGCTGATCGACACCATGTACGAGCTGCCAAGCAGTGTCAACGTGGAAAAAGTGGTGGTCGATGAGAGCACCATCGAAGAAAACAAGCCGCCGCTGCTGCTGTACCGCGAAGCCGCCCGGAAGGCCTGATCTGGCCGGTCATTGCCGCTGATTAAGCCATTTTGGTGCATGACCTATCCGCCATAATGGGCGGTGGGTTGAAATCTGTCACAGTCGATCCATCTACATCAGGTATAGAAAGGCTCCTACATGTCCGGTCATATCCCCTTACCTGCTACCCCGATTGAACTGCCCCTGCTGCCGCTGCGGGACGTGGTGGTGTTTCCCCATATGGTGATCCCGCTGTTTGTGGGCCGCCCCAAGAGCATCAAGGCGCTGGAAGCCGCCATGGAGTCCGACCGCCGCATCATGCTGGTGGCGCAAAAAGCCGCCGCGAAAGATGACCCCCTGGTGACCGACATGTTCGACGTCGGCTGCGTCTCCACCATTCTGCAAATGCTCAAGCTGCCCGATGGCACCGTCAAGGTGCTGGTCGAGGGCCAGCAGCGCGCCCGCGTCGACAAGATCGAAGAGGGTGAATTGCATTTTTCCGCCGTTCTGACGCCGATGCCGGTGGTGAGCGAGCAGGAGGTCAAACACAGTGGTAAGGCCAGCGAAATCGAAGCGCTGCGCCGCGCGGTGATGCAGCAGTTTGACCAGTACGTCAAGCTCAACAAGAAAATCCCCCCCGAGATCCTGACCTCTATCTCCAGCATTGACGACGCCGGCCGCCTGGCCGACACCATTGCGGCCCATCTGCCGCTCAAGCTCGAAAGCAAACAGGCGGTGCTGGATCTGGCCAGCGTCAAGGACCGTCTGGAGAACCTGTTTGAGCAGATTGAGCGTGAGGTCGACATCCTCAACGTCGACAAGAAAATCCGCGGCCGCGTCAAGCGCCAGATGGAGAAAAACCAGCGCGACTTTTACTTGAACGAGCAGGTCAAGGCGATTCAGAAAGAGCTGGGCGAGGGCGAAGACGGCGCCGATGTGGACGAGATCGAGAAGAAGATCAAGGCCGCCAAGATGCCCAAGGAGGCCCTGAAAAAGGCCGAGGGCGAACTGAAAAAGCTCAAACTGATGTCGCCCATGTCGGCCGAAGCCACCGTGGTGCGCAACTACATCGATGTGCTGACCGGCCTGCCCTGGGCCGGCAAGACCAAGATCAAGCACAACCTGGCCAACGCCGAGAAGGTGCTGAACGAAGACCATTACGGACTGGACAAGGTCAAGGACCGCATCCTGGAGTACCTCGCGGTGCAGCAGCGGGTGGACAAGGTCAAGGCGCCCATCCTGTGTCTGGTCGGGCCCCCGGGTGTGGGCAAGACCTCGCTCGGTCAGTCGGTGGCCAAGGCCACCGGCCGCAAGTATGTGCGCATGGCCCTGGGCGGCATGCGTGACGAGGCCGAAATCCGCGGCCATCGCCGCACCTACATTGGCGCCATGCCGGGCAAGGTGTTGCAAAGCCTGTCCAAGGTTGGTACCCGCAACCCGCTGTTTTTGCTGGACGAGATCGACAAGCTCGGCACCGATTTCCGGGGTGACCCGTCAAGCGCTTTGCTTGAGGTGCTGGACCCCGAGCAGAACCACAAGTTTGGCGATCACTACGTGGAGGTCGACTTTGACCTGAGCGATGTGATGTTTGTGGCCACATCGAATTCGATGAACATCCCGCCGGCCTTGCTGGACCGCATGGAGGTGATCCGCCTGTCGGGCTACACCGAAGACGAGAAAACCAGCATCGCGCTCAAGTACCTGCTGCCCAAACAACTCAAGAACAACGGCGTCAAAGAGGCCGAGTTGCTGGTGGGTGAAGACGCGGTGCGCGACATCGTGCGCTACTACACACGCGAGGCCGGCGTGCGCTCGCTTGAGCGCGAACTGTCCAAGGTCTGCCGCAAGGTGGTCAAGGGCCTGCAGCTCAAGACCATGCAGCCGCGGGTCAAGGTGACCGCTGACAACCTCAATGATTTTCTGGGGGTGCGCAAGTACTCCTACGGCCGGGCCGAACAGCAAAATGAGGTGGGGCAGGTGGTGGGCCTGGCCTGGACCGAGGTCGGTGGTGATTTGCTGACCATTGAGGCGGCCATGATGCCGGGCAAAGGTGTGATCACCCGCACCGGCTCGCTGGGCGACGTCATGAAAGAGTCGGTCGAGGCGGCCCGCACTGTGGTGCGCAGCCGCTCGCGCCGCCTGGGCATCAAGGACGAGTTTTTTGAGAAAAAAGACATCCATATCCACGTGCCTGATGGCGCCACGCCCAAGGACGGGCCCAGCGCCGGAGCGGCCATGACCACGGCTTTTGTGTCGGCCATGACCGGCATCCCGGTGCGCAGCGACGTGGCCATGACCGGTGAGATCACCCTGCGTGGCGAGGTCACCGCCATCGGCGGCCTGAAGGAAAAGCTGCTGGCCGCCTTGCGCGGTGGCATCAAAACGGTGCTGATCCCCGAGGAAAACGCCAAGGACCTGCAAGACATTCCGGAAAACGTCAAGAACGGCCTGGAGATCGTGCCGGTGCGCTGGATCGACAAGGTGCTGGAAGTGGCGCTGGAACGCATGCCCGCGCCGCTGCCCGAAGACGAGCCTATGGTGGTGGCCGCAGCCGAGGTGGTGGTGCCGGCGGAACTGGCCGGCTCCGTCAAACATTGAAGCATCGGAGCGAAATTTTTTGATCTTGCGCCGGGAGAGGGCCAAATCTTCGCTATAATTCGAGGCTTGAAACGCGGGAATAGCTCAGTTGGTAGAGCGCAACCTTGCCAAGGTTGAGGTCGAGAGTTCGAGACTCTTTTCCCGCTCCAAATTCCAAAAAGGGAAGCCAAGTGCTTCCCTTTTTCGTCAGATGCAGGGCGCGATAGCAAATCGGTTATGCAACGGATTGCAAATCCGTCTAGCCCGGTTCGACTCCGGGTCGCGCCTCCAAAATATTCCGGCAGCTGCCGTGCCCGGGTGGTGAAATTGGTAGACACATCGGACTTAAAATCCGCCGCTTTCCTGCATAAGGGGCGTACCGGTTCGATTCCGGTCCCGGGCACCACATTGTCTGCGGCGCTAACGCCACCCCATTCCGCCTGGTGGCCCAGTTGCGGCTACCAGCACCTCACGGCCAATCCTGACGGCCATCTGCTCGTCACCGACGATTTTCTGCGCCACCTGCTGCAACGCCCCGAAATCGCGCCGATCGCTGAATCCTGCGCAGCCGAACTGGCGCTGCACGCCAAGCTGCTGGCAGAGCCCCGCCAAGCTGTACCCACAGCCGATCTTCAGGCCCTGCGGGACAGCGACGCGGCCGACAACTACCGGGTGTGGTTGCGCTTTCGGGATCGTCTGCTGGCCGCGCCCACGCTGGAGGCCGCCTATCTGGCCCTGTTCGAGGGCGAGGGCGTCGATGTGGCGCCGGTGCTGGTGCACCAATTGACCCAGATCCTGCTGCGCCATGTGCTCGGTGATGGTGCCAGCGCCATGGAGGCCCGCGTGGCAGAGATGCTGTTTCGTACCCAGAAAGTCTCGGTGCTCGAGGATGGTGCTGTGATGGCTGCTGACGATGAGACCGTGGAGCGGCATGCCCAGTCGGGCGGCTTTGGCAGCGTGGGCGAGTTGCTGCGCCAGGGCGGCGTGCCGCTGCGCCGTGTCGATCTGGACGTACTCAGTGCCGACAATGCCGACAGCTATTGGCCGCGCAGCGAGCACTTTGACCTGGTGCTCAACTTGAACCACGGTCAGCCGGCGCTGCAGGCGCTTTGCCACCTGCTCGAGCGCTGGGTGGCGCATTTTCTGCAGGTGCAGGTGCGGGTGCAGACCGACCGCGAGATCGTGGATGCGCACTGGGTCTGGCACGTGGGCCTCGATGCCCAGGCCAGTGGCATTCTCAATGACCTGTACCAAGGTGACGAGGTTGACGAAGCGCGAATGGGCCGCCTGTTGTGCCTGTTTCGCCTTGAGTTTGCCAACCCGGCTGACATGCTGGCCGCTGTGGCCGGCCGTCCGGTCTATCTGGCCATGGCCATGGACGAGCAGCACCGGCTCAAGCTCAAACCCCAGAACCTGCTGCTCAATCTGCCGCTGTCGCGCCGTTCCTGAGCAGCACCCGGGCCCGGTGGCACCGACCCCGGCCGTACTACACTAAGCCCCATGTCACGCTACAACGCCCCCTTTGAGATCCATGTGCACGGCCAGATCACGCTGCGCCCGGAAGTCGCTTTTGCCCAGCTGCAGGAGGCGCTCAAGCCACTCTGGATCTACGCCGGGGCCCGCTCGCTCGCCGATGCCGCGGAAAGCAGTTATGAAGACGAGCCAGGCATCAAGTTTGAGCCCGAAGATCACCTGCTGCAAATCTGCTGGACCGTAGCGGGCGACGATGATTTTCGCCAAGTGCTGGACGAGGTCTGCATGAACCTCAATGACCTGGCTGCCACCGGAGCGGCGGTGGAGGTGACGTTTTACGACGCCGAGTTTGACGATGAAGACGATGAATCCGAGGCCGAGTCGCGCGACGATTTCATGATGCTTTTTGTCGGGCCGGATCCGGCCTCCATCATGCAGGTGCAGCGCGACCTGCTGGTGCAAGATGTGGTCAACATGATGGAGCGTCATTTTGACGGCGCCGAGCTCTCTGGTGTGGTGGCCGAGATTGACAAACTGTTCAGCCAGCGCTTTGACGACCTGGTGAACTCGATGCAACTGGGCAAGCCGCCCCGCGGCTCGGGTGGTGGCCATGGCGGCGGCCACGGCGGCGGGCGCAAGCCGCGGCATTTGCACTGACTGCTGGTGCCCGCCCGTCGCTCAGGGCAGGGTGCGCTGCTGCTGGTTTGCGCTTGGTATGCTGAGCAAAAACATCAGCCCCTGGGCTTCGCAGCGGGCCGTCAGATCCCCTCCGGCCTCACGCAGACTTTTTCGCGCTTGGTACAAGCCGAGCCCGAGACCGCCTGGGCGGCCACTGGCGAAGGGCTCGAACAGCTTTTCGGGCGAAATGGGCGGCACAGAGTCAGGCCACGGACTGAAGAAATGTAAGGCCGCCATGGGCGCCCCTGATGTTGGACCTGTTGTGGTGCCGAGTTGCAGCCTGGGCTTTGGTGCTGCTGGATCGCGCCAATTTGGTGCCAGGTTGGAGAAAAGGTTGTCCAGGGCTCGGGCCAACAAGGCCTGGGCGATCCAGGCCTTGGCCTCACCATAAAGGTTGACCTCAACCCCAGCCAGGTGAGCCGCCCGTTCAACGGCCTCGCCCAAGTCGATCTCGGAGGGTGACTCGTTGGAAGGGCTGTTGCCAAGGGATGCGATCAGTTTTTGGGCGCGTTCCTGCGCCAGCGGCGCGTTACGCTGCAGGCGTCGGCCAGCGGTCAGAAGTGCCTCAGGATCAGTACAGTCGTTGAAATCAGTGCATACCCATCCCACCCACTGCGCCAAATTCCGCATGTCATGTTGCAGGTACAGCGTCAGTCGCGCCCGCTCGGCAAGAGCCAGCGAGATCGCTTCGGTACGGGTCCGCAATGCAGCCTCAAGCAACAGGATGAACACGCGGGCAAGCTGGTCGGCAAACATGCGCCCTTCGCCTCGGACTGCAGTGTGGGTCAGCACCACGGTGAGAGCAACGTCGTCACCGCTCGTGAGTTTGATGACCAGCGGCAGTCCTTTTTTGGAAGTCGGTCTGGGGCCGAGGTTATTGCGTGCTCCCCATTGAGAGTCGACAGGTTGGCCGAACCAGTCGCCCGTCAGCTGCAAGTGCCCCCAACCCGCGGCCTGCAGAACCGACCAGGCTGCAGGTGGTATTTCCAATGGCTCCAGCCCTCGTCCACCCAGGCGCAGCAAGGCCTGCATGCCATTGTGATACCGCCGTGCCCGTCGAGAAAGACCCACGCTGGTCGCCAGCAGCGTCAGACCAGCCGCCAAACACACCAGCGACAGGCTAGTCAGGACGGCGTAGACCATACTTGTTCAAGTAATAGTACACGTGCTCCCGTGCCATACCCAACTGGCGGGCGACTTCGGCAATGTTGTAGCCATTCGCAACCAGGGCTCGGCGCAAAAGCTGTTCCTCTGCGTTGGAGGCAGCTTCCTTGGGCCCCTCCCACAGGCGGGCCGTCAGGTGAAGTCGGGCCTCCCCGGCTACTGTCATTCGCTCTTCGGTTTGGTTGAATAGGCTGGCCCTTCTGAGGGCTGCGTGAATGGTGGCCAAACTGGCCGGCTTCACCAGGAAATCAAAGGCCCCGCGCCTGATGGCCTCCAGTGCTGCGGCATTCTCATCCTGACCTGTGAGGACAACCACTTTGATGCCAGGCACCAGTTGTAGCGCTTCATCGAGCAAGCTCAGCCCTTCACTCATGGTGCTGGCATGCGGCGGCAGGCCGAGATCGAGCAGCATCAAGCCGGGAGCCGGAGGCGAGCCGAGAATGCCTAGCGCGTTCGCACGGTCGGGTGATGCCTGGACGCGGTACCCGGCGTCAGTCAGGGATGAGGTGAGGTAGCCGCTCAGGGTCAGGTCATCCTCAACCAGCAGCACGGAGATTGACTCGGAGAGTCTGTTCTCCGATGGCTTACTGGTCACCGCCCGTTACCCTGGTCAAGACTGGCAAGATGGCCAAGCCGAAGCCTGCAAACAGGGCTGCAAAGCCCGACACCACACGAATCAACAGCCAGTCTGAAGGCGTGTCTGGACTGACAGCCAGCAAGGCATACCCGCTGAGCAGCATGACGAAGCCAACCACTTCCTGAACACGCTGGCGCGCCGCCACCTTTTTCTTGTGCGCACGGAGGATTTCATTGGTGTCGTTGTTCATAAGGGCAGAGCCGATGGTTGAAGTCTTGACATCCAATTATCGGGACGGACGGAGGCTGAAGGTTCCGGGCGCGAGAATATCGACGCGATCGCGGTTGGTCAAGTCCAGCGTCTCGCCAGGTCGTACCGTCTCGTTCTTGATCTTGATATGTCCGCGCTTGATGGTGAGTGGTATACCCGGAAAAGGCGAATGCCCCTCTGGGAAGGCCTGACCGTTGACCCAAACTGTGCCTTTGCCGCCATCCCGGACAAGGACCCCAGACAGGCTGAGCACACGGGGTGCCAGTGCGGCTTGTTCGACCGGGCCAGACCGCCCCTGAACGATCGCCCTGCGTTCAGCTGAATTGAAGAACAAAGGCCCGATCGTCTCGGCCGGTTGCGCTGAAACTTTGGGCGCGAGCCAAAACAAAGCCAGAATGGTGATCAAGCGGTGCGACGTCATGATGGAGGTGCCATTGACGGAGGTGTCAGGGGTTGGTTGAAAAACCGCAGCAGGCAATTCGCAGTTAGACCAAGGCTGCCCGGAGACGTCAGTTGGCAGGATTCGAGTCTGAATCGCCCGTTGACCTGTTGTTCGTAGGTTTTTAGCAGCTCAAAAAATTCCACCTCATGAATGCCCTCAAGTGTCAGCTTCATGTCATGCGTCTGTACAGGCGCCACCGTGGTGCTAGGGTTGGCATCGGGTAAGGCGAGCGGCGCCAGCAGTGCGTAGCCCAGGGTGTCGGGAAGTCCGCTGGTTCGATGTACTTTCAACAGCGTTTCCGCCCAACCTTCACGGTCGGCCTCGCCGACCAAACCAGATCGACGCAGACCCTCGAATTTTGAATAATTCGTCTTGAGGAGTTCCAGTTCAGCAACTTTTTCTTTAAGTTTGGCGACCTCGCCAGTCTCCTGCGACTGAACAGCCACCAACTCTAGGTGAATGCTCTGCTCAAAGCTGTGCATACCCCACAGGGCCAGAGCACTGCCCACAACAGTCGTGGCAAACACAAGCAAGCCGAGGCGAGACTGACGCAAGATAACTGTCGTATCGCTCATGGTTTGGTCACCTCCAGTGCGGCCCCGGCCTGAGCGTTATTCGACACCCGCATGCACCAACTCACGGTGCTTGATTCGGTGCCCTTTTGCCGGCTTCCGCCGGCCAGGGATGACGCGGTTTGCAGTTTGGCTGGATCCTGTTGGAGTGTTACCCCAGGGATTCTTGCCAACCGCTCCGACAATGCTGCGATCGCACTGGTTCGGGCTTTGCCGATGAGCGAGGGCGGCATCAGGACATCAAAACTGATCTGATTGCCGAGCGCGCCTGGCGCAGCATCGCTTGCGGCTGCGGTCGGCGCTGGCGCCGCTGCCGGCACGACTGGGGTATCGGTGGGACAAGGGGGTGACAGGGGCGATTCGACCGCCCAATCCAAACGACCAAGTCTCAAAGACGGATCTGCAGCCAAGGCCATGCTGATCAATGTCAATTGCTTGGACATGGACGGCGCGGCGAGAAGTTCATCGCGCTCTAGGCGAAGCGAATTTTTGACAAGTTCACTTGGGACCGGGAAGACGGCGATTGACTTTTCGGTCGTGGCTAACTTGACGCGCAGTGCCGCCAGCGTGGTCTGGCTGGCGGTGATCGCAGTCCGGTCGTTCCGGGCACGGTCGAACGAGCTGATCAGAATCCAGAGTGCGATGCCCACAGTGGCTGCCGCAATCGCAAAACTCAATTTATTCAAGTCCGCAGCCACGTGGGCAGTGCGACGCGACAGGGGTGCCAACTGGCCTGGTGGCGATTGCAGTGCCAAGTCAAAAAGCGCAAACTTGAAGTCGCTGGTCCCGGCCTTGCGCAGTGATTTGGGCGCGTCGATCAAGGTCATGCGTTCGTCGGTCAAGCCCTGTGCAATGCCCTCACTGTCTCCCAGTACCATCACCGGCGGCTTCTCGCCTTCCCGCTCGATCACCTTGGTATTCTCTAGATGTCGCAGTGTCCGGATGATTTCTGCTGTCACGGATTGGCTAGTGCCGATTTCACGAATGAGGCGGCTGATGATGGGGACGCGATTCTTGAGAAACAGGATACGCATCGACTGCGACGCTGGCACCACGATGAATAAATTTGCCGGCAGCGCGCTGGAAACTCCGAGACGCGCCAGCAGGCCTGATGTGCTCCAGAGCCCGACGAGCCGCGCATCCAGGCCGTCCAGAACCTGATCCACCCGTTCTTTCGCATCGAGTGCCAGCAAGGTCTGTCGTAGCGGTGCAAGACGGTTGAGCACACCCTTCTGGGCCGATGCGGGAAGGGCCGTCTTGTAAGGTGTTTCAGGGAAGCGCGTGGCCAGTTGCCGGCTGATGAAGCCCGCGCGGTCTCGGCCATAAAGACGTGGTATCTGAATTTCCGTCAAGGTCTCTTCGGCCATGTCCGAAACGACCCAGACGGAACCGCCGCCTGAATCCTCGACTGCAAGCCATTGCCCGCTGGTCTTCCGCCAGAACTGGGCACCCTCAGGGGAAAGGTGGAGTAGCGTTTTCAATGCGTTGCTCGTCAGAACTTGATGGTCGAGATGGTGTCGTAGATCGGCCCCAGTACCGACACCATGATCCATCCGAGGATCAAGCCCATTGTCACGGTCAGTGCAGGTTCAATCATCGCCTGTACCTTGGCCACTGATTCATCGATGTCTCGGCCGTAAAAGTAACTGATGTTGGCGAGGGAGGTATCGAGCGCTCCCGTGGATTCACCCACTTTGAGCATACGGATGACCAAGGATGGAAACAAGCGCTCCAAGGCGAAACTTTCGGACAATGCTGTACCTGTCAATACCCGGTCCCTTGCTTGCCTGATGGACTGTTTGATCACCATATTCTCCGACACATCAAGGCAATAGGTGAGGCCGTCAATCAGTGGTATGCCTGTCTTGTACATCAACGCAAAAGTATCAGCAAACCTGGCCAGGATCAGCTTTTTCAGAATCGGTCCGAGGTAGGGCAGGTCGAGTTGTATTTGGTGCAGCTTGAAGCGCACTTTAGGGTTGGCTGCTGCTGCTGCCGACACAATGGCAACCAGAACCGGCGGGACGCTGAGAATCAACCACCAGTATCGAACAAAAAAGTCGGACACGGCAATCAGCAATCGGGTGTGAAAAGGCAAAGTCTTGCCCATGCTCGCAATGAAGGTCACCAATTGCGGTACCAGGTAGACCATCAGAAAAAACACCACGCCGCTGATCACCACGATCATGAAGCTGGGATAGGTCAGCAGTTTCTTGGTCGTCGCTGCCAATTCGTCCTGCCATTTGAGCGACCTGACCACCTCTTTCAGCACATCGGGCAGCTGTCCAGTCAGTTCACCGGCACGAATCAGGCTGGTGATGGTCGGGCTGAAGATGCCGGGGAATGCGGCGATCGCTTCGCTGAATGTGGAACCAGCTTCGATTTTTTCAAAGAGACCGGCCGACAATTCGCGTCCGGCCGGAGAGTCCGCTTCGTCCCGCATGTCGCCCAGACAACTCAAAAGCGGGACCCCAGCCCTGGCCAGCATCTCAAGCTGAAAAAGGAAATCGATCACATCGCGGCGGGCCATTTTTTGAACATTGCCCTTGCGTGCCGACAGCGCTTTCGCGGACACCAGTTGCAGGCCCATGTTCTTCAATTGAGCTTCCAGGTCCAACTCATTGAGGGCTTCGATCTGCCCTTTGCTGATGGCGCCTGAATCGCTCGCAGCGCGGTAGGTGTACTGTGCCATCAAGCCCCCAAATCAGTGAGGTCGACCACACGGCCAACCTCGTCAAGCGTCGTCGTTCCTTCACGGACACGTCGCAGGCCATCTACCGCCATCGGCGTGAAGCCTCGGCTGTAGAGATAGTCGGTCATGACCTTGATGCTGGCGCGCTGGGTGACCAGTTCGTCCAAGTGGGAGTCGAATTTGAGCAGCTCGACAATGGAAATCCTTCCCTTGTAGCCTTGTTGATCGCAGATGCGACAACCTACGGGTCGGTAAATCACTTCGGCTGTGTCTGCCGCTAAACCCAGCAACTGGGCTTCGGCCTCACTGGGGGTGTCTGGGGTCTTGCAAGCTTTGCAGAGCGTGCGGATAAGTCGCTGTGCCACGATGCCGATCACGTTGCCGGCGAGTACATCTGGTTTGATGCCCAGATCTATGAGACGCGGTATAGAGCGCACTGCCGAGTTGGTGTGCAAAGTCGAAAACACCTGGTGACCTGTCATGGCAGCTCTGAAGGCCATTTCTGCGGTGTCCTTGTCGCGGACCTCACCGACCAGAATGATGTCTGGATCCTGCCGCATCATGGAGCGCACACCTTCTGAGAAGTTCATCTTGACCGCATCGGAGATCGAGGTCTGGCGGATGACTGGCATCGGGTACTCGACCGGATCCTCCAGGGTCATGATGTTGACACCCTCATTGTTGAGGTGCCCCAGCACGGAGTAAAGGGTCGTCGTCTTGCCCGAACCTGTTGGCCCCGTCACCAGCAAAATACCTTCGGGTCGTGACAGCATCAGTTGCAGCAATTGCAGGTTGGCATCCGTCAGCCCGAGGCCCGTGAGCGGCAGGATGCCGCTTTTGCGATCCAGAATCCGTAAAACAAAATTTTCGCCATGAATGGTCGGTTGCGCAGCCGACCGAAAATCGACAGGGCGCCCCGAGATGGACAAGGAAATCCGCCCATCCTGTGGTGCCCGTGTCTCGGCAATGTTCATGCCGGCCATCACCTTCAAGCGCACCACCATGGCCGACCAGTAGCGGATGTGCAGCGATCGGATTTGCCGTAACACGCCGTCAATGCGATAACGAATGCGCAAGAACTGGTTTTCGGGTTCGAAGTGGATGTCCGACGCGCCACGAAGCGTTGCATCCGCCAGTAGCGAGTCAACCAGTCGAACCACCGGATGGCTGTAGCCCCCTTCGCCGTCTTGTGAGATACCGGCGCTGTCAACCTGACCTGTTTCGAGTTCGTGCAGGATGCCGTCAATCGACAATTCATGGCCGTAGTACTGCTCAATCGCACTTTGGACCTCAGCGCCATTCGCCAGGCGCCAACTGGGCTTGAGCCCGTTGTCCAGCATCGACATGATTTGGTCTGATGCGACGATGTCATTGGGATTGGTGATCGCAATGATCAACAGATTGTCTTTTTTGACAAGGCTGACAGGGAACAGCGAGTGGCGTTTGGCCACTGCCTTGGGAATCATGGCCAGTGCAGCGGGATCTGCCACGATCCCCTTCAGGCTGATGGCCTGTTCGCCCAACTTCTCGGCGAGAGCACTGCGCATGACTTCTGCAGTGGCAAATCCCAAGGAAAGCAAGGCCTCACCCAGCGGTTTGCCGGTTTCCCGTTGCTCCATCAACGCGATTCGCAGCTGGTCTGGGCTGATGATCCCCAGAGCCACCAGTTGGTCGCCCAATCGAACCGGCTGCGCAGGTGCAGTTGCTACTGGGTCAGACATTGGCGTTGTTGATATGACAACCGTGGGCGTCCGAAGTCAGCCGTGGGTTTGTTCAAGCTAGGTCAGTCAGCGCGAGGCAGGCACTTCTGTTGCTTTGGCAGACAGCAATTCCTGAAGCCGGTTACTCACCACGGCATGAGAGATGCCGCTGATAGCTTCGCCACCATTCTGGCGTGACAAGGCCAAGGCCCTCTCATAGTAAGTGCGCGCCGGGCCGTAGCTTCGGAGCCGGTCGAAGGCTACGGCAAGGTTGAAGGCATGCAAGGCCACACCCGGTTCGAGCACATGGGCGCGTTGAAAGGCCTGCTGGGCATCTGCCAGACGCCCTTGTCTGACCAGACTGTGCCCCAGCACAGACTGGGCTGCGGCCGATCCGGGGTGCTGCTCGGCAACCTCACGGGAACTTCCCGATACGTCTTCTGCATCGTTGCCCAGGGACTGGATCAGCAAACCGGCACGAGCCGAGGGATTGTTGGGTTCTTGGCGGAGCACACGTTTGTAGAAATCGCGGGCCTCTTCCTCACGGGCAGCCTGATGCGCGATGTAGGCCAGCCCGAGCAGCGCATCCCGCTCCTCGGGATTCTCGGCCAACACAGTGTTGTAGGCTGCGGCAGCTTCGGTCATACGTCCTTGCGTCAGCGCTACATAGGCCACCTCAAGTTGACTTGGGCCGGCCACTTTGGCAATCACTGTGGGCGGGGGCTCCGGCGGTTTAGGCGTGGCTGCCTTCGGCCGGGCCTTGGCAGCAGGCTTGGATGGCGGCCGGCAGTCGCCGGCCACGCTGCCCGCACCACAGTCAGTGGATTGACCCGCTGCTCTTGCCGGAACGACATTTCCTCCTGAAACTGCAGCGTTCTTGGGTGCTGGAACCTGACTTGCTGAACTCGCTTTGTTGCTTGGCATTGGACCAGGAGCGTTTCGGCTGATGACGGCGTTCTTGTCTGGCACGGTCAGCGAGGCTGGCGATGGCGAGGCAGCTAAAGCCCCCGATTCTGTTGACGGCACCGTCGCTGCGCTTGATGCGGGCGTTTCAGTTGGGGGCACGGCGATTGCCGCGATCTGGCTACCAGCGCCGATCCCTGGAGGAGGGCTCAGGAGGGCAAGAGGATCGATCCAGCCCATGACAACGCTGATCAAGCCAACAGCCAAGACGCCTGCCAGCCCACCCAGCGCCAACAACTTGGGTCGCCGGGATGATGACGACGCAGACGGTGTTTTTGCCCGTACCATGGTCTGGGCAACTTTGTCAGTTTGCGGGATGGGGGCAACTTTCACCGCCTTCGGCTCCGGCGGGAGCGAAGATGCTTGCACTGGCTCGGCAGGTACGGGTGGTGCAGTTACTTTTTCCGGGACACTAGCCACCGGTGTCAGCGATAAACCGGCATCTGCCTGCGTGACGTTCTCACGGCTGATTGGCGCTGCCGATGGTGGCGGGTTCGCTGCGACCGCGGGAGGCTGCGCCGGGGAGGTGGGTGCGATCTCTTGCGGCAGCAGGCCGATGGCTGGCCAGTCGGTCTCGGACTTGGCGTTTTCGGGCGCATCCGACGCGGATTTGAGTTTCCCGGCGCGGTTCAGAGCATCCAGCAGCAGGCTCATGGCTGCCCCCTGCTGGGCGGCCAGGTGATCAAGCCTTCGCTTTTGCGACCGTCGTCAATCGTCGTGGGCAGATTGCCCCGGAAATCCCGGAAGTCACCGTTCAGGCTGGCATCATTCAGCACCGTTGGCCGCAGGAAAATGACCAACTCTGACTTTTTGCTGGTCTCATTCCGGTACTTGAACAGGTTGCCGAAAACCGGCATGGTGTTGAGGCCGGGGATTTCATCCGAGTTTTTGTCCCGACTGTCCTGCATCAAGCCACCCAAAATGGCAATATCACCCGACTGCACCCGCATCATCGATTCCATTTCGCGGGTTTGGACTTCCGGTACCCGGTTCAGTACCCCGGCCTTGGCCAGATCGGGGTTGGGGTCACTCACATAACCCGTGATGCGGGTAATGGTGGGGCGCAGGTTCAACGTGATTTCATTGCCTTCGCTGATCTGCGGCACCACGGCCATCAGGAAGCCGATCGGGACCGTCGTTGCCGTCGTCGAATAGGTCGTTGGTGTTGCAGGGGTCGTGGCTGTGGCAGCGGTTCCGGGTGTGGTGGTGACCGTGAAGTAAACCTTGTTGTCCACCACCTTCAGAATGCTGCTCTGGTTGTTCAGCACCGATATCTTGGGGCTAGACAATACACGCAGGGTGCCAAACGATTCAAGCAGGCGCAGCATGGCGCTCAGGTCGGCATCGCCGTTCCACAGGCGGAATTGCTTGAAGGTGAACTCGGCCAAAGAACTGACTGCGTTGGCCTGATTGATCGTCACCCCCGAGCCGGCATTGGCGCCCCCGGTTTGCAGGATCGACCAATTGATACCCTGCTGGTACTGACTGGAAAGGTCCACCTCGACGATGGTGGCTTCCAGCAGCACCTGCCGCCGCGCCGAACTCAGCACCCGGTCAATGAATTCGCGGACCTTGGCGTGCTGGCTCTGTGTTGCCCGCACACTGACGGTGCCGGTTTCGGCATTGACGATCACCGATGCGGCTTCACGGAAGATGCTTCTTGATCCCGCAGGCACCGGTTGTGCCGCTGTTGGCGTGGATGGCGGTATCTGAGTGCCAGCAGCAGCGGCAGCTGCTGCTGCCGTGACCAATGCACCGGCAGAGGTCGCTGCGCTGGCGGGCGCGCTGGCGACCGGTCTCGGTTGGGGTGCTGAAGGTGCCGCACCAGCAACCGGGCTGGCTGCCGCACTGGTGCCACCTTCGGGGATGATTTTGTCAGTCTCCCGCAGCAGGTCGATCAGATTGGCTTTGAGCGTGTCCCAGAACTTGTTGGAGGAGGTGTTGTCAATGGAACTGCTGGATGTGCTGCCGCCGCCCACCGAACTGCTGGAGCCGATGGCTGATTTGGACTCCCGCTGGATGTTCGGGTAATCGATGCGGTAATTTCTCAGGTACGGCAGGTCGGGCTGGATCGACAGGTTTTTGCCGTTGATGTCATAGCGCAGGTCAACCTGGCGGGCGATGCGGTCCAGAATTTCGACCAGGGTCTGGTCGTTGACATTCATCGTCACCGTGCCGGTGATTTGCGGGTGAATGTCAATGTTGAGTTTGGCATCTCGGGCCAAGGCAAACAGCAGGTCTTGCACCGCCACATCGCGCATCACCACGCTGTACAACTCTTGCCGCTGGCTCGGCCGCGGTGGTTTGGGCATCGGCGGTGCCAGCGCGAATTCGGGCGGTTTGCCCGGCACCACCGGGCTGGGCGCCAGATGCTGGTTCGATTGCGGCAGTGCAGTCGGCCCGGCGCAGGCGGCCAAGATGGCTGCAACGCTAACAGCGAGCAGTAGCCGCGTGATTACTCTTGTTTCCACACTGTCGTCCGCTTTGGTGGAAGCGCTCAATGGCCGCCCTTGGCAAATATCATATTGTTCCTCTTTGACTTATTGTAAGGAATTTTTACTCTGCCTCTGCCTCTGCCTGAGGCGCTGATGCGGGCGGCTCTGGCTTCACACCGGCGGGTGCGCTGGCGGGCGGCTCGGCGGTGGTTTTGGCGGCCTCGGTGGGCCTTTTTTTCCTGGGTTGTGGCACAGAGGCCAGGCTGGACTCGAAGTGCAGCGGGGCGGTCAGGGCGCTCGGTGCTGCGGCGGGTGTGGGGATGGGCTGCAGCGCGCCAGGGGCGGCTGGGCCGCTGCTGTTCGCTGGCGGTCGCAGCAAGGCCAACACAGCCAACGCCGGCACGATGGCCAAGGCCAGGCCGATACCGGCCAGTCGCCAGCCAAACCGGCTCCGGCCGGGGCTGATCTGGCTGGCGCGGGACAACTGCCCCTCCGGCAGTTCAGCCATGGCGGCCTTGACGTGGGGCGTGTCGACGCTGCGCGCGCCATCGGCGTAGGCGGCGAGCAGGGCTTTGTCCGACAGCAGGTTGATGCGGCGCGCTCGGCCGTCCGAGACTTTGACGAGTTGCGCCATGGCGGCCTCGGTGAACAGCCGCGCACCCGACCAGCCGGCAGCGCGCAGCCGGTGGTCAATATAGGCGCTGATTTCCTCGTCGTGCAGCCGTTCCAGGTCAAAGCGGTGGATCACCCGGTCCCGGACCTGGCGCAGTTTGGGTTGGGCCAGCAGGTCGTCCAACTCGGGTTGCCCGAACAGCATGATGTTGACCAGTTTGTGCTGGCCGGTTTCCAGGTTGGACAACAGCCGAACCTCTTCCAGCGACTCCACCGGCATGGTGTGTGCTTCATCGATGACGAGCAGCACCCGTTGTCCGGTGGCATGGCGCCGCAGCAGTTCGTGCTGCAGCGCAGCCAGCTTGCCTTCCATGGAGACGCCAGGGGACGTCAGGCCGAGGTCGCGGGAAATGGCTTCAATGATTTCATCGCGGCTGAAAAACGGGTTGGCCAGGTACACCGCCGAAATGCCCGCCCCGAGCCGGCCGATCATCAGGCGGGCCAGCAAGGTCTTGCCGCTGCCGACCTCGGCCACCACCGTGGTAATGCCCTCATCATGGGCGGCGACATGGCCCAGCGCGGACAGGATGTCGCCGCGGCGGCCGCCGGAAAAAAAGAAATCCGGGTCAGGCGTGATTTGAAACGGTGGTTTGCTCAGGCCGAAGTGGTCGAGGTAGAGGGAAGACATCCACCAAGTTTACAGCCCGCTGCCTGTCCGTTGTCAACTGCGCAAAGGCCCGACGATATACTGACGTGGTCCAGGCGTGTGGTGGCAGGCGCTCACACGCACACATGGGTTTTCACCTCTCAGGAATCCTCGGCAAAGCTATTCATGCTCAAGCGCATCGGCGTTCACCAACTGATCCTGGGGATGTACCTCAAGGAATTTTGTGGTTCCTGGATGGAACACCCCTTTTGGCGTAGCGGCTTTGTTCTCGTTGACAGCAAGGACCTCGATGCGATTCTTGCCAGCAGCATCAAAGAGGTCTGGATTGACAGCAGCCGGGGCCTGGATGTGCCGACGACGCAGACGGCAGTTTTGGAGGCCGAGTCTGAGGCGGACGTCGAGGCAACCCTGACCCGCGTTTCCCCCGGGCGTGAGGCCATGGCCCCGGTCTCGGTGGAGCAGGAGATGGCGCGGGCGGCCAAGATCTGCAGCCAGGCCAAGCAGGCGATGGTGACCATGTTTGAAGAGGTCCGTATGGGCAACGCCGTCGATGCCGATGGCGCCAAACAATTGGTCGAAGAAATTTCCGACTCTGTGACCCGCAATCCCAGCGCCCTGATCAGTTTGGCGCGATTGAAGACGGCGGACGATTACACCTACATGCACTCGGTGGCGGTGTGCGCCATGATGGTGGCCTTGGCGCGTCAACTGGGGCTGGATGAGGCACGGACCCGTTCCGCCGGTATGGCAGGCCTGCTTCATGATGTGGGGAAGGCCGTGATGCCCCAGGAGGTCTTGAACAAGCCTGGCAAACTGAGCGCAGCCGAATTTGCGGTCATCAAAAGCCACCCGGAAGAGGGCTACCGCATGCTGCTCAAAAGCGAAAGCATTGATGCCATCGCGCTGGACGTCTGCCTGCACCATCACGAGAAAATCGACGGGTCCGGCTACCCCAAGGGGCTGAAGGGCGACGACATCAGCCTGTTGGCCAAGATGGGGGCGGTGTGCGATGTGTACGACGCGATCACCTCCAACCGGCCCTACAAGCCGGGCTGGGATCCGGCCGAATCGCTGCGCAAGATGGCGGAGTGGTCAAAAGGCCACTTTGACCCCTTGGTGTTTCAGGCCTTCGTCAAAAGCATTGGCATTTACCCGGTCGGCTCGCTCGTGTTGTTGAGTTCGGGTCGGATCGGCGTGGTGACGGAGCAGGCGCTGTCCTCGCTGATCATGCCCCGGGTCAAGGTGTTTTTTTCCACTAAGTCGGGCATGCGGATACCGCCCGAGGTGCTGGACTTGTCGCGACATGACTCGGCAGAGCGTATTGTCGGACGGGAGGATCCCGACAAGTGGGGCTTTCCGGACCTGAACCTGCTTTGGTCGGGGGTAGACATTGCACGCCACTGACCGGTCAGGCCCAGCGCTAGAACAATAATCGTGAGGAAAAATTCGCCATGCTGAAACGGATCAGCGTCGACCAATTGACGGTGGGGATGCACATCAAGGAGTTTTGTGGCTCCTGGATGGAGCATCCCTTCATCCGTTCTTCATTTGTGCTGTCCAACCCTAAGGATTTGCAGACCATCAGGGCCAGCAGCATCCGGGAAGTCTGGATTGACAGCAGCAAGGGCCTCGATGTGCCGACCACCGTGGTGGCGGTCTCAGCCAAGCAGGCTGAGCGCGAGATTGAGGCGGTGCTCAAACCGCAAGTGGCGGTCAATCGCGTGGTGGCGCCGGTGCCCATTGAACGCGAAATCGCACGGGCGGCCCAGATTTGCAAACAAGCCAAACAGGCCGTGGTGGCGATGTTCCAGGAGGTGCGCATGGGCAACGCGGTCGACACGGGCGGGGCCCGGCGGCTGGTGGAGGATATCTCCGAGTCGGTGTCGCGCAATCCCTCGGCCCTGATCAGCATGGCCCGGATCAAGACGGCGGACGAGTACACCTACATGCATTCGGTGGCCGTGTGCGCGATGATGGTGGCCCTGGCCCGGCAATTGGGCCTGGATGCGGGGCAAACCCGCTCAGCGGGCCTGGCCGGCTTGCTGCATGACCTGGGCAAGGCGGTGATGCCGCCGCTGATCCTGAACAAACCCGGCAAACTGACCGAGCCGGAGTTTGGCGTGATCAGAAGCCATCCGCTGGAAGGCTACAACATGCTGAAGGACGGTCAGCAGGTAGATCCCGTGGCACTGGACGTCTGTCTGCACCACCATGAAAAAATGGACGGTTCAGGCTATCCCAAAGGCTTGAAGGGCGATGAGATCAGCCTGCTGGCCAAAATGGGGGCGGTGTGCGATGTCTACGACGCCATCACCTCCAACCGGCCCTACAAGGCGGGTTGGGACCCGGCGGAGTCCCTGCGCAAGATGGCCGAGTGGTCGAAAGGCCATTTCGATCCAGCGGTGTTTCAGGCCTTTGTGAAAAGCATGGGTATCTACCCGGTGGGCTCCCTGGTCTTGATGAAGTCCGGACGCATCGGCGTCGTGACCGAGCAGGCCGCACAGTCGCTCACCACCCCCAAGGTCAAGCTGTTTTACTCCACCAAATCTGGTCTGCGCATTCCCGCGCTGATGGTGGATCTGTCCCGCGCCGAGACAGTGGATCGGATTGCCGGCCGGGAAGATCCGGCCAAATGGCGCTTCCCGGACTTGCATGAGCTGTGGTCAGGCGTCGAGGGGCTGGGCCGCTGAGCTGCCAGGCCTATTGCCGGGTGCCGCTCAAAAGCCGCGCGTGATCGGCATCTCCACCGGCTTCGGGTTGACGGCGTATTTGCCCAGCTCGAGCTTGGCGATGGCGTTGCGGTGCACCTCGTCCGGGCCGTCGGCAAAGCGCAAGGTGCGGGCGTTGACATAGCTGTAGGCCAGGGGAAAGTCGTCGCACATGCCGGCGCCACCGTGCACCTGTATTGCCCAGTCGATCACCTCGCAGGCCATGCTGGGTGCCACCACCTTGATCATGGCGATCTCGTTCTTGGCGAATTTGTTGCCGCCCACGTCCATCATCCAGGCAGCCTTCAGGGTGAGCAGCCGGGCCATGTCGATCTTGCAGCGTGCCTCGGCGATTCGCTCCTGTGTCACGGTTTGCGAGGCCACCGTTTTGCCAAAGGCCACGCGCGATGAGGCGCGTTTGCACATCAGCTCCAGCGCGCGTTCGGCCAGGCCGATCAGGCGCATGCAGTGGTGGATGCGTCCTGGCCCAAGGCGGCCTTGGGCGATCTCAAAGCCACGGCCTTCGCCGAGCAGAATGTTGCTGGCGGGCACGCGCACGTTGTCGAACAGCACCTCCATGTGGCCGTGCGGCGCGTCGTCATAGCCCATCACATTGAGCGGGCGGATCACCTTGAGGCCAGGCGTGCCGGCTGGCACTAACACCATGCTCTGCTGTGAGTGGCGCGGTGCGTCCGGGTTGGTCTTGCCCATGGTGATGTAGATGGCGCAGCGCGGATCGCCCGCACCTGATGTCCACCACTTGCGGCCGTTGATCACGTAGTCGTCTCCATTGCGCTCGATGCGGGTGGCGATGTTGGTGGCATCGCTGGAGGCGACATCGGGCTCGGTCATGGCGAAGGCCGAGCGGATCTGGCCGTCGAGCAGGGGCTTGAGCCAGCGCGCCTTGTTCTCTTCTGAACCGTAGCGGGCGATCGTTTCCATATTGCCGGTGTCGGGTGCCGAGCAGTTGAACACCTCGCTGGACCATACGACGCGGCCCATGATCTCGGCCAGCGGCGCATACTCCTGGTTGGTCAGGCCGGCACCGTGGTAGCCAGAGGCGGCGGCACTGTCAACCGGCAGAAACAGGTTCCACAGCCCGGCCGAGCGTGCCTTGACCTTGAGCTTTTCGATGGTTTGCAATGGCGTCCAGCGCTTGCCTGCCTGGGTATTGGCCACAATCTCGGCGTGGTAGGCGGCTTCGCCCGGGTAGATGTGCTCGTCCATGAACGCCTGCAGCCGGGCTTGCAGTTCTTTGGTTTTGGGTGAGTAGTCAAAGTCCATGGGATCTCCAGTTGTGTCGGGTGACAAAAAATTTGATGGGCCGGTTCAGGCGCGCTGGGCGAATTGCCAGGCCATCTGCGCCAGTGGCTTGGCGCCCGCGGCCGAGCTGACGGCCTGCGCGCTGGCAGCGGTGCCGGCTTCGACCCGTTTGGCAATGCCTTGCAGGATGGCCGCCAGCCGAAACAGGTTGTAGGCCAGGTAAAAGTTCCAATCGGCCTGGAGCGCGTCCGGCGTGGTCAGGCCGGTGCGTTCGCAATAGCGGCGGATGTAAGCGTCCTCCGTGGGGATGCCGAGGCTGGCCACATCCAGTCCGCCGATACCGCGAAACGAGCCCGGCGGGATATGCCAGGCCATGCAGTGGTAGCTGAAGTCCGCCAGCGGGTGCCCCAGCGTGGACAGCTCCCAATCCAGCACCGCGATGATGCGCGGCTCGGTCGGGTGAAACATCAGGTTGTCGAGCCGGTAGTCACCGTGCACGATGCTCACCATGTGCTCGGCGCGCGCCATGGCCGGAATGTGCTGCGGCAGCCAGGCCATCAGCGCGTCCATTTCGGGGATGGGCTGGGTGATCGACGCGACGTATTGCCGGCTCCAGCGGCCGATTTGCCGTTCGAAATAGTTGCCGGCCTTGCCATAGCCGGCCAAGCCGCGCTCGGCAAATTTGACGGTGTGCAGCGCTGCGATCACGCGGTTCATTTCGGCATAGATGGCTTGGCGCTCGGGCGGACTCATGCCGGGTAGCGACTGGTCCCACAGAATGCGGCCAGGCATGAACTCCATGATGTAGAAGGCGCGGCCGATCACGGCTTCGTCTTCGCACAGGCAGTGCATCCGCGGCACCGGCACATCGGTGCCCTGCAAGCCGCTCATCACAGCAAATTCGCGCTCGATGGCGTGGGCTGAGGGCAACAATTTGGCCACCGGCCCGGGTTTGGCGCGCATCACATAGGTGCCGGACGGCGAGCTGAGCTTGTAGGTCGGGTTGGACTGACCGCCCTTGAACGACTCTACCGTCAGCGGGCCGCTGAAGCCGGGCAACTTGGCCTCCAACCAGGCGCACAGGGCACCGGTATCAAACGCCTGCTGATCGGACACAGGGCGGGTGCCGACGAAATGGTCAAATTCGCTCATGGTCTGGGTGTTCCAATCGGTCAGCGGTCGGCGTCAATGATGTGCATCAGGGCGTCCCGGTTGCGGATGACCAGGCCCCCGGGCTCGATGCGAATGGCTTCCTCGCGCTCCATCGATTTAAGCTCCTGGTTGACCCGCTGGCGCGAGGCACCCAGCAGCTGGGCCAGTTCCTCCTGCGCCAATTGCAGGCCGATGCGCATCTCGCGACCGTCGCTGAGCGAGGGCACGCCGTAGCTGCGCACCAGGTGCAGCAGTTGTTTGGCCAGGCGCGCGCGCAGGGGCAGGGTGTTGAGGTCTTCGACCAGGCCGTACAGCTGGCGGATGCGCCGGGCGTGCAGCCGCAGCAGGGCTTCGTACAGCTCGGCGTGCTGCGCCAGGATTTTTTTGAAATCCGCCTTGGCCACGCAGAGGATGGTGCTGTCGCCATGGGCGTAAGCGTCGTGCGTGCGGCGGTCGCCGTCGAAAATGGACACATCGCCAAACCAGATGCCGGGCTCCACGTAGGTCAGCGTGATCTGCTTGCCCGAGATTGAGGTTGAACTCACCCGAACCGCGCCGCGCGCGCAGGCAATCCACTCCTCCGGCGGTTCGCCGCGGGCGGCGATCAGCTCGCTGTCCTTGAATCGTTTGACGTAGGCACATCGCAGAATGTCGTGGCGCAGTGAGGGGGACAGGGTAGAAAACCAGCGACCGGCATTGATCGCTTCGCGTTCGTCGATGGTAAGAATGGGGTCGTCCATAGTCTGTCTTGTGGGTGACTGAAAACGCTCTGATTGTCGCGCGCGGGACGGTCCCGTCGGGGCGCTTTTGTCGCGCGCGGTTCGGTGCAGCGCCGGGTGCGGCGACCGACTCAGTCAAACACCGGCTTGGTCTTGGCCAAAAAGGCCTGGATGCCAATGCCGGCGTTGGCATGGTGGAGGTTTTGTACGAATTGGTCGCGCTCGGCGTCGAGTTGTGGCGCCAGCGGCTGCTGGACCGCCAACTGGGTCAGGCCCTTGATGCTGGCCAGCACATTGGGTGCCCGCGCGTTGAGTTGTTGGGCCAGCGCCAGGGCTTCGTTCAGCGCCGAGCCGCTGGGTACGACGCGGTTGACCACGCCCAGGCCCTGCAGCCGCTGGGCGTCGAGCCGGCTGCCGCACATCAGGAGCTCGTTGACCAGCTGGCTCGGCAAGGCCCGCGTGAGGCTCCAGCTGGCCCCGCCATCTGGCGACAAGGCGATGTTGCTGTAGGCCATGACGAAGACCGCGTCGTCAGCCGCCACCACAAAATCGCAGGCCAGCGCGAGCGAGAAGCCGGCCCCTGCTGCCGCACCCTCGACGGCGGCGATCACCGGTTTGGGGCAACTCCGGATGGTTCGGATCCATCGGTGCATGGCCTCGATGCTGTCGGCTTGCACCTGGGGGGCTTGGGAACGGTTCGCCAGCAGTCGCTGCAGGTTACCCCCGGCGCTGAAGACCGAGCCGGCACCCACAATCACCACGGAACGGATGCCGGTGTCCTCGCTGGCTGCAGAAACCGCGTGCAGGCCTGCCGCGTAGATCTCGGGGCCGAGTGCATTGCGGTGATCGGGGTTGGCAATGGTCAGCACCAGGGTCTGACCTGCGCGCGATTGCTGGAGTTCGGCAGCCATGTGCGCCTCAGTCTTCCTGGTGCAGCAGGCTCAAACCGATGGCGCCACGCCGGCGCAGCCAGGGGCTGGGCCGATAGCGCGGGTCGCCGTACACGGTTTGCATGTTGAACAAGACCTCCAGCACATTGGTCGGGCCCAGCAGGTTGCCCATGGCCAGTGGCCCCAGCGGGTAGCCCAGTCCGAGCGTGACGGCAGACTCGAGGTCTTGCGGCGAGCAGATGCCCTGCTGGCAGATGTCGCTGGCGATGTTGACAATGGCCGCGACCACCCGTTGCGTGACAAACCCACCGCTGTCGCGAATGACGCTGACCGGCTTGCCATCGCGCGCGAACAGGGCGTGGGCTGCAGCCCGCATGTCGACCCGGGTGGCCGGGTTGGTGGCCAGCACGCGGCGCTTGGTGGTGGCGTCGTCGAACAGCATGTCGATGCCGACGGTGCGGGCCGGGTCCAGCCGCTCGACCACGGCGACCGTGGTGACGTCAAAGCCCAGCGGTGCCACCAGTGTCAAGGCCTGAGGCGAGGGTGAGGCGCCGGTCTCGATGCGTGCCCCCAGGTTTTTCAGTAGCAGCAGGAGCTCGGCCCGCCGGGCGGCGCGCGGTGACAGCCAGACCGGCGGCAGCTCGGCGACCACCGGCGCGCTGGCTTCCGGGCTGATTTGGGCCACGCCCTGCACATAGCGGTAGAAGCCTTCGCCGGTTTTGCGACCCAGCAGGCCGCCGGCCAGGCGCTGCGCCGTGATCACGCTGGGGCGGTAGCGCGGCTCTTCGTAATACTGGTGGTAGACCGACTCCATCACTGGGTGCGACACATCGAGCGCGGTCAGGTCCATCAGCTCGAAGGGCCCGAGCTTGAAGCCGACCTGGTCTTTCAGGATTCGGTCCACGGTGGCGAAATCGGCCACGCCTTCGCTGACCAGCCGCAGCGCTTCGGTGCCATAGCCCCGGCCGGCGTGGTTGACGATGAAGCCCGGCGTGTCCTGAGCCCGCACCGGCGTGTGGCCCATTTGCCGGGCGAAGCCGGCCAGTGCCTCACACACGGCTGCATCGGTTTTCAGGCCGGCGATCACTTCCACCACCTTCATCAAGGGCACCGGATTGAAGAAGTGGAAGCCCGCGAGCTGCTGCGGCCGCTGCAGCGCCGCACCCAGGGCCGTGATCGACAGCGACGAGGTGTTGCTGGCCAAGACCGCCTCGGGCGCCAGCAAGGCTTCGAGCTGGCTGAACAGGCCCGTTTTCACATCCAGCCGCTCCACAATGGCCTCGACCACCAGACCACAGCCTGCCAAGTCTGCCAAGCCAGTGGCACAGTGCAGCCGCGCCTTGTAGTCGGCCGCTTGAGCGGCATCGAGCCGGCCCTTCTCAACCAGCTTGTCCCATTGCGCAAACACGGCGGCTTGGGCCGCCGCCGTGGCTTGGGCCTGGGTGTCAAACAGCCACACGGTACTGCCGGCCTGCACGGCCAATTGCGCGATGCCGCGGCCCATAGCGCCGGCGCCGGCGATGCCGACCTGAGAAAAAATTGCTTTCATGGCGGGATTATCGCGTCCCGCCGGCGATACCGGCCTCGGGAGGGCTGTGCCAGAATGTCCAGCTCATTCACAAAGCTGCGACGTCATGACGCTCAAACTCTGCGGTTTTTCTGCCAGCAACTATTACAACCAGATCAAACTCCAGCTGCTGGAGAAATCCGTGGCTTTTGAAGAAGAGCTGGTCTGGGTCGGTGGCGCCGATCCGCGGCTGACCCAACGGTCACCCATGGGCAAGGTGCCTTTTCTCGATACGCCGCAAGGCACGGTGACCGAGTCCATCGCCTGCGCCGAGTATGTGGAGGCCGCCTACCCGCAAACGCCGCTGCTGCCTGCCGATGCCTTTGCTGCGGCCAAGGTGCGGGAGCTGGTGCTGTACATTGAATTGCACCTGGAACTGGTCGCCCGGCAGTTGTACCCGGAGGCGTTTTTTGGCGGCAAGGTCGCCGATGGCACCAAGGCGCGTGCCCGCGAGTTGCTGGACAAAGGGGTGGCCGGCTTTGCCCGGCTGAGCCGCTTTGCCCCGTTTGTGGCCGGGGAGAGTTTCACGCTGGCCGACTGCGCCGCGATCGTTCACCTACCGATTGTGGCGGGAGCTGCCAAACTCATTTACGGGGTGGACTTGTTTGCCGATTTGCCGGTGAAAGCCTACCTGCAGAGCATGGGGGAGCGGGCCACGGTACAGCGGGTCAATGCTGACCGAAAAGCCAACACCGCCGTCATGATGGCGGCACGCGCGGGAAAGTAGGGCGCAGTAGGGTGCGGTAGGGGGGGCGCAGGCGATCAGGGGCGGCCGCGCGCCGCACCAAAGCCGTCAGCGGCGGACTTGCAGGGCGCCAGGGTTGACGATGTTGGTGGGCGTGCCTTTGATGAAGTTGATCACGTTGTCGAACGCAGCACCAAAGTACATGTCGTAGCTGTTTTGCTCCACGTAGCCGATGTGTGGGGTGCAGATGCAGTTTTCCAGCCGCAGCAGCGCGTGCCCCTGCAGGATGGGTTCGGACTCAAAGACGTCGATCGCCGCCATGCCGGGGCGACCGCGGTTCAGGGCTGCCATCAGCGCATCGGCCTCAATCAACTCGGCGCGTGAGGTGTTTACCAGCAGGGCGGTGGGCTTCATGCGGCTCAAATCGTCCAGGGTCACGATCGCGCGCGTGTCATCATTGAGCCGCAGGTGCAGCGACAGCACGTCGCTTTGGGTAAACAGCGCTTCCTTGCTCTCGGCCACTTCAAACCCATCCACCGCCGCGCGTCCGCGGGTGGCGTCCCGGCCCCACACCACCACCCGCATGCCGAAGGCCAAGCCGTAGCCGGCCACCAGTTGCCCGATCTTGCCGTAACCCCAAATCCCCAGCGTCTTGCCCTGTAACACCGAACCGAGGCCAAAGTTGGCCGGCATGGACCCGGCCTTGAGGCCGGATTGCTGCCAGACACCGTGCTTCAGGTTGGCAATGTAATGAGGCAGGCGGCGCATCGCCGCCATGATCAGTGCCCAGGTCAGTTCGGCTGGCGCCACGGGTGAGCCGGTGCCGTCGGCAACGGCAATGCCACGCTCGGTGCAGGCGGCCACGTCCACATGCGGCCCGACTTTGCCGGTTTGCACCACCAGTTTCAGGCGCGGCAACTTTTCGATCAGGGCGCGCGATAAATGGGTGCGTTCCCGGTTGAGCACGATCACATCGGCGTCTTTCAGGCGCACCGACAACTGGCCCAAGCCCTTGACGGTGTTGGTGTAGACCTTGGCCTGGTAGGCCTCCAACCGCGCTGCGCAGGGCAGCTTGCGCACGGCATCCTGGTAGTCGTCGAGAATCACGATATTCATGAGCCGGATTGTGCCTTGGCGCCCGCCCGCTTTGCGCGGCCGGTGTGAATTCGTGTGACAGGCAACATGCCGCCGAGTCCGGCCGGTGCCTGCCACAGCGCAGCGGCGCAGGGGTGGCCGCAGGGTCTGCTCAGTGCAGCGCCGCCTCGCGCGCCACCAGCCGGTCGAGCTCTGCGCAGACATCGGCCATGCGACCTGAAATGACCATGCGACCGGCTTGGTTGGCGCGCTGGCCCGACTCGACAATGCGCTCAATGCGCAGCGTTGGCCGACTTACTATCCTGGGGTGTTTGAGGGCTTCAGGCCCCGTCGTTATTGGGTTTTTTGCTCTTAAATAAGGAGCATTGGCGGGGCAGCCGCCACCTTGGATGCGGGCTGCTGCGGGTTCCGGAGCAGCCGTGTTGCCGAGCCAACCATTCAGCCGGTGCAGGGGGGCGGTGAGTTTCGCGATGGCGTAGAGTGCGATGGTCATGGTGGGGCTCCTGGCGGTTTTTACATCAGCATGGTGTTACGGATCAGGCCGACGGCCAGTCCTTCGATTTCAAAGGGCTCACCGGGTTCGACCACGATGGTTTGGTAGTCGGGGTTTTCGGGGTGCAGCTCGATCAGGTGTTTGTTGCGCCGGAAACGCTTGACCGTGACCTCGTCGCCAAGCCGGGCCACCACGATCTGGCCGTTTTTGGCGTCTTTGGTGGCCTGCACGGCCAGCAGGTCGCCGTCCATGATGCCGGCGTCGCGCATGGACATGCCGCGCACCTTGAGCAGGTAGTCGGGCCGGCGCTGAAACAGGCTGTTTTCCAGGTAGTAGGTCTGGTCGACATGCTCCTGCGCGAGAATCGGCGAGCCGGCGGCGACCCGGCCGATCAGCGGCAGTGCCAGCTGGGCCAGGCCGGGCAGGGGCAGCGAGAACTGGTTGTTGCGGGATTCGTTGATGGAGCGCAGCGCATCGCTGCGCAGCCGGATACCGCGGGAGGTACCGCTGACCAGCTCGATCACGCCTTTGCGGGCCAGCGCCTGCAGGTGTTCCTCGGCGGCGTTGGCTGACTTGAAACCCAGCTCGGTGGCGATCTCGGCCCGGGTGGGCGGCGCGCCAGTGCGGGCGATGGCGCTCTGGATGAGGTCCAGGATTTGCTGCTGGCGGGCGGTCAGTTTGGGGCTCTCAAGCATGTCGGCTCCTTGTGGGTATGGGGCGTTGCTGGGCAGTGTGACGGTGAAAGTACTGTGTTGATATCCAGTAACTGTATTTTTAATCAGTTTTTGTGAGTTTGCAAGCGATCATGGCCAATTCTTTTGAAAAAGTGGTGGTTTTGGGCACTGGCGGAACGATTGCCGGGGTAGCGGCCTCGGCGTCCGACCACCTTGCCTACGCCGCGGCGCAGTTGTCGGTGGGTGATTTGGTGGCTGCGGTGCCGGGCATGGTGGACCTGCTTGCCGGGCGTCAGTTGCACACCGAGCAGGTGGCCCAGGTGGACAGCAAGGACATGAGCTTTGCGATTTGGCAGCAGTTGGCGCTGCGGGTGGCGCAGCAACTGGCGCAGCCCGCGGTGCGCGGCGTGGTCATCACCCACGGCACCGACACCCTGGAGGAGACCGCCTACTTTCTGCAGGCGGTGCTGCCCGATGAGCTGCTGGCGGACAAGCCGGTGGTGCTGGTGTGTGCCATGCGACCGGCCACCGCGCTGGCGCCTGATGGTCCGCAAAACCTGCTTGACGCGGTGGCGCTGGTGCTGACGCCCGGCGCCTGCGGAGTGGTGGCGGTGTGCGCCGGGGTGGTGCACGGCGCCCGCGATTTGCAAAAAGTGCACCCCTACCGGCTCGATGCCTTCGGCTCCGGGGATGCCGGGCCCTTGGGCTACATCGAGGGCGGGCGCCTGCGCCAAGTGCGAAATTGGCTCCCAAGCCAAGCCGGTATTGAGAAGATTGCTATTGAAAAAATAGCGAATGCCACGGTTTGGCCGCGCGTGGAGCTGCTGCTGAGCCATGCCGGGGCCGATGGCGCCCTGGTCGACCTGCTGCTGGCCGCGCCGGCCGGGCAGGGCGAGCCGCTGCGGGGTCTTGTGGTGGCCGGAACCGGCAACGGCTCAGTGCACCAGGCGCTGGAAGCGGCGCTGCTGCGCGCCCAAGCGGCGGGGATACGGGTGTGGCGCACCAGCCGCTGTGCACTGGGGCAATTGCTGCCGGTGCCCGGCCAGGCCTTGGCCGAGACCAGCGGCTTGTCGCCGGTCAAGGCACGACTGGCGCTGATGCTGGCGCTGCTCGACTGAGCGCGCTTCAGGCGGCCAGGGCGGCGAAGGCGCGTGCCTGGATCTCGTCGACGCTGCCCACCCCGCTGATGGCGCGGTACTTGGGCGCGCCGGCGGTGTCAGATTTGGCCCAGTTGGCGTAGTAGTCCACCAGCGGGCGGGTCAGCGAGCTGTAGACGTCCAGCCGTTTGCGCACGGTGTCTTCCTGGTCGTCGGCACGCTGGATCAGCGGCTCGCCGGTCAGGTCGTCCAGGCCGCTGACCTTGGGCGGGTTGAACTTGACATGGTAGGTGCGGCCGCTGGCCGGATGGGAGCGTCGGCCGCTCATGCGTTCGATGATGGCCTCAAACGGCACATCGATTTCCAACACGTAATCGAGCTTGACGCCTGCCGCCTTCATGGCGTCGGCCTGCGGGATGGTGCGGGGAAAGCCGTCAAACAGGAAGCCGCCGGCGCAATCGGGCTGGGCGATGCGCTCTTTGACCAGGTTGATGATCAGGTCGTCGCTGACCAGGCCGCCGGCATCCATCACCTGTTTGGCTTGCACGCCGAGCGGGGTGCCGGCTTTGACGGCTGCGCGCAGCATGTCGCCGGTGGAAATTTGCGGGATACCGAATTTCCGGCAAATGAAGGTGGCTTGCGTGCCTTTGCCGGCGCCGGGTGCGCCCAACAGAATCAGTTTCATGTGTGTCCTCGGGAAAATTCGGGGTTCGCGCCGAGAATAGCACGGCATGCCCTGGGCAAGCCTTACGCCGAGGCCGTGCTGTCAGAGTTGCAGCAGCCGGCGCACCCGCGCCAGATCGTCGGGCGTATCGACCCCCGGCCCAGGCGCCAGCGCGGTCACATGGACCGCGATGCGGTGGCCATGCCACACAGCGCGCAGTTGTTCCAGCGCTTCGGTGCGCTCGATCGGGGCCTGGGCCAGGCTGGGAAACTGGCGCAGAAAACCGGCGCGGTAGCCGTAGATGCCAATGTGGCGCAGCGGCGGCTCGGGCGCCAGCAGGCCGGCCGTGCTGGCGTCGTTCGGGTCGGCAGGCCGGTCCCGCCACCAGGGAATGGGCGCCCGGCTGAAGTACAGCGCCATGCCAGCGGCATCGAGCACCACCTTGACGATGTTGGGGTTGTGGGCATCGGCCGCGTCGTCGATGGCGTGCGCTGCCGTGCTCATGCTGGCCTGCGGCCGCCGCGCCAGCAGGGCAGCGACCGCGTCCACCAGCGTCGGGTCGATCAGCGGCTCATCGCCCTGCACATTGACCACGATGTGCTCGTCGGGCAGGCCCAGCAGCGCGCTGGCTTCGGCCAGCCGGTCGCTGCCGGAGGGATGGTCGGCGCGGGTGAGTACCGCCTCCACCCCATGGGCGGCGCAGGCCTGCAGCACCTCGGGGCTGTCGGTGGCCACCACCACGCGCGGCTGCTTGCTGCCCGTCTGGCCGGCACCGACCCGCAGCGCCACCCGTACCACCATGGGGATGCCGCCCAGATCGGCCAGCGGCTTGTTGGGCAAGCGGGTCGAGGCGAGCCGTGCCGGGATCAGCACCGTGAAGGTCACAGGCCGAGTTCCTCGTCGCTCAGGGTACGAGCCTCGTTCTCCAGCAGGATCGGGATACCGTCGCGCACGGGGTAGGCCAGCCGCGCGCTGCGTGACACCAGCTCATGCTGCTCGCGCAGGTACTCCAGTGGGCCTTTGGTGACCGGGCAAACCAGCAAGTCAAGCAGTCGTGTGTCCATGGGCCGATGATAGCTTTGCCGGCAGGCGCTGGGCCAGCCAGGCGTCGAGTGTCGCCAGCGCTGCGGCCGGCAAGGTGAGTTGCAATGGCACGGCCAGTGCGGCCGGTGCCAGTGGCCACAATTTGACCGCGTCCTTTTCGGTGCAAATCAGGGTGTAGCCCTTGTATTCATTGGGGTTGAAGCTATCAAAATCATAGTGATCCGGCAGCGCCAGCGTGTCCGCCAAGGGCAGGCCGGCGGCGCGCAGCATGGCAAAGAATGGCGCTGGCTGGGCGATTGCCGCCAGCGCCAGCAGCGGCGACTGGGCCGCGGCGAGTGCGGCTAGCGTCACGGAGGTGCCGTCGGCGCGCAGGGCGAAGGGCGCCAACTGGCGCGGCGCATGGTGGCCGGCCAAGGCGGGGTGGGCGCCGGTGTGCAGTACCAAGTCGACCGGTCGCGGCCAGGGTTCACGCATCGGGCCGGCCGGCAGCAGAAAGCCGTTGCCCAGGCCGCGGTCGTCAAACACACAGACTTCAAAATCGCGGTGCAGCGCGCGATGCTGCAGGCCGTCGTCGCACAGGATCAGCTCGGTGGCGGGGTGTCGCGCCAGCAGGGCGGCGGCGGCCTCGGCGCGGCGTTCGGCCACCACCACCG
>JBEGOC010000172.1:0-9074 GCA_041182225.1 Pseudomonadota bacterium | reverse complement strand
CTGAGCCCCCTGGCGCGGGTGGTGGCCGCGGCGGTGGTGGGCGTGCCGCCGGAGATCATGGGCATTGGCCCGGCGCCGGCGATCCGGCTGCTGCTGGCACGCTCCGGCCTGACGCTGGACCAGATCGGCCGTTTCGAGATCAACGAAGCGCAGGGGGCCCAGACCCTGGCGGTCGGGCGCGAACTCGGACTGGACCTGGCACAGCTCAATGTCAATGGCGGCGCCATCGCGCTGGGCCACCCGCTGGCCGCCACCGGGGTACGGCTGACCGTCACGCTGGCCCGTGAGCTGCGCCGCAGCGCTGTGCGCTACGGCATCGCCAGCGCCTGCGTCGGCGGCGGCCAGGGCATTGCGCTGCTGATTGAAAACCCGCTGGCCACCTGAAGGCAACCGCCATGTCCAAAACCGTTGTCTACGACGTGCAGGTGATGTTTGGCGACTGCGACCCGGCTGGCATCGTGTTCTTCCCCAATTTCTCCCGCTGGATGGATGCCTCGTCGCTCAACTTCTTTGTCCAGTGCGGCGTGCTGCCCTGGCGCGAGCTGGTCAAGACCACCGGCATCATCGGTACGCCATTGCTGGAAATCCACACCAAATTCAACCGGCCGGCGACCTATGGCGAAACGCTGCAGATTCACACCAGCGTCGAGGAATGGCGCGCCAAGGTCTTCATACACCGGCACATCGTCAAGCGCGGTGATGTGCTCATCTGCGAAGGCACCGAGACCCGCGCCTTCTGTCAGCGCGTCCCGGGTGATCCGGACCGCATCCAGGCCATTGCCGTTCCCCCCGACATCAAGGCCCTGTGCCTCTGATTTTTTCGTTCATCACCCTCATCACCCCTAGGAGACAAACCATGAGCACTCGTCGTCAATTCATCCAGGCTTCGGCTGGCAGCGCCCTGCTGGGGGCGTTGGGAACATCGCCCGCCTTTGCGCAGGCCGTGGAGCAGGTCAAAATTTTTTACGGCTTCCCCGCCGGCAGCGCCGGCGACATCTGCGCGCGCCGGGTGGGCGACAAGTTTGGCGGCACCAGCTATGCCAAGAACAACGCTGTGGTGGAGACCAAGGCCGGCGCCGGCGGTCGCATCGCGCTGGAGGCCCTGAAGATGGCCCCCGCCGACGGCTCGGCCCTGGCCATGGGCCCGTTCTCGGCGGTCTCGCTCTACCCGCACATCTACAGCAAGCTGAGCTATGACCCGTTCAAGGACTTTGTCGCGGTGGGCACCGCTTCCATGATTCACCATGGTCTGGCCGTCGGGCCGCTGGTACCCGCCACGGTCAAGACCGTCAAGGACTATCTGGCCTGGGCCAAGGCCAACCCGAAGGACGCCAGCTACGGGTCGCCGGCCGCCGGCTCCACACCGCACTTCATCGGTGCGCTGCTGGGGATCAACAACAACATTGACCTCAAGCACGTGCCCTACCGCGGCTCGGTGCCCGGCGTGACCGACGTGGTGGGCGGCCAGATCGCCAGCATGGTGACCCCGCACGGCGACTTCGTGGCCAACCACAAGGCCGGCAAGCTGCGCATCATCGCCACCTCGGGCAAGACCCGCTCGCCCTTTGTGCCGGAAGTGGCCACCTTTGCCGAGCAGGGCTTCCCCGAATTGACGGTGGAAGAGTGGTTTGGCTTCCACGCCCCCGCCAAAACACCGGCCAGCGTGGTGGCGGCGGCCAATGCGGCCATCAACGCGGCCATCAAGGACCGGGCTGTGATCGACGCCCTGACCGTGGTCGGCCTGATTCCCTATGGCGGCAGTGCGGACGACATGGCGCGCAGCCAGAAAGCCGAGTTTGACCGCTGGGGCCCGCTGATCAAGACCATTGGCTTCACCGCTGAATCCTGATTCCCCGCCATGCGCTACCAGCCCGGTACCGAGGACATCCGGTTTATCCTGGATCAGGTGCTCGATGCACCCTCCCGGCTGCAGGGGCTGACCGCATTTGCCGGCATGGACGGCGCGCTGCTGGGCCAGGTGCTGGAGGAAGCCGGCAGATTCGTCGCCGAAGTGGTCGCCCCGCTCAACCGCGACGGCGATGACATCGGCTGCCGCTTCGACCACGGCCAGGTCATCACGCCGCCGGGCTTCAGGCAGGCCTACCAGGCGTTTTGGCAGGCTGGGTGGCCGGCCCTGGCCTGCGCGCCCGAAGACGGCGGACAGGGCCTGCCCGCCGTGATGGAGGCGGCGCTGTACGAGATGCTGAGCGGTGCCAACCATGGCTGGACCATGGCGCCCGGCCTGCTGCACGGCGCCTATGAGTGCCTGAAACACCATGGCAGCGCAGCGCTGCGGCAGACCTACCTGCCCAAGCTCGCCAGCGGCGAATGGCTGGCCACCATGTGCCTGACCGAAAGCCACGCCGGCAGCGACCTGGGGCTGGCCCGCACCCGCGCCCTGCCGCGCGACGATGGCGGGTACGACCTGCACGGCACCAAAATCTTCATCTCGGGTGGCGAACACGACCTGACGGACAACATCGTCCACCTGGTGCTGGCGCGCCTGCCCGAGGCGCTGCCCGGACCCAAGGGCCTGTCGCTGTTTCTGGTGCCCAAGTTTTATCCGGACGGCAGCCGCAGTGCCGTGCACTGCGAGCGCATTGAAGACAAGATGGGCCTGCATGGCAGCCCCACCTGCGTGCTGCGTTTTGATGCGGCCGCTGGCTGGCTGGTCGGCGAGCCGGGCAAAGGCCTGGCCGCCATGTTTGTGATGATGAATGCAGCGCGGCTGCACGTGGCCCTGCAGGGCATCGGCCTGCTCGATGCGGCCTGGCAAAAGGCGCAGCGCTACGCCAACGAACGCCGGCAGATGCGGGCACCCGGCAAGCGGGTTGCGCCGGCAGAGGCCGACCTGATTTCCCAACACCCGGCGATCGGGCGCATTCTGGACACGCAGCGGGCATGGATCGACGGCGGCCGGGTACTGGCGTACCGCACCGCCATGGCGCTGGACATGATCAAACACGCCACCGACCCACAGCAACAAGCCAGCGCACAGCGCTGGTGCGCACTGATCACCCCGATGATGAAGGCGGCGTTCACCCACCAGGCCTTCCACGGTGGCAGCGACTGCCTGCAGGTGTTCGGCGGGCATGGCTACGTGCGCGAATGGGGCATTGAGCAACACGTGCGCGATGCCCGGGTGACCATGATTTACGAGGGCACGAACGAAATTCAGGCCATCGACCTGCTGGTGCGCAAGGTATTGGCCGATGGCGGCCGCGACCTCAACCTGCTGCTTGACGACCTGCAGATTGACCTTCAGGCCGACCTGCCGGGGGACGGCGCCCATCGGCAGGCCGCCCTGACCCGGATCGCCGGGTTGCGGACCACCACCCAGCGCCTGCTGCTGGCCACGCCTGACGATGTCACGCTGGCACACCGGGTGGCGGACGACTTCTTGCGGGCCACGGCGCTGGTGATGCTGGACTGGGCCTGGCTGCGCATTGACGCCAGCCTGCCGCACAGCAGCCACGACGCCCGCGAACGCTGGCAGGCCCCAGCGCGCGCCTTGCGGCACTGGGTGCTGCCAGAGTTTGAGATGCGCCTCGCGATCATCACCGCGCAATGCGCTGCTGCCGGGTCCTAGCACCGGCGCCCGGAGCCTGACGCCCCCATGCCCATCGAAAAACCCCGGCCCACCGATGCCGTCAACACCGGCACGATCGACACCAGCTTCCTGAAAACCCTGGTCGGCTACAACGCGCGACGCGCCGCGCTGGTGATCATCGAGACCTTCCTGCGCGAGATGGCTGTCTTTGGCTTCAAGACAGTGGAATTTTCGGTGATGTCGGTGATTCACCACAACCCTGGGGTCACCTCGCGCCAGCTCTGCGCCGTGCTCAGCATCCTGCCGCCCAATTTGGTGGGGCTGGTGCAGACCCTGGAGCAGCGCGGCCTGATCGAACGGCGGCCCCACCCGAGCGATGGTCGCGCCATCGGGCTACATGCCACCCCGGCGGGCACGCAATTGATGCTGCTGGCAGAGCGTCAAGCGCAGGCGCTCGAGACAGCCAGCACCGCCAAACTGAGCGATACGGAGCGGCAGACGCTGATGCGCCTGCTGCAGGCCATTTACGACTGAGCCCGGTGAGGGTCGCCACGGCATAAAATCTATGCTTTGGCGGAGGCCGTCTCGCTCCCGCGCCGCACCCCCCGATTGTTCACGGACCCGCAGCCTCAGTCCCTGCCGGCCCGCCCTGGAATTACCCTGTGTCTTTTGCCCCCGAAACCCGCCGCCGCCGCACCTTTGCCATCATTTCGCACCCGGATGCCGGCAAGACCACGCTGACCGAAAAGCTGCTGCTGTTCTCGGGCGCGATCCAGATCGCCGGCTCGGTCAAGGCGCGCAAGGCCAGCCGGCATGCCACCAGCGACTGGATGGAGATTGAAAAGCAGCGCGGCATCTCGGTCGCCAGTTCGGTGATGCAGATGCTGTACCGCGACCACGTGATCAACCTCTTGGACACGCCGGGCCATAAGGATTTTTCCGAAGACACCTACCGCGTCCTCACTGCGGTCGATTCGGCGCTGATGGTGATCGATGCGGCCAACGGCGTGGAGGCGCAGACCCGCCGCCTGATCGAGGTCTGCCGCCAGCGCAACACGCCCATCATCACCTTCGTCAACAAGATGGACCGCGAGGTGCGCGAGCCGCTGGACATCCTGGACGAGATCGAGCGCGAGCTGGGGATGCCCTGCGTACCCATGACCTGGCCCGTTGGCCAGGGCAAGGTGTTTGGCGGCATCATCAACCTGCGCACCGACGCCATGACGGTGTTCGAGAGCGGCAGCGAACGCCGCCCGCAGGACTTTGTGACCCTGCCGTTGAGCGAGCAGGCCGACCTGCTGCAGCGCTTCGGCCACGAATGGGCCACCGCCATGGACAGCATGGAACTGGCCACCGGCGCCTCCCCCGCCTGGGACCACGAGGCCTTTTTAGCTGGCAAGCAAACACCAGTGTTCTTTGGCTCGGGCGTGAACAATTTTGGCGTGATGGAGGTGCTGGACGCGCTGGTGGACCTGGCGCCGGCGCCCCAAGGCCGGGTGAGCTCGCTGGTGGTGAACCGGCAACCGGTAGTGAAAACCGTGCTGCCCGAAGACAGTGCGTTTTCCGGCGTGGTGTTCAAGGTGCAGGCCAATATGGACGCCAACCACCGCGACCGCATTGCCTTTGTGCGCATGGCCTCGGGCAAGTACACGCCGGGCATGAAACTCAAGGTGATGCGCACGGCCAAGGAACTGCGCCCGACCAGCGTGGTGACCTTCATGAGCCAACGCCGGGAAGCGGTGGAAGAGGCCTACGCCGGGGACATCGTGGGCTTTACCACCCACGGCGGCGTGCAACTGGGTGACACCATCACCGACGGCTCGGTCAACCTGCAGTTCACCGGCCTGCCCTTTTTTGCGCCCGAACTGTTCATGACCGTGGTGCTGAAGAACCCCCTGCGCACCAAACAATTGCAGCAGGGCCTGGCCCAACTCGGTGAAGAGGGCGCGATTCAGGTGTTCCGGCCCGAGGTGGGCGGCAACATGCTGCTCGGTGCGGTGGGCCAGCTGCAGTTTGAAGTGGTGCAACACCGCCTCAAAGGCGAGTACGACGCCGACATCCGGCTGGAGAGCAGCCAGTACACCGGCGCGCGCTGGATCACCGCCGACACGCCGGCCGAGCTCAAGGCCTTTTGCGACGCCTACCCCATGCGCATGGCGCTGGACGCCGCCAACACCCTGGCCTACCTGTGCACCTCACCCTACGACGTGCGTCTGGCCCAGGAACGGTTCCCCAAAATCCACTTTCACCCGCTGCGCGAGCACGCCGGGCTGGCGCTGGGCAGCGCGGGCTGAATTGCCCGGCTGGAACGGGCATCCATGACCCCCCTGCAGCACTGGCCTGTCACCGATCGCCGCGCCTTGACCGGGGTGTTCACCGACATCGACGACACCCTGACCACCGACGGCGCCATCACTCCAGACGCGCTGGCAGCCCTGCACGCGCTGCACGCCACCGGGCTGGTGGTGATCGCCATCACTGGCCGCCCTATCGGCTGGTGCACGCCGTTTGCCCAAACCTGGCCGGTCGATGCCATGGTGGCGGAAAACGGCGCGGTAGCCTTTGTTCAGGGCAAAAAAGGCCTCGAGGCCACGCCACCATTGGATAGTTTGCTATCAAAAATATATCAGCAGGACCCTGCGACCCGGGCCGGCAACTTCCAGCGCCTGCAGGCCGTGGCGCAGCGGCTGCTGCGCGAGGTGCCCGGCGCCACCCTGGCACAAGACTCGGCCGGGCGCGAGACCGACATCGCCATCGACCACAGCGAGTTCAACCGGTTGCCGCCCGAGCAGATCGCCCAGGCGGTGCAGATCATGCAGGCCGAGGGCATGAACGCTACCGTCAGCAGCATTCACATCAACGGCTGGTACGGCAGCCACAACAAGCTCTCGGGTGCGCGCTGGATCGTGCAGCAGCTGTACCAACGGGCGCTGGACGACGAACTGGGGCGCTGGGCCTATGTGGGTGACTCGGCCAACGACCAGCTCATGTTCCAGCACTTTCACCACAGCGTCGGCGTGGCCAATATTTTGGGCGTAGCGGCTCAGCTCTGCCACCTGCCGCGCTATGTGACCGTGGCCGAGCGTGGCGCCGGCTTTGCCGAAGTGGCCACCGCCGTGCTGGCGGCGCGTCAGGTGTCAGCCATGAGCCACCAGCCATGACCCGCCCGGCAGGCGCCACGCGCGGGCTGGTGAGCATCTTCGGCTCGACCTTTGTCGAGCTGATCGGCTACTTCATGCTGCTGCCCATGCTGCTGTTTCAGCTCAAAACGGCGGGCGTGTCAACCTCGGTGGCCGGCCTGTTTGCCGCCACCGGCTACCTGGGCATGTTCCTGATGACGCCCTTTGCCTCGGCCGTGACGCAGCGGCTGGGCCGGCGCGCCACCCTGTGGCTGGCCGCCGCCCTGCCAGCACTGGCCGCCCTGGGCTTTGCGCTGACCGATGCGCTGGCAGTGTGGTTTGTGCTCAAGCTGGTCTCAGGCGCCGCCGCCGGCCTGCGCTGGGTGCTGGCCGAAGCGCTGATTGCCGAATTTTCGCCGCCGGGTCAGCGTGGCCGCTATGTGGGCATTTTTGAGACCCTGGTCGGCTTCACCTTTGTCATCGGGCCGGCGGTGTTGGCATGGCTGGGCACCGACAACCCGCACGCGCTGTGGTGGGTGATCGGCTTTTTGCTGACTGGCCTGGCCTGGAGCCTGCTGATTCCACCGCTGCCGCGGGCCGCCGACGCGCACAGCGCCCGCGTCGGCCTGAGCGGTGTCTGGCAGGCGCTGCTGGCCCACCCCATCATCATGCTGGCGGGTTTTGTGGGCGGTTTTTTTGAGAGCGGCATGGCCTCCATCCTGCCGCTGTACGGCCTGGCGCTGGGGCTGGGCGCGGCCACCGCAGCGCTGCTGGTGTCCTTCACCGGGCTAGGGAGCGCGCTCACCATGCTGCCGGTGGGCCTGCTGGCCGACCGCTTTGACGACCAGGCACGCGGCCGGCGCACGCTGATGCTGGCGTGCGCCGCCATCACCCTGGCCGCAGCCTGTGTGGTGCCGCTGGTGCCACAGGCGCCCTGGCTGGTCTGGCCCATCGTGTTCATCTGGGGCGGGGCTGGCGGCAGCCTGTACACCATGGCCATGATCGACATTGGTGCCCGCGAAAAAGGCGTCACCCTGGTCAACAGCACCGCCGTGCTAGTACTCACTTACACCTTGGGCGGACTGGCCGCCTCGTCGTTCTCGGGGGCGCTGATCCAGTGGTCGCCAGCGCTGGGTTTTCCGCTGGTGCTGATCGGCGTGGCGGCGGTGGGGCTGGCGGTGCTGCTGCGCACGCGGCGCCGGGAAAACATCTGAGCTCGGTGAAGCAGGCTGCTCAGGCAAAGGCCTGCAGCACATTAGCCGCGTTAACCCCCAACCCATCGACCGCGTAGCCACCTTCCAGCACCAACACGGTGGGCAGCCCCACGCGGGCCAGGCGTTCGCCCAGGCGCAGGTAGTCGGTACTTTGCAGGCAAAAACCGGAAATCGGGTCACCGACAAAGGTGTCCAGTCCCAGCGAAACCACCATCGCCTCGGCACCAAAGCGGCTGATGGCGGCCAGGGCTACTTCCAGCGCAGCCGACCAGGCATCAAATCCGCTGCCACGCGGCAGCGGCAGGTTCAGGGTAAAGCCCGTGCCGGCACCGGCGCCGGTTTCGTCTGCGTGCCCCAGGTAGAAGGGGTATTCGGTGCGCGGGTCGCCGTGGATGCTGGCAAAGAAAACGTCGGGCCGTTCGTAAAAAATGCTTTGGGTGCCGTTGCCGTGGTGGTAGTCCACGTCGACGATTGCGACGCGCTTGCCCAGCTGGCACAGTATTTGGGCGGCGATGGCGGCGTTGTTGAGAAAGCAGTAGCCGCCAAAATAGTCGGCGCCGGCATGGTGGCCGGGCGGCCGGCTCAGGGCAAAGGCGGCCGGCGCCCCGTCCAGCACCGCCTGGGCTGCACTCAGCGCGCAGTGCGCGCCGGCACGGGCCACCACCCAGCTGCCAGCGGTCAGCGGTGTGCCGACGTCAAATGCAAACAGCCCCACGCGCGCCGAAAAATTGTCGGGCAGCACGTCGGTGCGCAAACCGCGCGCCGGCCAGACCGAGGGCAGCACGTCACGCTGCGCGTTACCGGCGTCCAGCGCCAGCCACTGGTCCCAGGCGCTGGCCAAAAACGCCAGATAACGCGGGCTGTGCACCCGTGCCAGCAGCGCGTCATCGAAGGTATGCGGGTCCAGCACCGGGCCCAGCTTGCGCCGCTGCAGCTCCAGCAGCACCTGATCGGCGCGCGCGGGCACTTCAAAGCAGGGCACCAGCTCGCCGCGAAACATCTCCAGGCGGCCCTGGTGCAGGGCGTGGTGGCGGTTGTAGTAGGTGATCATGATGGAAGGTACGCTTCGATCGCCGTCCAAGTCAGATCCAGCTCAGCCATGAGCTGCAGCCTGCAACACGCCAGCTGCCCACTGATTCAAACTCACGCCACTGGCCTGGGCGGCAATCAGCGCGGCACTGTGCACCTCGG
>JBEGOC010000171.1:0-3282 GCA_041182225.1 Pseudomonadota bacterium | reverse complement strand
CGCCGGCTTCGTGGACAGCGCTGGTGATCCGCGCATACGACGGGATGGAGTCGTCAGACCAGACCTCGTTCACGCCTGCGGCTGCCAGCCCGGTCGGGTGCACCATGGATGAGCCCTGGATAATCAGGCCAACGCCGCCGCGCGCGCGCTCCGCCAGGTAATGCGCCTGGCGTTCGTTCAGATGAAAGCTGTGCCAATCGACAAATCGCGATCCGTGTCCAGCGAACACGATGCGGTTTCGGATCTCGGTGCCGCCGATGCGCATCGGCGAGAACAGGCGCGGAAAAAAATGGCTCATGCGGGCGTCCAGTGCTGGCGTGTGGCGGTCTTGATCAGCGAGAATGCAACGGTTTCGTTTTAATTCATTTTGGCACAGGAGTCGACATGGGCAAACCAATGGTGTTGGTCACCGGGGGTGGTGCAGGCATCGGCGAGGGCATCGCGCAGGTTATGGCAGAGCGGGGCTGGCATGTGCTGGTCAATGACATCGACGCACCGGCTGCCCTGCGCGTGGCCCAGGCGGTTGGCGGTACGGCCCTGCCGGGTGATATTCGCGCCGACCCTCAAGCCCTGATCAGCAGCGCGGTGGCCGTGGGTGGTGCGTTGCACGCCCTCGTCAACAACGCCGGTATCATCCGCCGCTCGGCCCTGGCCGACACCTCCGAAGCCGATCTGGATCTGGTGTACGAGGTCAACCTCAAGTCGATGGTCCGGCTGGCGCAGGCGGCATTACCGCATCTGCAACTGAGCGGTGGTGCGGTGGTCAACATCTCGTCGATCGCAGCAGACAATCCGCAACCCGGGGCCGGCTTTTATTCAATGTCAAAGGCGGGCGTCTCGGCTTTTACCCGCCATGCTGCGCAGGAATGGGGACCGCTGGGGGTGCGCGTCAATGCCGTCGCGCCCGGGCTGATTCGCACTGCAATGGCCGAGGCGGTGTACGCCATCCCCGAGCTGCATGAAAAACGTCGATTGATGATGCCGCTTCGCCGCATCGGCACACCCGTGGAGCTGGGCAAGGTGGTGGCCTTCCTGCTGTCAGATGACGCCTCTTACGTGAGCGGGCAGGTCATTGCGGTGGATGGCGGCTTTTCACAGACGCTGATCAGCCACCTGCCCCACCCTCCGACGCCATGAGTCCCGCTGGGTCTGTCGCTCGTCGAGCACAGCGCTGCGGCTGGCAGGCTTGAGAGCCTCAGATTTGCCGTTTGGGCAGACGGATCACCAACCCGTCGTGCTCTGGCCCGAGCACCAGCTGACACGACAGCCGGCTGCTGGGCAGGGGGTCGAAGGCAAACGACACCAGTTCGGCCTCGTCAGCTGACGCGGGCGGAAACCGCGAGGTCCAGGCTTCGTCCAGGTAACAGTGGCAGGTGGCGCAGGAGCAGGAGCCACCGCAGTCGGCCAGAATGCCGCGGATGTCGTTCTCCACGGCCACCTGCATCACCGATTGGCCGGGCTCAACCTTCAGGGTTTGCGACGTGCCATCGGCGCCAATGAAAGTGATGGCAGGCATCAGGGGGCATCCTCATCATCCACCAACAGAATGGCAGCCTCGGGACAATGCCGTGCGCCCAGGCGCGCTTGCTCGTGCAGGTGCGGCGGCACGCTGGCGCCATGGGAGCTGCAGTAGCCCTCGTCGTCCAGCTGGTACACCTCAGGGGCCTTGGCCGCGCACAGCGCATGGCCCGCGCACACCTGGCGATCAACGATGATTTTCATGCGGCACTGCCCCGGTCTTGGCGGACCCCGGTGTCGGCCACGGGCCACACCAGCGGCACGGCCACCGGTGACCAGACCAGGCCGCCGCGCGTGGGCAGGTCGCCGTCGGCAGCCACCGAAAACGCGGGAATGCGGCGCACCCATTCTTCGATAAACACCTTCATCTCCAGCCGGGCCAGGTGCGAGCCCACGCAGCGGTGCGGCCCGGAGCCAAACACCAGGTGGCTGCTGATGGGCCGGTCAAAGTCCACCCGGAACGGGTCGTCCACCAGCTGCTCGTCCAATCCGTAGACATGGGGCAAAAACACCAGCCGGTCCTTCGCCTTGAACTCCACACCTGCATAGCTCATGTCGGCGGTCACGCCGCGCTCCATGCCGGCCACGCCGTGCACCCGCATCAACTCCTCGATGGCGTTGCCGATCAGTGGCGGGTCGCTCACCAGGCGCTGGTACTGCGCCGGATGCTGGCCCAGGTAGGCCATGATGAAGGACAGCATCGCCGCCACCGTGTCCAGGCCGCCCAGGAACAGGAGGTTGACCATGCCCAGCTTTTCGTCATCCGTCAGCCCCAGGCCATGCACCTTGCCGTGCACAGTCAGGCTGACCAGGTCATCACCGGGCGTGCGCTCGCGCTCGGCGATCAGACCCTTGAGGTAATCCCCCAGTTCACCCAAGGCGGCCAGGCGTTCCTGGATATCAGGCGCGCGGGTGAAACGGTCCACCTTGGCCACCAGCAGTTCGCGGTCCGCCAGGGGCGCATCGGCCATTTGCATGAACAGCTGCACCGGGAAACGTTGCGCAATCTCGGCCAGAAATTCGCAGTGGCCGCGCCCGTTCACCTCGTCAATGAGCTCGCCAGCCAGCTGGCGAACCTGGTGCTCCAGCTTCTGCACGCCCGCAGGCGAAAAAAAAGGGTTGATGATGCGGCGCAACTCGGTGTGCAGAGGCGGATCGGACTGGTTGGGCAAGGTGGGCGGCTTGCGCGCGTTGGCCGGGTTGTGCACCGGATCGCTGGAAAACTTGTCCGGCTGGCGCAACATGTCGCGCGCCAGCGTGGCGCTGGCGACGACCCAGTGCCCACGGTCGCCCGTGGTGTAGAAGATGTCCGGGCTGTTTTTGAAAAGCTCGGTCACGCCCCGGTGCGGGCAACGTTGCAGCACGGGAGAAGTGAAGCGGTCGAACTCGACCACCCTCTCGGGTGGCACATGGGCGGGAATCGGTGAACTCATGGGGAGCCTCCGTGCTGACGGTTGGACCAGGGCAAGGGGGAGAAGAAAGCTGCAGCACGAAGCGCCTGCACGGTGCTGCAACCCAGCTGGGCCATCGCGGTGTCGAGCTCACCGCGCAAGATGTCGATGGTGACCGCCGGGCCGCGCTCGGCCCCCAGCGCACCCGTGCCATAGAGAAAGGTGCGCCCGAGCAGGACAAAGTCAGCGCCGGCCGCCAGGGCCCTGGCGATGTCGTCGCCACTGCGCACACCGCTGTCGAGCAGCACGGCAAAGTCTGGTCCCACCGCCTGCCGGATCGCCGGCAGCGCCTCGATGGACGAAGGCACCGAGG
>JBEGOC010000170.1:0-3725 GCA_041182225.1 Pseudomonadota bacterium | reverse complement strand
CGGCCAGGCTGCGTTCCAGCCGCGCCATATGCTGGTCAAAGCGGAACGGCCGGCCGCCATAGACCGGCACCACCTCGTAAATGCCGTCGCCGAAGATGAAACCCCGGTCCATCACGCTGATCTTGGCGTTGTGAAGTTCGGTGAATTCACCGTTGAGGTAGCAGGGCAGGGGCGGGAGCTGGTTCATGAACCAATTATGCCGCGCGGACTTGAGGGTTTAACACTAGCGGCCCGGCCGTCCGGAGGCGATAAACTGCCGGGGCGCTGCGCCACGGGCCCGCGCCGCCGGGATCGCGCCCTGGTGGCATGCAACTTGCGCTAGCCTTGACGTCCCGTTCCCACCCGACTTGATCCCTCCAGGAGATGACCCATGAAAACCCTTCTTTCCGCTGTGGCCGCTGCCGCGCTGCTGCTCGGTGCCGCCGGCCTGCACGCCCAAACCCTTGACAAGATCCGCAAGGACGGTGCCATCACCATCGGCCACCGCGACTCCTCCATTCCGTTCTCTTATTTGAACGACAAGCAGGAGCCCATTGGCTATTCGATGGACATCTGCCTGAAGATCGCCGACGCGGTCAAGGCCGAGCTCAAGCTGTCCAACCTGGCCGTCAAGATGGCCCCCGTGACCTCGGCCACGCGCATTCCGCTGATGGCCAACGGCACGATTGACCTGGAATGCGGCTCCACCACCAACAATGCCGACCGGCAAAAGCAGGTGGCCTACGCCCCCACCACCTTCATCACCGCCAACCGCTTTGTGACCAAAAAGGCCGCCAATGTGGCCAACTTCGACGCGCTCAAGGGCAAGACCATCGTCTCCACCTCCGGCTCGACCAACATCAAGCAGGCCACCGAACTCAATGCCGCGCGCAACCTGGGCATGAACATTCTGGCTGCCAAGGACCATGCCGAGGCCTTCCTGATGGTTGAAACCGGCCGTGCCGTTGCCTTTGTCATGGACGACATCCTGCTGTACTCGCTGGTGGCCACGGCCAAGACCCCGGGCGACTACGTGGTGTCGGCCGAGGCTCTGTCGACCGAGCCCTACGGCATCATGCTGCGCCGCGACGACCCCAGCTTCAAAGCGCTGGTGGACCGTACGGTGGCGGGCCTGATGCAAAGCGGAGAGATCGAAAAAATCTACGCCAAATGGTTCCTGGCCCCAGTGCCGCCGAAAAACGTCAACCTGAACCTGCCGATCAGCACGGCGCTCAAGCGGACGTTTGCCAAACCCACCGATTCACCCGAACCCAAAGTCTACGAATAAGCGTGGCGCGGCGGCTCTCGCCGCCGAATCGGGCAGCAGCAGGTGAACTACAAGTGGAATTGGGGCATTTTCTGGGCGGATAACCCGGAAGGCTCCGGCACGTTTTTATTCACGCTGCTCACCGGCTTGGGCTGGACGCTGGCCACGGCGATGTGCGCCTGGGCCATTGCGCTGCTGCTGGGTACCGTGGTGGGTGTGGCGCGCACCATGCCCAAGCCCTGGCTGGTGCGGCTGGGCAATGCCTACGTCGAGCTGTTCCGTAACATCCCGCTGCTGGTGCAAATGTTTCTGTGGTTTTTTGTGTTGCCCGAGTTGCTGCCGGTGCGCTGGGGCGACGCGCTCAAGCAGATGCCCAACGCGCCGTTTTTCACCGCGGTGGTCTGCCTGGGTTGCTTCACTTCGGTGCGCATTGCTGAGCAGCTCAAGGCTGGCATTCAGTCGCTGCCGCGTGGCCAGGCCATGGCTGGCACGGCGCTGGGCCTGACGCTGCCGGCCACCTACCGCTATGTGCTGCTGCCGCAAGCCTTTCGCATCATCCTGCCGCCGCTGACCAGTGAGTTCCTCAATATCATCAAAAACACCTCGGTGGCGCTCACGGTCGGCTTGATGGAGCTGACCGCCCGCACCCGCGCCATGCAGGAGCTGACCTTCCAGGTGTTTGAGGCTTTCGCCGCCGCCACCGTGATCTACCTGCTGGTCAACCTGCTGGTGGTGCAGGGCATGCGCCGGCTGGAGCGCCGGGTGGCGGTGCCCGGCCTGATTGCCGGCAGCGCTGCCGGTGGCCACTGAGCACGGACCGCGAACACCATGTTCAGCCAGTTTGACTTCAACGTCATCGAGCGCAGTTGGCATTACCTGTTTTTTACGGGGATGACCTTCACGCTGCAGCTCACGGTGCTGGCGATGAGCGGCGGCATCGTGCTGGGCACACTGCTGGCGCTGGCCCGGCTGTCGAGCTTTCGGGCGCTGTCGCTGGTGGCGGGCGCCTATGTCAACCTGATGCGCGGCATTCCACTGATTCTGGTGATCTTCTGGTTTTATTTTTTGGTGCCCTACATCGGCCAGTGGGTGACCGGGGCGGACCAGCCGGTGCGGGTGGGCGCTTTTGCCTCCTGCCTCATCACCTTCATCCTGTTTGAGGCTTGTTATTACTGCGAAATCATGCGCGCTGGCATCCAGTCGATCCCGCGCGGCCAGGTGGCGGCCGGGTATGCGCTGGGCCTGAACTATTGGCAGTGCATGGGCAATGTGGTGTTGCCGCAGGCCTTTCGCAACATGGCGCCGCTGCTGCTGACGCAGACCATTGTGCTGTTCCAGGACGTGTCGCTGGTCTATGTGCTGTCCATGCCCGACTTCCTGGGTGCGGCGTCCAAGGTGGCGCAGCGCGACGGCCGGCTGGTCGAGATGTACCTGTTTGTCGCCGTGGTGTACTTCGCCATGTCCTACACCCTGTCCAGCCTGGTCCGGCGGCTGGAAGGCCGCATTGCCATCATCCGCTGAACCCCCGCCCGCCATCCCCGTTCCCGTCATGATCCAAATCAACAACGTCAGCAAGTGGTACGGCAGTTTTCAGGTACTGGCCGACATCAGCACGGTGGTCAACAAGGGCGATGTGGTGGTGGTGTGCGGACCCTCCGGCTCGGGCAAGTCAACCCTGATCAAGGCCGTCAACGGGCTGGAGCCGTTCCAGAAGGGCGACATCCAGCTCAACGGCGTCTCGGTCGGCGACCCGGCCACCAACTTGCCGGCGCTGCGCGCCCAGGTCGGCATGGTGTTTCAGAATTTCGAACTGTTTCCGCACATGAGCGTGCTCAAAAACCTCACCTTCGCCCAGGTCAAGGTGCTCGGGCGCAGCCCGGCGGAGGCCGCCGAGCGCGGGCTGAAGTACCTGGACCGGGTCGGGCTGCTGGCGCAGCGCGACAAATTTCCCGGCCAGCTCTCGGGCGGACAGCAACAGCGCGTGGCCATTGCCCGCGCCCTGTCGATGGACCCGGTCTGCATGCTGTTTGACGAGCCCACTTCGGCGCTGGACCCGGAGATGGTGGGCGAGGTGCTGGATGTGATGGTGCAATTGGCGCAAGAGGGCATGACCATGATGTGCGTCACCCATGAGATGGGCTTTGCGCGCAAGGTCTCCAACCGCGTGGTGTTCATGGACGAGGGCCGCATCGTCGAGGACTGCGCCACCGAGGCCTTCTTTGGCCACCCGCAGCAGCGCCACGAGCGGGCGCGCAATTTTTTGTCCAAGATTCTTCAGTACTGATCACCTCAGGCCCGCGACCCGCGGGTTTCTACGTATAATCGAAGGCTTTGTGACAATTGCCAAGCTGTAACGTAGGTGTAATGTGATATGCCGATAATCGCCTCCGCAGCCGGGTATGACACCGAAGAGTCCGAGGGTGTGCCGCCCACGCCCATGACCGCCGAACAGGCGCAGGCGCTGCGTCAGCGCGACCCT
>JBEGOC010000169.1:0-4993 GCA_041182225.1 Pseudomonadota bacterium | reverse complement strand
TGGAGGCGATTGCCGCCGGCAAGCATGTGGTCACTGCCAACAAGGCGCTGCTGGCGGTGCACGGCACCGAGATTTTTGCTGCTGCGTCTGCCAAGGGTGTGATGGTGGCGTTTGAAGCCGCAGTGGCCGGCGGCATCCCGATCATCAAGGCGCTGCGCGAAGGCCTGACTGCCAACAGCATCCAGTGGATCGCCGGCATCATCAACGGCACTACCAATTTCATCCTGTCGGAGATGCGCGACAAGGGCTTGGACTTCGACGTGGTGTTGAAGGAAGCGCAACGTCTGGGCTACGCCGAAGCCGACCCGACCTTTGACATCGAGGGGGTGGACGCGGCGCACAAGGCCACCATCATGTCGGCCATCGCATTTGGCATCCCGGTTCAGTTTGAGCGGGCCTACGTCGAAGGCATTACCCGGCTCGCCGCCGCTGACATCAAATACGCCGAACAGCTCGGCTACCGCATCAAGCTGCTGGGCATCACCAAGCGCACGCCGCGCGGCGTGGAATTGCGCGTCCACCCGAGCCTGGTGCCGGCCAAGCGCCTGATTGCCAATGTCGAAGGCGCCATGAACGCGGTGATGGTGCAGGGCGATGCCGTGGGCACCACGCTGTACTACGGCAAGGGCGCGGGCTCGGAGCCGACGGCCAGTGCCGTGATTGCCGACCTGGTCGATATCACCCGCTTGCACACGGTAGACCCGCTCAACCGGGTGCCGCACCTGGCGTTCCAGCCGCACACGCTGGACCAGGCCAAGACCGAGCTGCCGGTGCTGACGATGGGTGAGGTGGTGACCAGCTATTACCTGCGCCTGCGGGTGGCCGACCAGGCCGGCGTGCTGGCCCGGGTGACCGGCATCCTGGCGCAGGCCGACATCAGCATTGACGCCGTGTTACAGCGCGAGGCCGATGAGGTGGGCGGCGAGGGCTCGACCCAGACCGACCTGATCATCCTGACGCACGATTGCATGGAAGCCCACATGAATGCGGCGCTGGCCGACATGCAGGCGCTCAGCACCGTGCTGGCGCCGATCACCCGCATCCGCAAGGAAGAGCTGGCCTGAGATGCGTTACCTGTCCACCCGCGGTCACCCCGAGCGCAAGCGCTTCTGCGACATTTTGCTGGAAGGCCTGGCGCCCGATGGCGGCCTGTACCTGCCCGAGCATTACCCGCAGGTCGATGCCGCCATCCTGGGCCGCTGGCGCGGCGTGTACCAGACCCAGGGCTACGCGGCGCTGGCCTTTGAGCTGCTGTCGCTCTACATTGACGACATCCCGCCGGCCGATCTGCGCGCCCTGTGCGAGCGCACCTACACCGAGGCGGTGTTCGGCACCCGCGCCATCGTGCCGCTCAAAAAACTGGAGCAAATGGTCGTGGCCGGCCGGCCCACCCCCCTGTACCTGGAGGCGCTGTCCAACGGCCCGACGCTGGCCTTCAAGGACATGGCGATGCAGTTGCTGGGCCAGCTGTTCGAGTACGAGCTGGCGCGGCGCGGCGAGCAGCTCAACATCCTGGGGGCCACCAGTGGCGACACCGGCAGCGCGGCCGAGTACGCCATGCGTGGCAAGAGGGGCGTGCGCGTCTTCATGACCAGTCCGGACGGCCGCATGAGCCCGTTCCAGCAGGCCCAGATGTTCAGCCTGATGGACGACAACATCCACAACATCGCCATTGACGGTGTGTTTGACGACTGTCAGGACATCGTCAAGGCGGTGTCGAACGACTTGGCCTTCAAACACCAGTACAAGATCGGTACCGTCAATTCCATCAACTGGGCGCGCTTGCTGGCTCAGGTGGTGTACTACTTTGCCGGCTACTTCCAGGCCACGGCGGCGGACACCGAACAGGTCAGCTTCGCCGTGCCCAGCGGCAACTTTGGCAATGTCTGCGCCGGCCATGTGGCGCGCATGATGGGCCTGCCCATCGCCCGGCTGGTGGTCGCGACCAATGAGAACGATGTGCTCGACGAGTTCTTCCGCACTGGCGTTTACCGTGTGCGCGGCAGTGCCGACACGCACGAGACCTCCAGCCCGTCGATGGACATCTCCAAGGCCTCGAACTTCGAGCGCTTTGTGTTCGATTTGCTCGGCCGCGATGGCACGCGGGTACGTGCGCTGTTTGGCGAGGGTTTGTCGCGCGATGGCCGCTTTGACCTGCAGGCTGACCCGCTCTTTGCCCAGGCCGGGCCGCGCTACGGCTTTGCCAGCGGGCGCAGCACCCATGCCGACCGGCTGGCCACGATCCGTGACACTCATGCCCGCCTGGGGTTGATGATCGACACCCACACCGCCGACGGCCTGAAGGTGGCGCGTGAGCAGCTGCAGCCGGGCGTGCCCATGATCGTGCTCGAAACCGCCTTGCCGATCAAATTTGCCGCCACGCTGGTCGAAGCCCTGGGGCTGGAGCCCGAGCGGCCAGCCGCCTTCATCGGCATCGAAGCCCTGCCCAAGCGGGTGACCCGCATGCCGGCCGATGCCGGGGCGGTCAAGGCCTACATCCAGAGGCACTGCGCATGAAAGTGGTGGGTTTTGCCGGCTACTCCGGCTCGGGCAAAACCACGCTGGTGGAGCGGCTGATTCCAGTGCTGCGGCTGCAGGGGCTGCGGGTGTCGGTTGTGAAACATGCCCACCACCGCTTTGACATCGATCATCCGGGCAAGGACACCTACCGGCACCGCGAGGCGGGGGCTTTCGAGGTGGTGATCGCTTCCAACCGGCGGTTGGCGCTGCTGCGGGAATTTGAGCAGGAAACCCAGCTCACCGTGCACCAGCTGCTGGCTGAACTGTACGACGGTGTGGACTGGGTGCTGGTGGAGGGTTTCAAGGACTCGGACCTGCAAAAAATCGAGGTCTGGCGCGCCCAGGCCAACAAGCCGGCGCGTTACCCTGACGATGACTTTATCGTCGCGCTGGCCACTGACTCGCCCCAGTCCCTGCCCCAGCCGACCCTGCGCCCGGTGCTTGACTTGAACGACCCGGAGGCGGTGGTCGACTGGTTGGTCAGCAACCAGGCGCGTTTTGATTACCGCGCCGAGGTGTTCGTATGACGCAGCCACGACCACCGCTGCGCCCGCTGGACGACGCCCTGGCCGAGCTGCTGGGCCATGCCCGGCCCCTGGCCGACGTGGACACCGTGTCCACGTTCGATGCCGACGGCCGCGTGCTGGCACAAGACCTGGTCTCTGAACTGCAGGTGCCGCCGCAAGACAACAGCTCGATGGACGGCTACGCGCTGCGCTGCGCCGATCTGGTCGAGCCGAACCCGGTGCTGCCGGTGAGCCAACGGATTGCCGCCGGCGCCAGCGGCACGCCGCTGGCCGCTGGCACCGCCGCGCGGATTTTCACCGGGGCCCCGGTGCCAGCCGGCGCCGACGCCATCGTGATGCAGGAAGACTGCGAGCTGCTGGCCGGCGAGGCTGACGCGCCGCCCCGTATCCGACTGCGGACCCGGCCCACGCCCGGCCAGTGGATCCGGCGGGCTGGTGAGGATGTGCGCCAGGGTGCGGTGGTGCTGGCCCAGGGTGCGCGCCTGACGCCGGCCTCGCTGGGCCTGGCGGCCAGCATCGGGCTGGACCGCTTGCAGGTGGCACGCCGGCCGCGCGTGGCCCTGTTCTCCACGGGGGACGAGCTGGTGATGCCGGGCGAGGTGGCGCCGGCGCAAATGAAGCCGGGCAGCATCTACAACTCCAACCGCTTTTTTCTGCGTGCGCTCCTGCGCCGGCTCGGGTGCGAGGTGAGCGACCTGGGCATCGTGCCGGACCGGCTGGACGCCACGCGGGCCGCACTGCAATCAGCCGCGCAAGCGCATGACCTGATCCTGACCAGCGGCGGCGTGTCGGTGGGCGAGGAAGACCACATCAAGCCGGCGGTGCAGGCGCTGGGTCGGCTGGATTTGTGGCAAATCGCCATCAAGCCCGGCAAGCCCTTTGCCTACGGTCGGGTGCAAGACGCCCACTTTATCGGCTTGCCGGGTAACCCGGTGTCGAGCTTTGTGACCTTTTCGCTGCTGGTGCGGCCCTTTTTGCTGCAACTGCAGGGCGCCAGCCAGTTTGCTCCTGAATTTATAGTGCTACCGGCCCATTTCACGTGGCCTAGAGCCGATAAACGCCGGGAATTTTTGCGGGTGCGGCGCAACGCGGCAGGCGGCCTGGACCTGTTTGACAACCAGAGCTCCGGGGTGCTGACCTCGGCGGTGTGGGGTGACGGCCTGGTGGATAACCCGCCGGGCCAGACCATCGCGCCGGGCGACCTGGTGCGCTTCATCCCTTTTTCGGAGCTGCTGGCATGAAGGTGCACATCAAGTACTTTGCGTCGATCCGTGAGGCCATCGGCCTGTCAGCCGAAACACTGGAGACCGAGGCCCCCACGCTGGCGGCACTGCGCGAGGCCCTGATCGCGCGTGGCGGCGCTTATGCGGCCAGCCTGGCGCATGGCCGGGCCCTGCGCATGGCCCTCAACCAGGTGATGAGCGCGGAATCGGCCCCGCTGAGCGAGGGTGCCGAAGTGGCTTTTTTCCCGCCGGTAACAGGCGGCTAGGGCTGGGCAGATGGACTCGGCCCCGCCTACCTCGCCACGCGTGCGCATTCAAAGCGCCGACTTTGACCTGGCGCGCGAGATCGCTGAGCTGCGTGCCGGCGACGGCCGCGTTGGTGCGGTGTGCAGCTTTGTTGGCACCGTGCGCGACCGCACGGCGGGCACGCCCGGCAGCATCAGCAGCCTGGAGCTGGAACACTACCCGGGCATGACCGAAGCCTCGATCGAGGCCATGATTGACGAAGCCCACCGCCGCTTTGACATGTTTGGCGCCCGCGTGGTGCATCGCATCGGCCTGCTGCAGCCGCTGGACCAGATCGTGCTGGTGGCCGTGACCTCGGCCCACCGCGGCCAAAGCTTCCAGGCCTGTGAGTTCCTGATGGACTACCTCAAAACCCAGGCGCCGTTCTGGAAGAAAGAGCAAACCCCCGATGGCGCCCGCTGGGTCGACGCCCGCGTC
>JBEGOC010000168.1:0-13813 GCA_041182225.1 Pseudomonadota bacterium | reverse complement strand
CCGGTGCTGGCGCCCCGCCCAGGCGCCGGTGCGGCGCTGGCGGACCGGCTGCAGGCGGCGCTGCCGTTTGCCCTGACGACGGCGCAGCGCCGGGTCCAGGCCGAAATTGCCCATGACCTGGGCCGGCCGGTGCCGCTGCACCGGCTGTTGCAGGGCGATGTCGGCGCCGGCAAAACCGTGGTGGCGGCGCTGGCGGCCGCGCTGTGCATCGACGCTGGCTGGCAGTGTGCGCTGATGGCGCCGACCGAAATCCTGGCCGAGCAGCATTTCGCCAAGCTGGTCGGCTGGCTGGAGCCGCTCGGGGTCAAGACTGCCTGGCTCACCGGCAGCCAGAAGCCCAAGGAGCGCCGCGCCATGCTGGCGATGATTGCCAGCGGCGAGGCGGCGCTGGTGGTCGGCACCCATGCCGTGATCCAGGACAAGGTGCTGTTCCACCAGCTGGCGCTGGCCATCATCGATGAACAGCACCGCTTCGGGGTGGCGCAGCGCCTGGCACTGCGCGCCAAGCTCGGCGCCGAGGCGCAGGAGCCGCATATGTTGATGATGACCGCCACGCCCATTCCGCGCACCCTGGCCATGAGCTACTACGCCGACCTCGATGTGTCGACACTGGATGAACTGCCGCCCGGGCGCACCGCCATTGTGACCAAGGTGGTGAGCGAGCACCGACGCGACGAGGTGACCGAGCGCATCCGCGGCCAACTCGCGCTGGGGCGGCAAATCTACTGGGTCTGCCCGCTGATCGAGGACAGCGAGGCGCTCGACCTGCGCAACGCGACCGAAACCCATACTGCGCTTAGCGCTGCCCTGCCCGGCGTGATGGTCGGGTTGCTGCACTCACGCATGCCGGTGACCGAGAAAAAAGCGGTGATGGCCCTGTTCAGCAGCGGCCAGATGGGGGTGCTGGTCAGCACCACTGTCATCGAGGTGGGGGTGGATGTGCCCAATGCCTCGTTGATGGTGATCGAGCATGCCGAGCGTTTCGGCCTGTCGCAGCTGCACCAGTTGAGGGGGCGGGTCGGGCGCGGTGCGGCGGCTTCGGCCTGCGTGCTGCTCTACAGCACCGGCGATGCGCCGCGCCTGGGCGAGACCGCGCGGGAGCGACTCAAGGCCATGGTGGAGACCGGCGATGGCTTCGAGATCGCCCGGCGCGACCTGGAGATTCGGGGTCCGGGCGAATTTTTAGGCGCACGCCAGTCGGGTGCGGCGCTGTTGCGCTTTGCAGACCTGGCCACCGACGGCGCCCTGCTGGCCTGGGCGCGTGAGCTCGCCCCCGTGTTGCTGGACCGCCATCCTGCCCTGGCCGAGCGCCACGTGACGCGCTGGCTCGGCACCAAGGCCGAGTACCTGAAGGCCTGAGGCGCCGTCCCCGACCGCCAGGACAATACAGAACGACAATAGCCCCATGACCCTGACCGAACTCAAGTACATCGTGGCGGTGGCCCGCGAGCGGCATTTTGGCCGGGCCGCCGACGCCTGCTTTGTGTCGCAACCCACCCTGTCGGTGGCGGTGAAGAAGCTCGAAGAGGAGCTTGATGTCAAGCTGTTCGAGCGCAGCGCCAACGAGGTCTCGGTCACCCACCTGGGCGAGGAAATCGTGCGGCAGGCGCAGAGCGTGCTGGAGCAGGCCGCCAACATCCGCGAAATCGCCAAGCGCGGCAAGGACCCGCTGGCCGGGCCGCTGACCTTGGGCGTGATCTACACCATCGGGCCCTACCTGTTGCCGGACCTGGTGCGCCAGATCATTGCCGGCACACCGCAGATGCCGCTGATGCTGCAGGAAAACTTCACCGTCAAGCTGCTGGAGATGCTGCGCACTGGCGAGATCGATTGCGCCATCCTGGCCGAACCCTTCCCCGACGCCGGGTTGGCCATCGCACCACTGTATGACGAGCCGTTCCTGGCCGCCGTGCCCACCAACCACGCTCTGGTGGCGCGCAGCAGCGTCAGCACCGATGACCTCAAGCGCGAGACCATGCTGCTGCTCGGCAGCGGCCACTGCTTTCGCGACCACGTGCTGGAAGTCTGCCCCGAGTTCGCCCGTTTCTCCAGCAACGCCGAAGGCATTCGCAAGAGTTTCGAGGGCTCTTCGCTGGAGACCATCAAACATATGGTGGCCGCCGGCATGGGCGTCACGCTGGTGCCGCGCCTGAGCGTGCCCAAAGAGGCGATGGCCGCCAGCCCGCGGCGCAAGCGCAACGAGGACCCGTACATCAAGTACCTGCCGTTCGAGGGCGACCCGCCCACCCGCCGCGTGGTGCTGGCCTGGCGCCGCAGCTACACCCGCTACGAGGCCATTGCCGCGTTGCGCAATGCCATTTACGCCTGCGAGTTGCCGGGCGTCAAACGCCTGTCCTGAGGCTGGGGTGAGAGGCGCCAGTCTGTCATGAGTTCACTCACCCGGCGCCTGGCGCTGTACCTGGACCTGATCCGTTGGGACCGGCCGGCCGGCTGGCTGCTGCTGCTGTGGCCCACACTGAGCGCGCTGTGGCTGGCCGCCGGCGGCTTTCCCGGCTGGCACCTGCTGCTGGTGTTCACCCTGGGCACTATTTTGATGCGCAGCGCCGGCTGCTGTGTGAACGATGTGGCCGACCGCGACTTTGACCGCCATGTCAAACGTACCGCCCAGCGCCCGGTGACCCGCGGCGCCGTGTCGGTGCACGAGGCGCTGTGGCTGGGCGCTGCGCTGGCCCTGCTGGCCTTCGGCCTGGTGCTCAGTACCAACGCCACCACGGTCGTCTGGTCGGTGGTGGCGCTGGCCGTGACGCTGGCTTATCCTTATGCCAAGCGTTTTGTCTCCATGCCGCAGGCGGTGCTGGGGGTGGCGTTCAGCTTCGGCATACCGCTGGCGTTTTCGGCGGTGCAGGGCGGTCCGCTGTGGGGCTGGGCCGCCCTGCTGGACAGCGTGCCGCCCTTGGCCTGGCTGCTGCTGCTGGGCAACCTGTTCTGGGTGCTGGCCTACGACACCGAATACGCCATGGTCGACCGCGACGACGACCTGCGCCTGGGCATGAAAACCTCGGCCATCACCCTGGGACGGCACGATGTGCCGGTGGTGCTGGCCTGTTACTTCATTTTTATAGGAATTTGGAGTCTGGCCCTTGCCCTGCATGGGGTTTCAGCTCTGTTTTTCATAGCATTGGTGCCAGCGCTGGCCCAAGTGGGTTGGCACTACCGCCTGGTGCGGGACCGCAGCCGGGACGGCTGCTTCAAGGCTTTTCGTCTCAACCACTGGCTCGGCTTCACGCTGTTTGCCGGCATCGTGGTCGGCTACGGCGTGCGCTGACCCGACCGAAAAGCCGGGTCCAGACCGATACCCCAAGTGCTCAGGGAGCGGTTTTGGCCACTGAGGTTTTGGGCTTTTTGGCCTTCTTGGCCGATGTCTTTTTTGACTTGGACTTGGACTTGGCCTTGGCCTTGGTTTTGGCGCCAGTCTGACCTTCCTTCGCCTGGGCAGTGGTCTTGGCGCTGGCTGGTGCGGACACCAAGGCCAGTGGCATGACCAGCAGGCCGGCGCTGATCAGGGCAGTGAGCAGTTTTTTCATGGTGAACTCCCTTTGGTGATGGAACTGAACCTTGCTGGCCAGCGCCCGTCGACAGGACGGCGCGAGGCAGTACCTTGACTGTAACCTTGGTCCGCCTGCGGCCTTCGCGCCGCGTGTCAGGCAGCGCCAAACTCATCACCCATCGCGATGGCCCGACTGCGCGCTGCGTGCATGGCCCGTATCAAGTGACGCTTGATGTCGGCCTGCTCCATCACGCTGATTGCCGCATGGGTGGTGCCGCCGGGTGATGTCACGCGCTGGCGCAAGACCTCGGGCGACTCGCGCGATGCCTGTGCCAGCTCACCCGCGCCAATGCAGGTCGCCACCGCCAATTGATAGGCCTGATCGGCCGGCAGGCCCATTTCGATGCCGGCGGTGCGCATCGCCTCCATCACGTAAAACAGATAAGCCGGTCCAGAGCCCGACAGGGCGGTCACGGCATCGAGCTGCGCCTCGGCATCGAGCCAGAGCAGCGCGCCGGTGGTGGCGATCACCTGGCTGACGCGCTCACGCGCCAGCGGCGTCACGGCCGCGCGGGCAAACAGCGCCGTGATGCCCTTGCCGATCAGCGCCGGCGTGTTGGGCATGGCCCGCACCACGCGCTCGCTGCCCAGCCAGGCCGTAATGCTGTCACTGCGAATGCCGGCCGCCACGCTCAAGTGCAAGGCGCGCCCGGTATGCGGCCGCACCGGTTGCGTGGCCTGATGGAACATTTGGGGCTTGACGGCCCAAACCACCAGCGCCGCCCCGCTCAGGAACTCGCCAGCTTGTGCCTGTGCCGCGACGCCGTGTTGCCGTTGCAGTGCGGCGCGCGCCTCAGCCAGGGGCTCCACCACGTCAATGGCCGCCGGGGGGGTGCCCTGCCGGATCAGGCCGCCAATGATGGCGCTGGCCATATTGCCGCCGCCGATGAATGCGATGCGTTCTGTCATGGTCACCTTTGCTCCAAACGGCCACATGGCGTGCCCGTAGCCGCAAGTCTACCCAGCAGATCCCCCGCTTTGTTGGAGCCACGCTGCAGTCGCTCACGTTTTTTGGCCAAAAAATGCTTGACGGTCGGCCAGAAGGCCGTCACAATAGAGGGCTTCGCTGGAAAACCAGTGAAGTTTCTGCCCAGCGAAAGCGGTGTGAGTGGTTCATGCTGCATGACGACGGGCCCAAGACTGATCAGAGAAGCGCGCGTCGGTGGCAACTGCAACCGAGCTTGGCGGATCTGATGCAAGTTGGGAATATTTGAAATGATCCAAACAGAATCTCGACTCGAAGTCGCCGACAACACCGGCGCCAAGTCCGTGCTGTGCATCAAGGTGCTTGGCGGATCCAAGCGCCGGTACGCCAGCGTGGGCGATGTCATCAAGGTGAGCATCAAGGAAGCCGCGCCGCGCGGGCGCGTCAAAAAAGGCGAGGTCTACAGTGCTGTGGTGGTACGCACCGCCAAGGGCATTCGCCGTAGCGATGGCTCGCTGGTCAAGTTTGACGGCAATGCAGCAGTTTTGCTCAACGCCAAGCTCGAGCCGATCGGCACCCGTATTTTTGGCCCGGTCACACGTGAGCTTCGGACTGAAAAGTTCATGAAGATCGTGTCGCTGGCTCCTGAAGTTTTGTAAGGACGCATCATGAACAAGATTCGCAAGGGCGACGAAGTCATCGTGCTCGCCGGGCGCGACAAGGGCAAGCGCGGCAAGATCACGCTGCGTAAAGACGACTCCCATGTGCTGGTGGAGGGTATCAACCTGGTGAAAAAACACACCAAGCCCAACCCGATGAAGGGAACCACCGGCGGCATCGTTGAAAAATCAATGCCCATCCACCAGTCGAACGTGGCGATATTCAACGCCGCCACCGGCAAGGCGGATCGGGTTGGCATCAAGCAGCTGGCTGATGGTAAGCGCGTCCGCGTTTACAAATCCAGTGGCGAAGAAATCAAGGGGGCGTAAACATGGCTCGTTTGCAACAACATTACCGCGAAAAAGTCGCGCCGGAGCTGATGGCCAAATTTGGCTACACCTCCGTGATGCAGGTGCCGCGCCTGACCAAGATCACCCTGAACATGGGTGTCAGCGAGGCCGTCGCCGACAAAAAAGTCATGGACCACGCGGTCAGCGATCTGACCAAGATTGCCGGCCAGAAGCCGGTCGTGACCAAATCCAAGAAAGCCATTGCCGGATTCAAGATCCGCGAAGACCAGGCCATTGGCTGCATGGTGACCCTGCGTGGCGTTCAGATGTTCGAGTTCCTCGATCGCTTCGTCACCGTGGCATTGCCCCGTGTCCGCGACTTTCGCGGTATCTCGGGTCGGGCTTTCGACGGCCGCGGCAATTACAACATCGGCGTGAAAGAGCAGATCATATTTCCTGAAATCGAGTACGACAAGGTTGATGCCTTGCGTGGTCTCAATATCAGTATCACCACAACGGCCAAAACCGACGAAGAGTGCAAGGCACTGCTGTCGGGTTTCCGTTTCCCCTTCAAGAACTGAGGTGACCCGTGGCTAAGATGGCTTTAATTGAACGCGAACTCAAGCGCGACAAACTGGTTGCCAAGTACGCTAAGAAGTATGCGGAACTGAAGGCAACTGCTGGCGATGCCAAGCGCAGTGACGACGAGCGGGCTGCGGCTCGCCTGGCGCTGCAAAAACTGCCGCGCAACGCCAACCCGACACGCCAGCGTAACCGCTGTGCCATCACCGGGCGTCCCCGTGGCACGTTCCAGCATTTCGGGCTGGCACGCGGAAAGATCAGGGAAATGGCGTTTGCGGGTGAGATCCCCGGCATCGTCAAGGCCAGTTGGTAAGCGGCAGGAGACATACACATGAGCATGAGTGATCCCATTGCCGACCTGCTGACGCGGATTCGGAACGCGCAAATGGTTGCCAAGACAACTGTGAGCGTGCCATCGTCCAAGGTCAAGGTTGCCATCGCGCAGGTCTTGAAAGACGAAGGCTACATCGACAGCTTCAAGGTGAATGCAGTCAAAGGCATTCCCGAACTTGAAATCGTCCTCAAATACCACGCCGGCCGGCCCGTGATCGAGCGCATCGAGCGTGTCAGTCGCCCCGGTTTGCGGGTCTACCGCGGCAGCGGTGCCATTCCCCAGGTGCAAAACGGCCTGGGTGTGGCCATCGTGACGACGCCGCAAGGCGTCATGACCGACCGCAAGGCGCGTGCAACCGGCGTCGGTGGTGAAGTCCTTTGCTACGTCGCCTGATGCGTGACATTGAGGAGTAACAGATATGTCTCGTGTAGGAAAAATGCCAGTCGCCGTCCCCGCGGGCGTTGACGTGGCCATCAAAGATGACCAGATCAGCGTCAAGGGCGCGGGTGGTGCTTTGTCGCTGGCGCAAAACGCACTGGTGAAAGTCACCAGCGACGCGGGCAAGCTGAGCTTTGTGCCGGCCAATGACTCGCGTGAAGCCGATGCCATGAGTGGCACCATGCGGCAGTTGGTGAACAACATGGTCCAAGGCGTCACCAAGGGCTTTGAGAAAAAGCTGAGCCTGGTCGGTGTCGGCTATAAGGCGCAGGCCCAGGGGACCAAGCTGAACCTGACGGTGGGCTACTCCCACCCGGTCAACAAGGAGATGCCAGCTGGCATCACCGTGGCGACCCCCACCCCCACCGAAATCCTGATCAAGGGCGCAGACCGCCAGCGCGTCGGGCAGGTGGCTGCAGAGATTCGTGCAATTCGTCCGCCCGAGCCCTATAAAGGCAAAGGCATCCGCTACTCGGACGAAAAAATCACGATCAAAGAAACGAAGAAGAAATAAGGAGTTGCAGCATGTTGAGCAAAAAACAGCAACGTCTTCGCAGGGCCCGGCAGACCCGGATCCGCATCGCCACCCAGGGGGTTGCGCGCCTGACCGTGAACCGGACCAATCTGCACATCTACGCCAGTGTGATTTCTGGCGATGGCGGCAAGGTTCTGGCCACGGCGTCCAGCGCCGAAGCCGATATCCGCAAGGAACTCGGCGGTGCTGGCAAGGGCGGTAATGTCGCTGCAGCCCAGATCATCGGCAAGCGCCTGGCTGAAAAAGCCAAAGCAGTTGGCATCGAAAAGGTGGCATTCGACCGTGCGGGCTTCGCCTACCACGGACGCGTCAAGGCGCTGGCAGATGCCGCGCGTGAAGCTGGCTTGCAGTTCTAAGCAGATCGGAAAATAAGATGGCTAAAGTTCAAGCGAAAATGCAGGGTAAGGCCGAAGGGCCCGAGGATGGCCTGCGTGAGAAGATGATCGCGATCAACCGCGTCACCAAGGTGGTCAAGGGCGGGCGAATCCTCGGCTTTGCAGCCCTGACCGTGGTGGGCGACGGCGATGGCCGCATCGGCATGGGCAAGGGAAAATCCAAAGAGGTTCCCGCAGCCGTGCAGAAAGCCATGGACGAAGCACGTCGCAACATGGCCAAGGTCTCGCTGAAGAACGGCACGATCCACCACAAGGTGATGGGTCAGCATGGCGCCGCGTCGGTGATGATGGCGCCGGCCCCCAAGGGCACTGGCATCATTGCCGGTGGCCCAATGCGTGCCGTTTTCGAGGTGGTGGGTATCACCGACATCGTGGCCAAGAGCCACGGTTCGACCAATCCCTACAACATGGTGCGTGCCACACTGGATGCTCTGTCGCATGCCACCACGCCGTCCGCCGTCGCTGCCAAGCGCGGTAAGACGGTGGAAGAACTTTTCGTCTAACCGGGCGTTGACAAATGACTACTCCGCAAACCGTCAAGGTTCAACTTGTGCGCAGCCCGATAGGCTGCAAGGAATCGCATCGGGCCACCGTGCGTGGGCTGGGACTTCGCAAGATCCGCAGCACCCGTGAGCTGGTGGATACCCCTGAGGTGCGAGGCATGATCAACAAGATCAGTTACCTGGTCAAAGTGCTTTAAGGGATTCATGATGGAACTCAATGGCATCAAGCCCGCTGATGGCGCAAAACATTACAAACGCCGCGTAGGTCGTGGTATCGGCTCGGGCCTGGGCAAGACCGCCGGTCGTGGCCACAAGGGCCAAAAGTCGCGTGCTGGTGGCTACCATAAGGTCGGTTTTGAAGGCGGCCAGATGCCCATGCAACGGCGTCTGCCCAAGCGTGGTTTCAAGTCGCAGCTGCTCAAATTCAATGCAGAAGTCACGCTGACAGCCTTACAGCGCCTCGGCGCGGCGGAAGTCAATTTGATGACTTTGAAGCAAGCCGGCTTGGTGGGTGAACTGGCCAAGGTGGTGAAGATCATCAAAACCGGTGAAATCACCATGGCCGTCGCTCTGACTGGCATTGGTGCCACGGCTGCAGCCAAGGCTGCAATCGAAGCCGCTGGCGGATCGCTCACCTAAGCACCTCCCTGGAAGCGTCGACACGTGGCAACCAATCCAGCGCAATTAGCCAAGACGGGTAAGTTCGGAGACCTGCGCCGCAGGCTCGTCTTTCTGTTGCTGGCCCTGGTTGTCTACCGTATTGGTGCCCACATCCCGGTGCCAGGCATCGACCCGGCCCAGCTGCAGCAGTTTTTCAACGGCCAGCAGGGCGGCATCCTGGGCATGTTCAACATGTTCTCGGGGGGAGCGCTGTCACGTTTCACTGTGTTCGCGCTGGGCATCATGCCCTATATTTCAGCGTCGATCATCATGCAATTGATGACTTACGTGTTGCCGGCTTTTGAGCAGCTGAAAAAAGAGGGTGAAGCCGGCCGTCGGCGCATCACACAGTACACGCGCTACGGCACACTCGGTCTGGCGCTGTTCCAGTCGATGGGCATCGCCATCGCCCTGGAAAGCTCGCCGGGTCTGGTGGTTGCTCCGGGCCTCGGATTCCGGATGACGGCGGTCATTACCTTGACAGCAGGAACCATGTTCCTCATGTGGCTGGGTGAACAGATTACGGAGCGCGGCCTTGGCAATGGTATCTCCATTCTGATTTTTGGCGGCATCGCAGCCGGTCTGCCAACCGCCATCGGCGGCTTGCTGGAGCTGGTGCGCACGGGCGCGATGAGCATCATCATCGCCCTTTTGATTGTGGTGCTGGTGGCATTGGTCACGTTCTTCGTGGTCTTTGTCGAGCGGGGCCAACGCAAGATACTCGTGAACTATGCACGGCGCCAGGTCGGCAACAAGGTGTACGGCGGCCAGTCGTCGCACCTGCCCCTGAAGCTGAACATGGCCGGCGTTATCCCGCCCATCTTCGCGTCGTCCATCATCCTGTTGCCGGCTACAGTCGTCGGCTGGTTCAGCACTGGTGAATCGATGCGCTGGCTCAAAGATATCGCAGCTTCGCTGACACCCGGACAGCCAATCTACGTGATGTTTTATGCGGGTGCCATCATATTCTTCTGCTTTTTCTACACTGCGCTGGTTTTTAACAGCCGTGAAACTGCAGACAACCTGAAGAAAAGCGGTGCTTTCATCCCTGGCATTCGGCCTGGTGACCAGACGGCCAAATACATTGACAGGATTCTGTTGCGCCTAACCTTCGCCGGAGCGATCTACATCACCTTGGTTTGTTTGCTGCCGGAGTTCTTGATTCTCAAGTACAACGTTCCTTTCTATTTTGGCGGAACGTCCCTGTTGATTATCGTGGTTGTGACCATGGACTTCATGGCGCAGGTGCAAAATTACATGATGTCCCAGCAGTACGAATCGCTGTTGAAGAAGGCTAACTTCAAGTCTTCATAAGGCGATTGGAAAGTATGTCAAAAGACGATGTTATTCAGATGCAGGGGGAAGTGGTTGAAAACCTTCCCAATGCCACATTTCGGGTGAAGTTGGAAAATGGGCATGTGGTCCTCGGGCATATTTCCGGAAAAATGCGCATGCACTACATCCGTATCCTGCCCGGCGACAAGGTCACGGTTGAATTGACGCCCTATGACCTCACGCGGGCCCGAATTGTGTTCAGAGCCAAGTAAGAGTAAGTTTCTTCGTTGCAACGCCGCAGGCGGGTCACGAAATCAAGTGTTTTAGGAGAATGAAATGAAAGTTTCGGCTTCGGTCAAGAAAATTTGCCGTAACTGTAAGGTGATTCGGCGCAAGGGCGTGGTGCGTGTGATCTGTACGGATCCGCGGCACAAGCAGCGTCAAGGTTAACGGCAAGAGTTTAGAGGACGAACATGGCACGTATCGCTGGTATTAATATTCCGCCGCAGCAACATTCCGAAATCGGCCTGACCGCCATTTTTGGCATTGGTCGCAGCCGGGCCCGCAAAATTTGTGAAGCTTGTGGCATTGCTTACTCCAAAAAAGTCAAGGATTTGACCGACTCCGATCTGGAGCGAATCCGTGATCAGATTGCACAGTACACGATTGAAGGTGACCTGCGTCGGGAAACCACCATGAACATCAAGCGTTTGATGGACATTGGTTGCTACCGGGGCTTCCGCCATCGCCGTGGATTGCCGATGCGTGGTCAGCGTACCCGCACCAATGCGCGCACGCGCAAGGGACCGCGCAAGGCAGCGGCATCGTTGAAAAAATAACAGGCACTGAGAAACCACCATGGCAAAAGCTCCCGCCAATAATGCGGCCCAACGGGTCCGCAAAAAAGTTCGCAAGAATGTCGCTGACGGCGTCGCTCATGTGCACGCTTCGTTCAACAACACCATCATCACCATCACTGACCGCCAGGGCAATGCGTTGTCGTGGGCATCGTCGGGTGGTCAGGGTTTCAAGGGTTCGCGCAAATCGACGCCCTTTGCCGCCCAGGTAGCGTCTGAGGTCGCTGGCCGCGCTGCGATTGAGCAGGGCATCAAGAACCTGGATGTTGAAATCAAGGGCCCCGGCCCTGGCCGCGAGTCCTCGGTGAGGGCCCTGGCTGCACTGGGAATTCGCATCAATATGATCGCTGACGTGACACCGGTGCCGCACAACGGTTGCCGCCCTCAAAAACGCCGTCGTATCTGATTTTCACCAAGCCCACCGCCGCCAGTATCTTGCTGGCGGCTCCCGTAATGATTTACGGTAGATGACAAAAAGGAAGTTCAAGTGGCACGCTATCTAGGCCCCAAGGCCAAACTCTCACGCCGTGAAGGCACCGACCTGTTCCTCAAGAGCGCCCGTCGTTCGATCGGGGACAAGGCCAAATTCGATTCCAAGCCAGGTCAGCATGGACGCACCTCGGGTGCGCGTACTTCCGACTTCGGCCTGCAACTGCGCGAAAAGCAGAAGGTCAAGCGCATGTACGGCGTGTTGGAGAAGCAATTCCGTCGCTATTTCGAAGAAGCCGACCGGCGCAAGGGCAACACCGGCTCCAACCTGCTGCTGCTGCTGGAATCACGCCTCGACAATGTGGTGTACCGAATGGGCTTCGGTTCCACACGTGCGGAAGCCCGGCAGTTGGTGTCCCACAAGGCCATGACGGTGAACGGCAAGAGCGTCAACATCCCGTCCTACATGGTCAAGACCGGTGACGTCATTGCGGTGCGCGACAAGTCCAAGAAGCAGACCCGGGTGGCTGAGGCGCTGCAGTTGGCCCAGCAGGTCGGCATGCCAGCCTGGGTGGACGTCAGCATCGACAAGGCGGAAGGCACCTTCAAGGCCGTGCCGGATCGTGACCAGTTTGGCGCCGACATCAATGAATCCTTGATCGTCGAGTTGTACTCGCGTTGATCGCGCGTTCATACCGTTCCATTTGAAATCGTTCCTGAAGCGCTGGGCACCGCGCTTCAGGTGCTTCACCAGCCTTACCGGTGTAACGAATCGGGGGTATTGAGAGGAAGACCGCATGCAAACTAGTCTATTGAAGCCCAAAGCCATCAATGTCGAGCAACTTGGCCTGAACCGTGCCAAAGTGGCATTGGAGCCGTTTGAGCGCGGCTACGGCCACACGTTGGGCAACGCACTGCGCCGGGTGTTGCTGTCGTCGATGTCGGGCTACGCCGCCACCGAAGTCACGATTGCCGGGGTGTTGCACGAGTACTCGTCGATTGACGGTGTCCAAGAGGACGTGGTCAACATTTTATTGAATCTTAAGGGCGTGGTGTTCAAACTCCATAACCGCGATGAAGTCACCTTGAGTTTGCGCAAGGATGGTGAAGGCGTGGTCACGGCCAGCGACATTCAGACGCCCCATGACGTCGAGATCATCAACCCCGACCACATCATTGCCCACCTGTCGCAGGGCGGCAAGCTTGACATGCAGATCAAGGTGGAAAAAGGTCGCGGTTATGTGCCGGGCACGATGCGACGCCATGGCGATGAGCCCACCAAGTCGATCGGCCGGATTGTGCTGGATGCCTCCTTCTCGCCCGTCAAGCGCGTGAGCTACACGGTAGAGAGCGCCCGGGTCGAGCAGCGCACCGACCTTGACAAACTGGTGGTTGAGATTGAAACCAATGGTGCCATTTCTGCTGAAGATGCCGTGCGGTCCTCGGCCAAGATTTTGGTTGAGCAGCTCGCGGTGTTTGCGCAGCTCGAAGGCAGTGAGCTGGCTGCATTTGACATGCCGGCAGCCCGCGGCAGCTCGCAGTTCGACCCGATCCTGTTGCGTCCGGTCGACGAGCTGGAGCTGACGGTACGCTCTGCCAATTGCCTCAAAGCTGAGAACATTTATTACATTGGCGACTTGATTCAGCGCACTGAAAATGAGCTGCTCAAGACCCCCAACCTGGGACGCAAGTCGCTCAACGAGATCAAGGAAGTCTTGGCCTCGCGCGGCTTGACCTTGGGCATGAAGCTTGAGAGCTGGCCCCCGGCGGCGCTGGAGAAGCGTTGATTATTGGAGCTGAAAAGCTCCCGTGCAAGGGCAGTACCTGATACGGCTGCCTCGATTACAAACTAAAGGAAAGCACCATGCGTCACGGACACGGACTAAGAAAACTCAACCGCACCAGCGAGCACCGCTTGGCGATGCTGCGTAACATGATGAACTCGCTCATCGAGCATGAAGTCATCAAGACCACAGTGCCCAAAGCCAAAGAATTGCGCCGCGTGGTCGAACCCATGATCACGCTGGCCAAGGAAGCTACTGTGGCCAACCGCCGTCTGGCGTTTGATCGCCTGCGTGATCGCGACAGCGTCGTCAAGTTGTTCAATGACCTCGGTCCGCGCTTCAAGGCCCGTCCTGGCGGTTACACACGCATCCTGAAAATGGGCTTCCGTGTCGGTGACAACGCACCCATGGCGTTGGTCGAGCTCGTCGATCGTCCGGTGGTGGCTGATTCTGCTGTTTCTGAAGCCGGCAAAGCAGAATAGGTTATACTCTAATTCTTACCGCGCGATGGAGCAGTCTGGTAGCTCGTTGGGCTCATAACCCAAAGGTCGGAGGTTCAAATCCTTCTCGCGCAACCA
>JBEGOC010000167.1:0-11908 GCA_041182225.1 Pseudomonadota bacterium | reverse complement strand
CATGACGACCTCCCACACCCCCTCCCCCCTGTCTTATAAGGACGCCGGCGTTGACATTGATGCCGGCGATGCGCTGGTCGAGCGCATCAAGCCCCTGGCCCGCAAAACCCTGCGCGAGGGTGTGCTGGCCGGTATTGGCGGCTTTGGCGCGCTGTTTGAGGTGCCCAAGCGCTATTGCGAGCCGGTGCTGGTCAGCGGCACCGACGGCGTGGGCACCAAGCTCAAACTGGCCTTCGAATGGGGCATGCACGACACGGTGGGCATCGACCTTGTGGCCATGAGCGTGAATGACGTGTTGGTGCAGGGGGCCGAACCGCTGTTTTTTCTGGATTATTTCGCCTGCGGCAAGCTCGATGTGGACACTGCCGCCGCCGTGGTGGGCGGCATTGCGCGCGGCTGCGAGCTGTCCGGCTGTGCCCTGATCGGCGGCGAAACCGCCGAAATGCCGGGCATGTACCCGGCTGGCGAGTACGACCTGGCAGGTTTTGCGGTGGGCGTGGTCGAAAAAGCCAAGATCCTCACCGGCCAGAACGTGCAGCCCGGCGACGTGGTGCTGGGCCTGGGTTCCAGCGGCGTGCATTCCAATGGCTTCAGCCTGGTGCGCAAGTGCATCGAGCGCGCTGGCACGGCGCTACCGGCTACGCTGGATGGCCAGCCGTTCCGGCAGGCGGTGATGGCACCGACCCGGCTGTACGTCAAGAGCGTGCTGGCGGCGCTGGCGGCGCACCCGATCAAGGCGCTGGCCCACATCACCGGCGGCGGCCTGCTGGAGAACATCCCGCGCGTGCTGCCCGATGGCCTGGCGGCGCAACTGGTCAAGGGCAGCTGGCAGCAAAGCGAGCTGTTTGCCTGGCTGCAAGCCACGGCCGCCATCGACGACCTGGAGATGAACCGCACCTTCAACAACGGCATCGGCATGGTGGTGGTGATTGCCGCCGACCAGGCCGAAGCCTGTGCCGCCAGCCTGCGCGCCTCAGGCGAGCAGGTGTACCGCATCGGCAGCATCGCAGCGCGCGGCGACGGCGCGGCGGTGCGCGTCAGCTAACCCGGCAACCGCCATGACCGGGCCCGGCGCCACCCTGCGGCGCATCCCGCGCGGCATCTGGGCCCTGGGCTTTGTCAGCCTGCTGATGGACGTTTCGTCAGAAATGATCCATAGCCTGTTGCCGGTGTTCATGGTGACCACACTGGGCGTCAGCGTGTTCACCGTGGGGCTGCTTGAAGGCGCGGCCGAGGCCACGGCGATGACCGTCAAGGTGTTTTCTGGCGCACTCAGCGATGTCTGGGGCCGGCGCAAGCCGCTGGCGGTGCTGGGCTACACCCTGGGTGCGTTGTCCAAGCCGCTGTTTGCGCTGGCCGGCAGCGCCGGCTGGGTGCTGGCGGCGCGGCTGGTGGACCGGGTCGGCAAGGGCATTCGCGGCGCGCCGCGTGACGCGCTGGTGGCCGACCTGGCGCCGCCCGAGTTGCGCGGCGCCGCCTTCGGGCTGCGCCAGTCGCTGGACACGGTCGGCGCCTTTTTGGGGCCTTTGATCGCCATCGGGCTGATGCTGTTGTGGGCCAATGATGTGCGGGCGATTTTCTGGGTGGCGGCGGTGCCGGCATTTTTGTGCGTGGCGCTGCTGGTGCTGGGGGTGCGCGAGCCCGACCCCGCCCCGGGCCGCACCCCTGCCCTACCCCTGAGCCGGGCTGGCCTGGCCCAGCTGAGTCCGGCCGAGTGGTGGGTGGTCGGCCTGGGCGCGGTGTTCACGCTGGCGCGCTTCAGCGAGGGTTTTTTGGTGCTGCGCGCCCAGGAGGGCGGCCTGGCGCTGGCCTGGACACCGCTGGTGCTGATCGCGATGAACCTGGTGTACGCCGCCGGGGCCTACCCATTTGGCAAACTCTCCGACAAAACCGCCCACGGCCGGCTGCTGGGCTGGGGCCTGGTGACCCTGATGGCCGCCGACGCCTTGCTGGCCCTGGGCAATCAGGGGCTGTGGCTGTGGGGCGGCATTGCGTTGTGGGGCCTGCACATGGCCATGACCCAGGGCCTGTTGGCTACCATGGTGGCCGATACGGCGCCAGCCCATTTGCGCGGCACCGCATTTGGGCTTTTCAACCTGATGAGCGGTTTGGCGTTGCTGGTGGCCAGCGGCCTGGCCGGCTGGCTGTGGGACCGCTTTGGCGCACCACAAACGTTTTGGATGGGCTGTGGCTTCAGCCTGCTGGCCTTGCTGCTGCTGGGCCTGAAGCCCGCCGTGAAAGCCCCGGTCTGAGTCGAGTCTGCGCCCGGCCGATCAGCGTTCAGTTACGGCCCCGGCGCAGCGCCAGCACCCGCTCGGCAATGGCGTCAATGTCCAGGCCGTCGTCAGCGCGCGACAGATACACCTCCAAGTCAGCCAGGGCCAGTGCAGGCCGGCCCTGCTCGGCCTGCGCCAGACCCCGGTCGCGGTACTCGCCCCAGGCCTGGGGCAAGAGCGCAATCAGGCGGTCCTGCACCGGGATGAAGCGGGCCCAGTCTTCCTGCGTGCGGTGGATTTCCTTCAAGTTGCGCAGCATGCGGGCGATGATGTCGCGCGGCGGTGCTGCCTGCAAATACAGGCCGATGGGAGCCTCAAAGTCGTCCACCAGGCCGCTGCGGCGGCGGTAGGGCTCCAGCCGCTCGTTCAGGTCTTCGCGGCTGAGCGACTGACCGCTCATGGGGTCCATCACCACCTGGCCGCGCGGCAGGCTGACCTTGAGCATGAAATGCCCGGGAAACGCCACGCCGCTGGCGTTCAGACCCAGGCCCAGCGCCAGTTCCAGCCACAGCACCGCCAGTGAAATCGGAATGCCGCGCCGCGTCCGCAGCACGGCATTGAGGTAGCTGTTGTCGGGGTCGTAGTAGTTGTTGACGTTGCCGCCAAAGCCCAGGTCCCGGTAAAAAAACTGGTTGAGTGCGCGCAGGCGCTGCAGCGCCGGGGCATCGGACGGCACCCGGCGCTTGACGCGTTCGAGCAATTGATCGACGTCGCCCAGCACCCGCTGGATGTCGAGTTCGGGGTACTCGTCCTGGGCCAGCGATGCCGCCGCCTCCAGCAGCGGAAAATTGGCGTCGCTGTGCACCAGGGTGGCGAAGTAAGCCAGCGGGGTGGGAACATCGAATCGGATGGACATGAGACTTTGTACCGGCGCGCAGCGCCGGCGTCAACTGGTTTTATCGCGCCGGTTAGCGCCGCAACAGGGGCCGCAGCGGCAGGCCAAAAAGCCGTAATGCTATGAAATAAATAGCAATAGAGCCAAGCAGTACAAGGGCCATCAGGCCAATTCGTTGCAAACTGTGGCTGCGCAGGCCGGTCCAGTCCACAGCACCGGCCGACAGCAGCAAAAACCCCGCCAGCAAGGTGGAAGCCGCCAGAATGCGGGTGGCAAACAGGCCCCAGCCAGGCGCGGGCCGGTAGCTGCCACGCCGCATCAGGCCGATCAGCAGCCACAGCGCATTGAGGCAGGCGCCCAGGCCGATCGACAGGGCCAGCCCGGCGTGCTGCAACCAGGGCACCAGCACGGTGTTGAGCAACTGGGTCACGATCAGCACCACCACTGCGATTTTCACGGGCGTGCGAATGTCCTGGCTGGCATAAAAACCCGGGGCCAGCACCTTGATGGCCACCAAACCCACGAGGCCGACGCCATAGCCGGTCAGGGCCAGCGTGGTCTGCGCCACATCGCGCTCGGTGAAGGCACCATAGTGGTAAAGCACCGCCACCAGCGGTTTCGCAAACGTCAGCAAAGCCACCGCACAGGGCAGCGCCAACAGCAGCACCAGGCGCAGGCTCCAGTCCAGCAAGGCGGCGTAGGCCACGTTGTCCTCGGCAGCCCGGGCCGCTGCCAGCTGTGGCGTCAAAACCACACCCAGGGCCACCCCTAGCAGCGCGGTGGGGAACTCCATCAGGCGGTCGGCGTAGCTGAGCCAGCTCACGCTGCCAGGCACCAGGTGCGAGGCAATTTGGGTATTGATCAGCAGCGAGATTTGCGCCACGCTCACCCCCAGCAGCGCCGGCGCCATCAGTTGGGCGATGCGCCGGGTGCCCGGGTCGGCCCAGGCCAGGCGCCAGGCCACCCAGCCCAGCCCGATGCGCGGCAGCATGCCGAGCCGGCGCAGGCCCCAAATCTGCGCGCCCAGCTGTAGCAGGCCGCCCAGCATCACGCCCGCCGTCAGGGCATAAATGGGCTCCAGCCCGTGGCGGGCGAACCAGGGCGCACCCCACACCATGGCGCCGATCATGGCCAGGTTCAGCAACACCGGGGTGGCTGCCGGCAGGGCGAAGCGCTTCCAGGTGTTGAGCACACCGGCTGCCAGCGCTACCAGGGACATGAAGGCGATGTAGGGGAACATCCATCGCGTCATGAACACCGCCGCCTCAAAGCCGCGCGGCGACTGTTGCAAGCCGCTGGCCATGGCCCACACCAGGATCGGCGCGCCCGCCACCCCCAGCACACAGGTCAGCAGCAAGACCCCGGCCAGCACCGTGGCCACCCGGTCCACCAGCAGGTGGGTGGCGGCGTCGCCATGCTGCTGCTTGCTGGCGGCCAGCACCGGCACGAAGGCCTGGCTGAAGGCGCCTTCGGCAAACAGGCGCCGGAACAGATTGGGAATGCGAAAAGCGACGTTGAAGGCGTCGGTCATGGCGCTGGCGCCGAACATCGAGGCCATAAGCAGTTCGCGCGCCAGGCCGGTGATACGGGAGGCCAGGGTCAGCAGCGAAACAATGGACGCGGATTTGAAAAGGCTCACCCGCTCAGTGTAGCCCCTGCTAGAATCGCGGGCTTTGCTGGCATCATCCTCAGACACAAGGAACTATTCATATGGCATCTGGAAAACCCAAGAAAAAGAACCCGCGCCTGGCGTCGGGCCGTAAACGCGTCCGTCAGGACATCAAGATCAACGCGGCCAACACCTCGCTGCGTTCACAGTACCGCACCGCCGTGAAGAACGTCGAAAAAGCCGTGCTGGCTGGCGACAAAACCAAGGCCACCGAAGCCTTTGGCAAGATGCAAGCCGTGGTGGACACCGTGGCCGACAAGGGCATCTTCCACAAAAACAAGGCTGCTCGCGACAAGAGCCGCCTGTCGACCAAGGTGAAAGCCTTGGCCACCCAAGCCGCCTGAACCCGGGCGCTTCGCACGAATCCCCCTGATCGGGGCTTCGCCGTTTGAACGGGGTGCGCTGTCAGCAAAAGCAAAAGAGCCGTCCAAGACGGCTTTTTTGTGGGCGCATGGTGTCTGTCCCGGCAACGACCAGGCCCTGGGCCCTCTTGTGCTGTGTTTCGTATCATCACGGCCATGGCGCTGCCGCGGCAGCCAGCCTTCCACCCTCATCCTGCCGACACACCATGAACATCGGACTTGCGGTTACCCGGATCAGCCAACGCGCACCGCACAGCCTGGCGCTGTTCGATGGCGAGCGCACCATGGACTACGCCACCCTGGACCAGCGCAGCAACCGTCTGGCCCATGTGCTGCGCGCAGGCTGCCAGTTTGCCAAGGGCGAGCGCGTGGCGCTGCTGGTGCCCAACTGCATGGAGGTGGTCGAGGTGATGGTGGGGGTCAGCAAGGCGGCCATGGTCTACGTGGGCTTGAACTTCCGCATGACCGAGCCCGAGCTGGTCTCGGTGCTGGCCAATGCCGAGCCGCGCCTGCTGATCACCGCGCCGGAATTTGAGGCCATGGCGCAGCGGCTGGCCGCCGCCCGCCAAATTCCGGTGCTGGTGCTGGCGCCAGGCGGCAGTTATGAGGCCGCGCTGGCAGCGGCCAGTGCGGCCCTCCCAGCGTGGGCCTACACCGCCTTTCCGCAGGACCACTTTGCCATCGTCTACACCAGCGGCACCACCGGCCTGCCCAAGGGCATTTTGTTTGACCATGCGGCAGCAATGCAGCACGGCACGGTGGCCTGCCTGGAGTACGAGATCACCGCAAGCACGCGCTACCTGATCCAGATTCCACACAATTCCTGCGTCAACATCACCATCGTGCCGACCTTGCTGGCCGGTGCTGCGGTAGGCTTTGCCGAAAGCCGTGGCTTCAGCGGCCCCAAGCTGTGCGAGGCGGTCGAACGCCACCACGTGACCCACACCTTCCTGGTGCCGACCATGTTGGCCACGCTGCTGGAGCAGGACCCGGGGGACTTTCCGAGGCGCCTGGCCTCGATCACCACCCTGGGCTACGGTTCCTCGCCGATCCCCGCTGAACGGCTGCGCACCCTGATCGCCAAGTTCGGCCCCATCTTCATTCAGCTCTACGGCATGGCCGAGATCGCCTCCATCGGCACGCTGCTGCGCAAGCAGGACCATGTGCATGCGCTCACCGACAAGCCGCAACTGCTGGCCTCCTGCGGCCGGCCCTCATTTGCCACCACGGTACGGCTGGTGGGCCCGGACGGCGCGGATGTGCCGGCCGGCGAAGCCGGTGAGATCATTTTTGGTGGCCCGCACACCATGCTCGGCTATTTCAGGGAACCCGAACGCACGGGCAAGGCGCTGATCGATGGCTGGCTGCATTCGGGCGACGTGGGCCGCATCGATGACGAGGGCTACTGCTACATCGTCGACCGCATCAAGGACCTGATCATCCGGGGCGGCTACAACCTGGCGCCCAGCGAAATCGAGAAGGTGCTCTACACCCACCCGGCCGTGCGCGATGCAGCCGTGGTCGGCGTCCCCGACGACAAGTGGGGCGAGGCCGTGCTGGCGGTCGTGGCGCTCAAGCCCGGGCAATCGGCCACCGCCGATGAATTGCTGCAACTGTGCCGCGCCTCAACGCTGTCGTCCATCAAACAGCCTGAACGGGTGGACTTCATCGACGAGATGCCCCGCAACACCATCGGCAAGATCGACAAGAAGGCGGTGCGCGAACCCTACTGGGCGGGGCGGCGCAAAATCTGACGCGCGGGCCCCGGAGGTTCCAGATGGCCATGGTCAAACCTGCCCCCCGCTTTCAGCGTCGGCTCATCAGGCGCATGCTGCTGCTCCCCTTGCTGGACTTGGGGGTGGCCGGCATTTACATCCTCGTGACGGGTCGTGTGAATGTGCTGCCCATGGTGTTGGCCAACCTCGCGTTGTTCGCCTTGGCCACCTACGGCTTCTCTTTATGGGCTTACCGACCCGTCCGCTGGTTTGAGATTTCCGGCAGCAGCCACGAACAGGCCGTGCGCCGGATCGAACGGCTGCCGACGCTCAGCGCCGGTGCGGCCGGGCTGCTGGTCGTGCTGTTCAGCATCACCGCCTCCTCCTTGGGGGTGTACACGCCGCCGCAGGCTGATCTGACGCAGTTTTCCCAGCGCGAGATCGGGCTGGCGCTGGTGTTTTACGCCAGCATGTACGCGGCGCTTTACAGCTACTTTGCATTTTTTGCAGTCAACGACCTCTGCATCTCGATGCGCCGACACTGGCGGGACGCCCTGCAGTTCTCTTCGCGCGATGTGACCCGGGGAACGTGGCAGACCTCGTCCCCTTGGCGTGGCTTGCTGGCGCGCAGGCTCGCCGCCATCTTTGTGGTGATCGGCCTGCTGCCCTCGCTGCTGATCGGTATGGACCTCAGCGTGCTGGCGCCAATTCGTACCTTGCAGGGCTTGTCCGTACCCAATGTGATCGCGCTGGATTTGCTAGCCACACTGTATGTTGTGCTGGCATCGGTCTATTTTGTCAGCCGGAGTTTGCTGGTGCCGGTGCGCGAGCTCTTCGCGGCCCAGGACGCGGTGCGCCGAGGCGATCTGGACCACCACGCCGCCGTCCTGGCAGATGATGAACTGGGCGAGGTGGCGGCGCGCTTCAACACGATGGTCGGGGCACTGCGCGAGCGCGAACTGATGAAAGGCGCGCTGCAACGCTACCTCAGCCCCACGGTTGCCAATGAGCTCATCGCCTCGGGTGGCGTGATCGCCACGCGATCGGTGGATGCCACCGTGATGTTCACCGACATTGAAGCCTTCACCAGCCTGTCGGAAACCCTGTCGCCACAGGCAACTGCCGACCTGCTCAGTGCCTATTTCTCGACCGTCACCGCGCTGATCCATGAGGTGGGCGGTACTGTCAACAACTTTGTGGGGGATGCCGTCGTGGCCGTGTTCAATGTGCCCGCTCCGCTGGACGACCATGCCCATGCCGCAGTTCGCGCCGCCATGGCGATTCAAGACGCGCTCGCCAGCAAAAAGTTCACGCTGGCTGGCGGCCGCGAAGTCTCACTGCCGACGCGCATCGGCATCAACACCGGCCCGGTCTGCGCCGGCTCCATCGGCTCTGCCCAGCGCCAGGGCTACACCATGTATGGCGACGCTGTCAATTTGGCCGCGAGAATTGAGCCGCTGAACAAGCGCCTGGGCACGCGGATTCTGGTGTCAGCCGCGACCCGTGACACCGCATTGCGCCAAGGTTGTCCGGACCGGTTTGTCTGTCATGACACCGTGACCGTGGCCGGCCGGCAGGAACCGGTCACGCTGTACTCGCTGGCCGTCTGACTCGGCCGACAACTAGGGCTTGGCTGGCGCCGATGTGACCTTGAGCACATCCGTGTAAGGGTGGGTGCGCCGTTCTGCGAACCCGTCCACCAACAGGCCCACACCGGCAAAGAACACCAGGGCAATGCCCAGCCCCTGCGTGAAATCACCGCGCGTCGCAAAGCGGAGTACGAGCCCGGCGATGCCAAAAGCCGCCCACAGACCCAGGTAGATGTGCCAGGCGCCGTTGACCTTGTCCATGCGCTGAATCTCGGCGCTTCGGGCCGCTTCGGGCTCGGCTTTCACGGCCGTTTGCAATTGGACCAGTTGGGCCGGAGTCCGATAGCCCACCACCGCGCCGATGGTGGTCATCAGCAAGCCCATCAACAGGAACGGAATGGCCACGCCGCGGGCAAACCCATCGCCACCATCGACGACCAGCCAGGCGCCGAACACCAGACTCAGCAGCCCGATGGGCAGGATAAAGACCAGCGCCTCGATTTTTTCGCCCTGGAAATACACCAGCATGGCTTCGAGCAATTTCACAGTGGCGTCACTTGGGTTCATGGTGTCTCCGATCAAGAAAAGGAAGGTTGAGAATGACGGCCGGGCAGGTCTAGGCCGCCGACGTTTGCTGCTGCCGCGCCTGGTCTGGTGATTGGCCGGTCCAGTCACGAAAGGCACGGTAGAAGGAATTGGGCTCCTCAAAACCCAGCAGAAACGAAATTTCGGCGGCGGGCAGCCGGGTGTGGTGCAGGTAGTGGGTGGCCAATGCCGCGCGGGTGTCTTGTAGTACCTTCATGTAGGTGGTGCCTTCGGCCTCCAACTGCCGCTGCAGGGTTCTTTTGCTCAGGGCCAGTTTGCCGGCAACCAGATCGGCGGCGATCAGCCCGCTGGGCAGCGACTCCAGCAGAATGGCCCGAACCCGCTCGCGCAAGGACACTGAGTCATCCAATTCAGCCAGGCGGGTGCGCAGTTCTGGCTCAAAGGCCGTCCAGAGGCCTTCGTTGGAGGTCAAAAACGGGCACGAGGTGTCGGCCTGGCGGAAGGTGAGGTTGTGACCCACGCCCTGTTCCACGCCAACGCCAAAAAATTCGGCGTAGGCCTGCTGCTCGGAAGGCGGGACCTCGGTCACCACCCGCAGCGGGCAGACCGGTTCTCGGCTGCCGATCCGGGCCAGAGCCACGAAAAAAAGCAACTCGGTCAGTACCAGGGACTGGGGCGGTTGCAAGGTTCTGTCCGGCCACACCAGGCCGAGGCTGACCACGCCATTGCCCTGCCGCAGGTCGACCCGCATCGGTGCCACCAGTGCCTTGTAACGGGCGATTCGCTGCACCGCCACCAGAAAATTCGGGCTGCACAGCGCCGCGAACAGGGGTGGTGAAAATGACTCGCTCCGGATGGCTTGGCAGAGGCGCAGCGGAAAAAGAGGATCGTTCAATTCGCGGTCAATACCGTCCCAGAAGCGGTAAAAGTCCGCCGCCTTCAAGCGCACCCCTGGCTGCGCCAACAAATTCTCCGGCAAGCCGGCACGGCGCAAGACATTGGCAGGGCTGACGCCCAGGTCTTTCAGGAGCGGGCGCCAGGTGGCATCCAGTGCATAGGTGTTTGATGGCATCGAGGGTCGTTCAGCGTCCAGTGGGGCCACGCCATTATCCGATTGCGCCAAAGCCGCCGCAGCCCTGAGGCAAGCCAGGTGGCGTGTCAGGCAACGAGGCCAAACTGTGCCCTGATGCCGGCCAGGAAGCTGGCGTCGTCATGCGCCTGGCGCCCCGCCAGAAGTTGCACGGCATCCGCGCCCGCCGCGTAACGCAACTGGTCCGTGCCGTCCGTGGCGGCTTGGTAAATAACTTCTGCCACGCCTTCCGGCGGCGATGCCATGTCCGCCATGGGTCCCAATGCCGAGAGCAGCGCCTGCACCACGGGCTGGTATTCGGCCAGAGTGGCGTCATTGCTGAAGTCGAAGGACCGGCCGGCAAAGTCCGTTTTGACCATGCCTGGCTCAACAATCTTCACCTGCACGCCAAACGCGGCAAGTTCGTAGTGCAGTGACTCGGACAGGCCCTCCACGGCGAACTTGGTGCCATGGTACAGCGTGCCCAAGGGGAAAGTGATCTTGCCGCCAATCGACGACACGTTCACGATGACACCCTGGCGCCGGGTCCTGAAGTGCGACAACAGCGCCTGCGTTGTGGCCAACAGGCCGATCACGTTGACATCGAATTGCCGGCGGACCTTGTCCAGCGGTGTTGCCTCCAGCGGGCCGTAGGCGCCATAGCCGGCGTTGTTTAACAGCACGTCAATCTTGCCGAACCTGGCCAAGCCGGTTTCAACCGCAGTGGTAATCGAGGCAGTGTCCAGCACGTCGAGTCGGGTGACCAGCACGCGGTCAAGTCCGGTGAGTTCGGTTTCCAGCGCCGGTGTGCGCATGGTCGCAATCACGTTCCAGCCTTTGGACTGAAAGTGTTTGGCTGTGGCTCTACCAATGCCGCTCGATGCGCCGGTAATCAGAATCGTTGGGTTCATGTGGGTTGACCTCCTGCTTTGGACTTTATTGACAAAGGTGGGCAGAAGCAGTGGCGATTCACGCCAATCTGCTATCCCGACGCGCCATGAAGTCGATGCAGTTCAGCCCGAGCGGTCACGGCGCCCGCTCGAGCCCGACAGAGCTTGTTAGCATGAGACGCCGAACCGATTCCGAACGAAACACCCATGACCACCCAGACACTGCGTCGCAAGCCGGACCACCACCGCGACAGCGGCTTTTCCAACAGCGACCCCTCGGTCGTGATTGGTGACTTTCCCTGGTACGAAATGGTCTGGCGTAACGTGCGCGGCGACTTCAAGCCGCTCTCGGCCCCTGCCGGTGGCTACGCGAAATTCGCACAGGCCTGGAGCGTCCCGGTAGACCACGCGCTGCTGGCGCGGCGTCAACAGGCGCCCAGGGTCACCTGGCTGGGCCACGTGTCGGTCTTGCTGCAAGTGGGCGGGCTCAACATCCTGACCGACCCAACACTGGCGGATTTCGCCGGCCCCTACGGCCGCTTTGGCGCGCCGCGCATGGTGCCGGCACCAATGCGCGGCGACCGGCTGCCCGCCATCGATGTGCTGCTGATATCACACAACCACTACGACCACCTGTGCGACGCCACCGTGGCTGCGATGATGGCGTCCGGGCAAAAGCCCCGCATCCTTGTACCGCTGGGGCTGAAGCCCTGGTTTGATGCACGCGGCATTGCCAATGTGACCGAATTGGATTGGTGGCAGCATGCCGACATCGCGAGCGACACACACGGCACAGCGTTGGCGCAGCCGGTGCGCATCCACTTCACCCCCGCCCAGCACTGGAGCCGCCGCACCCCGTTTGACACCAACGCCTCACTCTGGGGTGGCTATATGGTGGAGCATCAACCCGACGCCGCAGCGCCATGGCGCTTTCTGTTCCCCGGCGATACCGGCTAC
>JBEGOC010000166.1:0-10840 GCA_041182225.1 Pseudomonadota bacterium | reverse complement strand
AAAAGCGCTCCAGCGGGTCGCAGTGCAGCAGGTACTGCGCATAGCGGTCCGGCCGTACTGCGGCACAGGCCTCGGGTAGCCAGTCGTCCTGCGCCAGCAGGCGTGCCAGCAGCGGCCGGGCCTCGACCAGCAGGCGGGGCTCGTCCTGCGTCGTTCCCACCAGGGCCGTCAACCCAGTGACCAGCTCGCGCAGCGGCGCTATGGCATCGCTGGGTCGGTTTGGCGGAGCCTGCAGTTTCTGCGGTCCGCTCATGGCTGACCCTCCGAGCCTGGCGCCAAGGCCGCCAGCGCCGGCGCGGTGTGCTGGCCCAGGGCGGGGGGCCGGGTGTCCACCGCCAGCACCGCGCCGTCGAGCTTGACGGGGCAACCCACGGTGCGGGTCTGCACGCCATTGGGCAGGGTCATGGGCTGCACCAACTGCAGGTGGCGGGCCTGCGGGTCTTGCAGCGCCTCGGCATAGCCGTTGATGGGGGCGCAGGGGATGCCAGCCGGCCCAAAGCAGCCCAGCCAATGGGCGACGGGTTGGCGCACAAACTGGGGCGTCATCAGCGCCGCCAGCGCCACCTGATTGGCCGCGCGCCGGGTCGGCGTGGCAAAGCGCGGGTCGGCCCGCAGCGCGGTGGCCGGCGTCAAGGCGCACACCTGCTGCCACAGTTTGTTGTTGCCCGCGGCCAGCGCAAACCAGCCGTCAGCCGCCTGGTAGGCCTGGTAGGGGGCGTTGCGCGGGTGGGCCGAGCCGAGTGGCTGCGGATTCTTGCCGGTACCGAAGTATTCGCTGGTCTGCAGCGCCGAAATCGCCAGCGTGGTGGCGAACCTCGGGATATCGATCTGGCCGCCCGGTCCGCCGCCACGCACCCGCGCCAGCAGGGCCGCAATGCTGAACGCAGCATACAGGCCGGCGGCAAAGTCGACCACCGGCACGCCGGCCTTGACCGGCGCGCCACCGGGCTCGCCGGTGACACTCATCACGCCGGCGCTGGCCTGGATGGTCAGATCGAACCCGCCCTCGCCGCCACGCGGACCGTCCTGGCCGTAGGCCGAGATCGAGCAGTAAATCAGCCCGGGCTGGCGCGGGCCGAACCAGTCCCAACCCAGACCCAGCCGGCTCATGGCACCGGGCCGGTTGTTTTCCACCAGCACATCGGCCTGCTGCACCAGCGCGCGGGCCTGCTCGCGCTGGGCCGGTTGTTTGAGGTCCAGCACCACCGACCGCTTGCCCCGGTTGAGTGAGGCAAAGTTTTCACTGAAGCCCTGGCTCAGCGGTGGCCACTGGCGCATGGCATCGCCCTCGGGCGATTCGATCTTGGTGACCTCGGCACCAAAATCTGACAGCAGCATGCCGCAAAATGGACCGGCCGCGACGTGGCAAAACTCAATGACCTTGACACCGTGCAAGGGTTGCGTCGCTATCGACATGGTGAGTCTCCGGTTAGCAAGGTGATGCGGGTCAAACTCGCCGCTGGGCACAGGGCCGCAGCCAGCCCAGCCCGGCCGAGGTGCCGTCCGGCACCGCGCCAAGGCGTGGCCGGTACTCGCAACCCACCCAGCCGTCGTAGCCCAGTTCATCGAGCAGCGCGAACACGTGGGGGTAATTGAGCTCACCCTCATCCGGCTCGTGCCGGGCCGGCACGCTGGCGATCTGGATGTGGCCGACGCGCCCGGTGGGCAGGTACTGGCGCAGCTTCATGCTGACATCACCCTCCACAATCTGACAGTGGTAAAGATCCATCTGCACCTGCAGGTTGGGTGCCCCGATGATCTGCAGCAACTGATGGGCATGGTCCTGCCGGTTCAAAAAATAGCCCGGGATGTCGCGCAGGTTGATCGGCTCAATCAGCAGCGCCACCCCGTAGGACGCTGCCGCCGCTGCGGCCCAGCGCAGGTTGTCCAGGTAGACCGATTGCAGCGCGTCCCGGGTCTGGCCCGGCGGCAGCAGGCCGGCCATCACATGAATGCGCCTGCAGCCCAGTGCCGCCGCGTAGTCCAGCGCCTGGGCAATACCGACCCGAAACTCGGCCTGGCGCCCGGTCAGGCAGGCCAGGCCCCGCTCGCCAGCCGCCCAGTCGCCTGGCGGGGCGTTGAACAGCACCTGGTGCAGGCCGTTGTCGGCCAGGCGGGCGGCAATCTCGCCCGCCGGGTACTCATAGGGAAACAGGTACTCCACCGCGCCAAAGCCATCCTGCGCTGCCGCGGCAAAGCGCGCCATGAAGGGCAGCTCTTGGTACAGGAAGGACAGGTTGGCGGCAAAGTTCGGCATGGTGTGATTCTGCCAGCCCGGCTTGACAGAGGGTCAACCCGTCGAGCGGGACTCCAACCCGGCCAGCGCCACAGCAACCGCCGAGGCCAGACGCGCGTTGTTGAGCACCAGTTCGATGTTGGCCGCCAGGCTGTGGCCGCCAGTGAGCGCGTTGACCCGCTCCAGCAAAAACGGCGTGGTCTGCTTGCCAGAGATGCCCTGCGCCTGGGCATCAGACAGCGCCTGTGCAATGGCCGTGTCAATCGCGGCGCGGGGCATCGCATGGGCCGTCGGGATCGGGTTGGCAATCACCACGCCACCGCCGAGGCCCATGGCCCACTTGATTTGCAACAAGCGGGCGATGTCGCTGGCCTCGTCCAGCCGGTAATCGACGGCGAAACCACTGTCCTGGGTAAAAAATGCGGGCAATAGCGCGGTCCGATAGCCCACCACCGGCACGCCATGCGTTTCCAGGTATTCCAGGGTCAGGCCCAAGTCCAGGATCGACTTGGCGCCTGCACACACCACCGCCACCGGGGTGCGTGCCAGTTCCTGCAGATCGGCTGAAATGTCAAAGGTCTGGGCCGCGCCGCGATGGACACCGCCAATGCCCCCGGTGGCAAATACCCGGATGCCAGCCATCGCCGCAATGATCATGGTGGCAGCCACTGTGGTGGCACCGGTCTGTCCGGCTGCGATGACGAAGGGCAGGTCGCGGCGGCTGACCTTGGCCACAGCGGGTCCGGCACGGCCCAGTGCCTCTATTTGCGCGGCACTGAGGCCGGCGGTGAGCCGACCGTCAATCACGGCACTGGTGGCCGGCAAAGCACCGCTGTTGCGGACCTCAGCCTCAACCCGCAAGGCAGTGGCGACGTTTTGCGGGTAGGGCATCCCGTGAGAAATGATGGTGGACTCCAGGGCCACCACGGGCTGGCCCTGTTGAAGGGCCAGGCGGACTTCGGGGGCGATATCCAGGTGCTTCATCGGTTGAGGTGTCATGGTTTCGCGGATTGCCGATCCGGGCCCGGCCAGCTTGCGTCGTCCAGATGGGCCCGTAATGCCGCTATCGATAAATGGGGCGAGTTGGCATGCGGGCTGGCCAAGGTGATCTCGGCACAAGCCATGGCGCCCTGCACGGCTTGGGCCAGGGACAATCCTTCGGCACAACCCAAGACCAGGCCCGCGAGCAAGGCGTCACCCGCACCGGATGTGTTGACGACGGCCACCGGGCGTGCCGGGCGGTGCCCGGTTTGTCCGTCGGCATCGCACCAGCAGACGCCGACACTGCCGAGACTGACCACCACCTGCTTGACGCCAGCCCGGTGCAACGCCGATGCGGCAAGGCAGGCCTCGTCAGCGGTCTCGACTTTGAGGCCGCTGAGGACAGCCGCTTCGCGCTGGTTGACCTTGAGCAGTTGCAAGCTGGGCAGCCAGGGTCGCAGCTTTTCGCACTTGACCACCGACACCGCATCCACAAACACCGGTTGGGTGGGTGACTGCAGCAAGCCGGCCAGTGTTGGCGGGGGCAGATTGCAGTCGACGACCATGAATTGCGCCTGCGCCAGGTCACCCCGCTGTGCTTGCAGCACTTCGGGCGTCAGCTTGTCCAGCAAGCCCATGTCATTGACAGCCGCCAGCATGTCACCGTCCGCCCCGTGCCAAGCCAGGTAGCTGGCGCTGCGACAGCCGGGCCAGACGCTGACGGCCGACACATTCACACCGGCTTGTCCGGTGGCTGCGAGCAGGGCTTGCCCGAACACGTCGTCACCCACCACGCTGAACAGCTGTGACGCCAGGCCAAGCCGGGCCAGATTTTCGGCCACGTTGCGCCCCACCCCACCCGGTGCACAAAGAATGCTGCCGGGGTTTGAGTCAGACGGGGCCAAACCCGTCGAGGTGTGCACCAGGATGTCCATGTTGGCAGCGCCCACCACGGCCACACGGCAGGGCGCCGGCACACCGGCATCAGGACTCAAACCAGAAATGACAGCCATTTTTTGTCAGGTGAGCGATCAAGCTGGCACCTGCAGTTCCATCAGATTTGGCTGAGTATCGCATCCTGGCCGGGATGCGATACTGGGCTTGGCGCGGTGGCAACCGTGGTGTTTTCACCTTGAACGGACCAGCCCGCACGCATGCATTCATCCATGGAGTATGGAGTACGGGCTGATGGAACCGGTGGAAGTCACATTGGACGACAAGTACACGCGCTTGAACGGTCGGGTCTACCTGTCAGGCACGCAGGCATTGGTCCGCCTGCCACTGATGCAGCGGGCCCGCGACCGTGCCGCCGGCCTCAACACGGGGGGCTTCATCTCCGGTTACCGGGGCTCTCCATTGGGTGGCTACGACCGTGCCCTGTGGCGCGCGCAGTCGCTGCTTCGCGCGAACAACATCCACTTCCAACCCGGGCTCAACGAGGACCTGGCTGCCACCTCGATCTGGGGCACCCAGCAGTCGCATCTGTTCCCTGGACCGACGGTCGATGGTGTGTTCAGCATCTGGTACGGCAAGGGGCCGGGCGTCGACCGCAGTGCCGACGTGTTCAAACACGGCAACTCGGCAGGCAGTTCACGCCACGGCGGCGTTCTGGTGGTCGCGGGCGATGACCATGGGGCGCAGTCCTCAACCCTCGCGCACCAGAGCGAGCAGATTTTTTCGGCCGCGATGATCCCGGTGCTCAACCCGGCGACGGTGCAGGACTATCTGGATTACGGCCTGTACGGTTTTGCCTTGTCGCGGTTCAGCGGTTGCTGGGTCGGCTTCAAGGCCATCACGGAAACAGTCGACAGCTCCGCATCGGTGGATGTGAAGCTTGACCGCCTGCAATGGGTGGTGCCCGATGTCGATGGCCCGGCCGATGGCCTCTCCATCCGCTGGCCAGACGCACCGCTGGACCAGGAACGCCGGCTGCACGGGCCCAAGATGCGGGCGGTGGCCGCCTTCGCGCGTGCCAATCCGATTGATCAAACCATCTTTGACTCACCCAAGGCACAGCTGGGCATCATGGCCACCGGCAAAGCCTACCTTGACGTGCGCCAGGCCCTGGAGCGCCTGAGCATTGATCCGGATCGCGCCGAGGCGCTGGGCCTGCGTTTGTACAAAGTGGGCCTGACTTGGCCCCTGGAGGCAGAAGGTGCCTTGACGTTTGCGCGGGGCCTGCAAGAGGTGTTGGTGGTAGAGGAAAAGCGTGCGCTGATCGAAGACCAGTTGGTCCGCATTCTTTACCAGGCGCCAACGTCACATCGCCCGCGCGTGGTGGGCAAGACCGACGAAACCGGCCAGCCCCTGCTGCCGAGTGCCGGCGAGATCAACCCCGTGATGGTGGCCCGGGTGATCGTGGCCAGGCTGGACGCCTTGGGGGGGGCAGCGACTGATTTGCACCAGCACTTGGTGCAAGCCGATGCGCAGGCGCGATCGGTGAGCAACTGCGGGTTGACGACCCAACGCACACCGTTTTTCTGCTCCGGCTGTCCGCACAATACCTCCACCCAATTGCCCGACGGCAGCCGGGGCCTGGCCGGCATTGGCTGCCATGGCATGGTCCAAATGCTGCCGAAACGGAACACCATCACCATCACCCAGATGGGGGGCGAGGGTGCAACCTGGATAGGCCTGGCCCCGTTCTCCTCGCAATCTCATGTGTTCCAGAATCTGGGTGACGGCACCTACCAGCACAGCGGCCTGCTGGCCATCCGAGCCGCTGCCGCTGCCGGTGTGAACATCACCTACAAGATCCTTTACAACGCCGCTGTCGCCATGACCGGAGGCCAGGCGATCGAAGGCGGCCCAAGCGTTGCAGACATCACCCGGCAGGTGACGGCAGAGGGCGCAAAAAAGGTGGTCGTCGTGACCGACGACCCGGACAAGTACCCCTCCGACATCGGCTTTGCGCCAGGCGTCAGCGTCTACCACCGCAAGGACCTCGACCGGGTTCAACGGGAACTGCGCGAGGTGCCTGGCCTGACCGTGCTGGTGTACGACCAGGGCTGCGCGGCTGAAAAACGGCGCACGCGCAAGCAGATGTCGGACGCGATGGCCAAGCGCCACGTGGTGATCAATGCTGCAGTTTGCGAGGGCTGTGGCGATTGTTCGCGGGCGTCGAATTGCATGTCGGTGGTGCCCCTGGAGACCGAGTTCGGGCGCAAGCGGATGATCGACCAGTCTGGCTGCAACAAGGACTTCTCCTGCGTGGAAGGCTTTTGTCCGAGTTTCGTCACCCTCAGCGGCGCAAGGCCGCGTCGCGTGGTGCACGATGGCGCCACCCCCCTTGACCCGGCGGCTGGGCTGCCCTTGCCGGCCCCACTTTCGCTGGAGCGGCCGTACGGCATTCTGGTCACCGGTGTTGGCGGCACAGGGGTGCTGACCTTGGGCGCCCTGTTGGGCATGGCGGCACACCTCGAAGGACGGGGTTGCAGTGTGCTGGATGTCACGGGTATGGCACAGAAAAACGGCGCCGTGACCAGCCATATCCGCGTGGCACGGCAGCCCTCTGAACTGAACGCCGTACGCTTGGCTCAAGGGGACGCGGACCTGGTCCTAGCTTGTGACGCCTTGGTCGCGGCCGGCGAATCTGTCCTGTTGCGTTGCCATCCAGGGGTCACGCGCGTCGTTGTGAACCGCCATCTGCAGCCGACGGCCGCTTTCGTGGCTGACAATAACCTGGATTTGCAAGCTGAACAGATCGAACGCGCGATCGAAGCCGTATGCGGTGCCGACAAGGTCGCGTACGTGCGGGCAACGGCGCTTGCCACCCCATTGGCTGGCGATGCCATTGCGGCCAATCTGCTGATGCTGGGCTTTGCGTTTCAGCGCGGGCTGCTGCCCGTTGGCCTGGCGTCGATCGAGCGTGCCATCGAACTCAATGCGGTTGCGGTGGACGCCAACAAGAAGGTCTTCGCTTGGGGGCGTTTGGCGGCCCACGATCCGGTCCGGCTGGCCAGCCTGTCCGGCGCGTCCGTGCCGGCCCAGGCGCCTGCGGCCCTGCCCTTGGCGCAGTTGATGGCGCGCCATGAGCAAGAACTCGAGGCCTATCAGAACCGTGCCTACGCAGCCCGTTACCGTACGCTGCTGGATCGGGTCGCCGCCCGCGAACACGCCATTGCGCCGGACAGCGATGCCCTGACCGAGGCAGTGGCGCGCAACCTGTTCAAGCTCATGGCGTACAAGGACGAGTATGAGGTGGCGCGCCTGTTTGCCAACGGCCGCTTCATGGACCAACTCAAGCGCGAATTTGAAGGGGATATTCGTCTCGAATTTCACCTCGCCATCCCGCTCCTGTCCGACCTGTTTGGTGCCAAGGGTGCGCCTCGAAAACGCCGCTACGGCGGCTGGATGCTGCGCGCTTTCGGCCTGTTGTCTTATGGCAAGGGTCTGCGTGGTACGCCCTTGGACCCCTTTGGCTACAGTGCGGAGCGTCGCTTTGAGCGCGCGCTGCTGGCGGACTATGTGGCGCTGGTTGACACGTTGTTGGCCGAGTTGGCGCCCGATACCCTGCCCCTGGCTGTGAAGCTGGCAATGGTCCCGGAGCGCATCCGTGGGTTTGGCCACATCAAACGCCAGGCCGCGCTGGAAGCAAAAAACATGACCAGCGAGCTGCTGACCGCCTTTCGCGCCACAGGCGTCTCGGCGTAAGCACCACAGCATGACCCCACCCTGGCGGCCGGCTAAAGGGCGTGGTCGGTATCCATCCGGCGCACGACGAGCGCGTCCAGAACCCGAACGCCCAGCCCACTGGGCAGGACCGCGACCGGATTCAGGTCGACGGCCTCCAGGTAGGGCTCGTAGGCCTGACCGATCTGGCCCAGTCGGGTCACCAGATCCACGAGTGCAGCCGCGTCGGACACCTGGCCGGTGCGATACCCTGACAGCAGGCGCTGCAGGGGTGTTGTACCAATCAGAGCCGTCGCTGCTGCCGCGTCAATGGGCAACAGGTCAAGTGCATGTCCGCCAGTCAGTTCGACAAAAACCCCTCCGGGCCCGACGGTCACAGCCAAGCCGAAGGGCGGGTGCCGCGCCAGCCCGACCAGGGCCTCGACACCGCCGCTGACCATCTCTTGCACCAGCATGCCGCTGATTCGCGCCTGAGGCGCGAGGCGACGGGCGTTGGCATGAAGCAGGTCAAACGCGGCGCGTACCCCCGCCTCGTCGCGGATGCCGAGTTGCACCCCGCCGACTTCGGTCTTGTGCGGAATGTCCGGCGATTCGATCTTCATGACCACGGGCCAACCAAGGGTCTGCGCTGCGCGGACTGCCGACGCACTGTCCGCCGCGAGCAGCTCACGGGTGGTTGCAATGCCGTGGGCGCTCAGAAAGTCTTTGGCCTCGCGTTCCGTCAGCGCAGGACCTTCGGACAATCTGCGCACCCAAACATCCTGTTGGTGCACCTCGACGCGGGGATCGACGCGCCGGGGCGGGCTGTCGGCCATGGCGCGGGCAAGTGCAACAAGGCCAGCGCGCCCGCCTTGCAGGATCGGAATTCCGACGGCCAGCAGGGACTCCCGGATCACCGCATGCGGCCCGTCAGCCAGCAGGCTTAGAAAGACCACGGGCTTGTCGCCTTTGGCATGGAACTCACCAATCGCGCCCGCGATACCCGCGTATTCCTGGGCGCCATCGGCATCCAGCCCCAGCGGCGTGTCCTGCACCGCGACCAGCATGGCTACCGAAGGGTCTGCGGCGAGCAGATTCAAGGCCTCGCGGTACCTGCCCGGATCGCCAAAAACGATCCCGGTCATGTCCAGCGGGTTATCGGCATGGGCGAAAGGCGGCAGCAGCTGGTCGATCGCGGTTTGGGTGCGGGCAGACAGCTCCGCAAAAGCCACCCCAGCACTGGCCGCCAGGTCAGCGAAGTGGGCCAGACCACCGCCACTGACACCGATCGCGGCAATGCGGCGCCCGGCTGGGCGCCGCACGGGCGAAGACAGCAATGCCGCTGTTTCCACCAGTTCGTCGTAATCGTTGACCTCGATCACGCCATGCCGGCGCAGGAACGCCGAGGTGGCCTCGTTGGAGCCGGCCAGCGCGCCGGTATGGGCAGCCGTGGATCGGGCGCCGCGCGCTGATCGACCGGTCCGCAGGGCGACCACCTTGAGATTGGCTTGGTGGGCTTGCGCCATGGCCAGGGCAAAGGCTTGAGGGTTGGCAATCTTCTCAAGGAGCAAGGCCACCACACGCACCGTTTCGGTGGTCGCGAAATAGCTCACATAGTCGGCGATGTCGGTCACGGCAGCATTGCCGGCCGACACCACATGGCTGACACCTAGGCGGCCACAGTTGGCCAAGGCAATGGCCGTGGCACCGGAATGCGAAACAATGGCCACCTGGCCTCGGCGCATGTCTGGCACCAGCCGTGAACTGAAAAGCGCCAGCCCCGTGGCGGGGACGTAAAACCCCAGGCAGTTGGGACCACAGAGGGCCATATGGCCCGCCACGGCGCTCGCAGCCAGTGTCTGCTGCAGTGAAGCGCCTACAGCGCCGGTCTCGGCAAAGCCGCTGGCGAGGACCACCGCACCCGGTATCCCCAGCGCCGACGCTTCGCCCACCACCTCCACTGCGGTCGCCGCCGCAACGGCAATGACCACCGCGTCAGGGCGCTGAGGCAGGTCGGCCAATCGGGGCACGGCCGGCAACCCGAGGATGCTCCGGGCAGAGGGGTGCACCGGCCACACCTGACCAGAAAATTTGCAGGCCAAAAGGTTTCGCAGGACGAAACCAGAAGAGGCCTCCGGCCGCTCCGACGCGCCGACAACGGCCACACTTCGGGCCTCAAGCAGGCTGCGCAAGGGCGTGGTGATCACCGCCATCCTCAATCCGTCCGCGGGCGGTTCAGTCCAATCCGGCAAACGGTGCATCACGGAAATTGAGGTACTCCTTGAGCGACATGGTCGCCAGGTTGCGCATCCAATCTCGGCCCTGCTTGGTCGAATGCAGGGCAGCAATGGCCTCGATGTTGTACTGGAATGAACTCAGCAGCCCGGCGACCACCTGCTGGTTGTTCAGCGAGGCCTTGGTGTACTTCAAGGCTGGTACCGGCATGCGGGCCATCTTGCGGGCCAGCTTGTCGGTCTCCAGCGCCAACTGGTCGGCAGGCACCACCTTGTTGATCAGCCGCATCTCGCGCGCCTGGGCCGCGTCTACCAGATCACCGGTGTACATCAGCCAGCGGGTGTCACGGCTGGACAGGAGCCAGGGCATCATCAACGACGGAGGCCCGGAGTTGTGACGTACTTCGGGCTCACCGAATTTGGCCGTGTCGGCGGCAATGGCCAAGTCGCAGCACATCATGAGTTCAAGGGCACCCGCCAAGGCGTAACCGTGGACCGAGGCGATAACCGGGATCGGCGCGCGCCAGATGTTCAGCAATGCCTCCACGTTCTCACTCATGTCGGTGCGCCAGAAGTCGACATCCACATCAAAGTCGCCACCCTGCAGGTCGTAGCCGGCAGAGAACGCCCGCCCGGCGCCACGAATCACCAAAGCGTTGACCTCGGGATCGGCCACGGCCGCCGCGAGTGCATGGTCGATGTCATGAATCACCGTCTTGTTCATCGCGTTGAGTTTGTCTGGACGGTTCAGCGTGATGGTGGCAAATTTGTCCTGCTT
>JBEGOC010000165.1:0-3453 GCA_041182225.1 Pseudomonadota bacterium | reverse complement strand
GGCCCGCAAAGCATCGGGCATGGCCAGCAGCGCCTGCTGGCCCAGGGCCTGCAGCGCACTGGCCACGGTGTCGCGCGGGTCAGTAGCGTGAAACACGCCATTCACCACCAGCCGCTGGTTGGCCAGGCCCAGCGTCTTGAGTTCGTCGCAGGTCCGGGCGGCCTCCTGGATGGCGCCGGCGTCCGGCCGCGCCACCAGCACCACGGTGGTCAGCGTCGGGTCGCTCAAGGCAGCCAGTGCGCGCTGGAAGCGCAGCTCTTGCATTTTCAGGCCCGAGTGCGGCCCCAGGCAGGACGCGCCCCGGTCGTTGCCGGCCAAAAAACCGCTCCAGGCCTTGGGCAGACTCAGCAGCCGAAGGGTGTGGCCGGTGGGCGCGGTGTCGAACACGATGTGGTCGTAGGCTTGGCTGACATCGGCCAGCAGCGCCGAAAACTCGTCAAACGAGGCGATCTCGGTGGTGCAGGCGCCTGACAGCTGCTCGCGCACCGTGGCGATCTCGCTGTCGCTGGTGCCTGTGGCCATTTGCGCCACCACCCGCTGCCGGTAGGCCTCGGCCGCGTTGGTCGGGTCAATGTTGAGCACCGACAGCCCGGGCGCGCCGGGCACCGCCACCGCCTGGTTGCTGAGCGGCACGCCCAGCATCTCATCCAGGTTGGACGCCGCATCGGTGCTGACCAGCAGCACCCGTTGCCCGGCATCGGCCAAGTACAGCGCCACCGCCGCCGACAGCGAAGTTTTGCCAACGCCCCCTTTGCCAGTAAAAAACAGGTGCCGCGTGGGCGCCTGCAACAGGCCCAGCGGCGGCGTATTGGGGCCCTCATCCGGCAAGTGTTTTGACTCGGCTGGGCCAGTGGGGTGGGGTTTGGATGGGTTCATGGTGATGGGGCTTGACGACCCGTTGCCAGAGGCAAAGGCAAGGCTCACCACGATTGTGCGCCCCACCGGGCGGCCCCATGCTAAATTCAGCGCAAGAGGAGGGCTGGCACCGCGCCCATAACAAGGTACACCCCATGACCGCCAACCCATTTCACAACATCGCCCAAGTCGAAGCCAGCCTGTGGGAGGCGGCTGACCAGCAGCGCGCCAACTCCAACCTCACCGCCACCGAATACGCCATGCCTGTGCTGGGTCTAAACCGCCTAATGGTTGGGAAATGGGGCGCATGAGCCCGCAGAAAAAGGTCGTCATCATCGCCGGTCCCAACGGCGCAGGCAAGACCACTTTTGCTCGAGAATTTTTGCCCTATGAAGCGGACTGCCCAATCTTCGTAAATGCCGACCTGATTGCCGCTGGTATTGCGCCGTTTCAACCTCAGGCTGTGGCCTTTAGGGCGGGCCGTTTGATGTTGCAAGAGCTCTCGCATCACACTGCTGAAGGACGAAGTTTTGCGTTCGAGACGACGCTTTCGGGTCGCACCTATGCGCCCATGATTGACGCCTAGCGTATCAATGGGTATTCCGTCAAGCTGATATTCTTATCTCTAGGATCGGTCGACGAGGCCGTCGCTCGCGTGGCAAACCGCGTTCGTCAGGGTGGGCACGATATTCCTATCGACACCATTAGCCGCCGTTTTTCTGCAGGTTTAGCCAATTTTAATGACATCTACCGCCACCGGGTCGATTTTTGGCAGTTGTTTGACAATGGGGGCGACCCGCCCCAGTTACTTGAGGAAGGAAGCAACCCATGAGTGCCGTACTGAGTTCAACGCTCGTTTCTCGGCTGCCAGACGCCGACATGCAAGCCGCACCCGCTGCGTTGGTCCGCGCAGCTCAAAGCGCCCGCGCGCTGGCAGCGCACACAGGCACGCCACTGGTGGTGGCTCGCGATGGAAAATTGGTAGAAGCAGTGGTGCAGCTTGATTTGGCAGAGCCGGCAGGCATTGGGGCGGCTGATCGTTGAAGCAGAGCCTGCGGGCGCAGGCGGCAGGCTAGCCCGTGTGGTACGGGATACTCCAGCCTCTTAAAACTGCAAGCTCGCGTGATGTCCCCCACCCAATCCCTGTTCTCCCCCTTCCGCTGCAAAACCCTGCAGCTGCCCAACCGCATCGTGATGGCGCCCATGACGCGCTCGTTTTCGCCCGGCGGCGTGCCCACCGACGAGGTAATGGCCTATTACCGTCGCCGCGCCGCCAGTGCGGTGGGCCTGATCGTGTCCGAGGGCACCGTGGTGCAACGCCCGGCCTCGGCCAATGATCCCGATGTGCCGCGCTTCTGGGGTGACGACGCATTGGCCGCTTGGCAAAAGGTGATTGACGGCGTGCATGCAGCCGGTGGCCTGATGGCGCCGCAGCTCTGGCATGTGGGCGCGGTGCGCAACCGCCGCACCAGCTGGCAGCCGCCCGGCCCCTGGGATTCACCGTCGGGCCTGTCGTCCCCAGGCAAAAAAATTGCCGAGCCCATGAGCGATGCCGACATTGCCGACACCATCGCGGCCTTTGCCCGCGCGGCCGGGGCGGCCAAGCGGCTGGGGTTTGACGCCATTGAGCTGCATGGCGCCCATGGTTATCTGATCGACCAGTTTTTCTGGGAGGGCACCAACCTTCGCCAGGACACCTATGGTGGCGACACGCTCGTGCAGCGCGGCCGGTTTGCCGCCGACATCCTGAAGGCGGTGCGCGCCGAGGTGGGGCCGGACTACCCGGTGATCATCCGCCTGTCGCAGTGGAAGCAGCAGGACTACACGGTGCAGATGGCTCGCACGCCGCAGGAGATGGAAGCCTGGCTGCAGCCGCTCGCTGATGCCGGCGCCGACATCTTCCATTGCTCGCAGCGCCGCTTTTGGGAGCCCGAGTACGCCGGTTCGGACCTCAACTTTGCTGGCTGGGCCAAAAAGCTCACCGGCAAGCCCACCATCACGGTCGGCTCGGTCGGCCTGTCGGGCGAGTTCATCGCCTCGTTTGGCGGCGAGGGCTCGCAGCCAGCGGCGCTCGATGAGCTGCTGCGCCGGCTTGACCGGGGCGACTTTGATTTGGTGGCGGTGGGCCGGGCCCTGATCAGCGACCCGGATTGGGTGCTGAAGGTGCGGGACGGCCGGGCCAGTGAGCTGTCGGACTACTCGCCCGCGGCCTTGGCGAAACTGGTGTGATCGATCGGGCTCTCTGCGATAGATTCACTCAAAAATCAAGCAGCAGCCGGCTCAAACCGGCGGATACGGGAAATCGTTTCTGCCATGGCTTCGCGGGCGCGTTCCGTGTCGTAATGGGTTTGCAGGTTGATCCAGCTCTGGGCATCGGTGCCAAAAAAAGCGCCTAATCGCAGTGCTGTGTCCACGCTAATGCCGCGCAGGCCTTTCACAATCTCATTGATGCGCCGTGGCGGCACGCCAATGGCCTTGGCCAAGGCATACTGGCTCAGGCCCAGCGGCGCAAGCCAGTCTTCCGACAGGATGATGCCGGGATGAATCAGGGGGACTTCGCGGTTCATGGTGGTCATCCTTTCAGTGGTAATCCACTAT
>JBEGOC010000164.1:0-8850 GCA_041182225.1 Pseudomonadota bacterium | reverse complement strand
GGCTGGCGAGCCAGCTGGCCGACACCGGCGTTGGCAGCCACAGCGCCACCGAGCTCATCGGCCGCTTGACGCCGCCGCGGCTGGACGCCGCCACCACGCAAGCCATTCGCAGCGCCACCCGGGCCGACTGCCGCGACGCCGATCTGGCCGCGCTGGTGCGTTCGGCCGCGAGGCCGGGCCTGCAGGCGCGCATCACGGCTTACCGCGCACGCCTGCAGGCCGCCATGGCATGATGCAAGCTGGTTTCGCCCCTGACCCCAAGGAGATCGCCATGAATGCCCGAGTTCCCCCCTCCGCCCTGAATGCTGCCCAGGCCCTCACCCAGGTCAGCCGCGCCTGGGACGAGCAGATCGTGCCGCAGCTGACCGACTACATCGGCATCCCGGCCAAATCACCGATGTTCGACGCCGACTGGGCCCGCCACGGTTACATCGACACCGTGCTGCGCAACACCGCAGCCTGGGTCGAGGCGCAAAAGATCGAGGGCCTGACGCTGGAGATCATCCGCATGGAGGGTCGCACGCCCCTGCTGTTTTTTGAGGTGGCCGCCAGCAGCGGTGCAGCCGGCGGACCGGCTGCGGTCAGCCAGCAAACCGTGCTGATGTATGGCCACCTGGACAAACAGCCCGAGTTTTCGGGTTGGCGCAATGACCTGGGGCCCTGGACGCCCAAGTACGAGGACGGCAAGCTCTATGGCCGCGGCAGCGCGGACGACGGTTATGCCGCCTACGCCAGCGTTGCCGCCATCCAGGCCCTGAAGAGCCAGCGGGTGGCGCACCCGCGTATCGTCGGCCTGATCGAGACCTGCGAAGAAAGCGGCTCGCCCGACCTGCTGCCCTACATTGACATACTGCGCCAGCGACTGGGTGACGTGGCGCTGGTGATCTGCCTCGACTCTGGCGCTGGCAATTACGACCAGCTCTGGCTTACCACCAGCCTGCGCGGCATGGCTGCTGGCACCCTGAAGGTGGAGGTGCTGACCGAGGGCGTGCATTCGGGCGATGCCAGTGGCCTGGTGCCGTCGAGCTTTCGCATCATGCGCCAGGTGCTGGACCGGCTGGAAGACAGTGCGACCGGTCGCCTTCTGCCCGACAGCTTTCATTGCGAGGTGCCGGCCGACCGGCTGGCGCAGGCGCAGGCCACCGCCGCCATTCTGGGCGACGAGGTGTACAAACGCTTTCCCTGGGCGCATTACGATTGCGGTGGCGCCATGCAGTCGATGCTGCCCACCACCACCGACCCGGTGCAGGCCCTGCTCAACCGCACCTGGACGCCCACGCTCAGCGTCACCGGCGCCGATGGTTTCCCCGAATTGAAGAACGCCGGCAACGTGCTGCGGCCCTACACCGCCTTCAAGCTCAGCCTGCGCCTGCCGCCGCTGGTGGAGGCCGCCAGCGCGGTGCAGCAACTCAAGGCGCTGCTGGAGGACAACGCGCCCTACCAGGCGCGCGTGACCTTTGAGGCGGCAAGTTCAGCCACCGGCTGGAACGCACCGGCGATCACCCCCTGGTTCGAGCAGGCGCTGCAGGCGGCCTCGCAGGCGCATTTTGGCGCGCCTTGTGGCTACATCGGCCAGGGCGGCACTATCCCGCTGATGAGCATGCTGTCCAAGGGCTTCCCCAAGGCGCAGATGATGGTCTGCGGCGTGCTCGGCCCCAAGAGCAATGCGCACGGCCCCAACGAATTTCTGCAGGTGCCCTACGCCAAAAAACTCACGGCGGCGGTGGCCGAGGTGATCGCCCGCCTGCCATGAACGCCGTGCTGTTCCCTCCGGTCGGGCAGAGCTCTCAGTTGCCGGGGCTGGCCCTGTGCGACTGGCCGCTGCCGGCCGGGCAAGAGGCCCGCGCCACGCTGCTGATCGTGCATGGGCTGGGCGAGCACATGGGCCGCTACGCCGCGCTGGCGCAAGCCCTCAACAGCTGGGGTTATGCCGTGCGGGCCTATGACCAGTATGGCCACGGGGCTTCGGACGGCCCGCGCGGCGGCCTGCCCACGGCCCGCCGGCTGCTGGACGACCTGGCGCTGGTGGTCGACCAGACCCGGGCCGCCCTGGCGGCCGGCCAGCCCCTGCTCCTGCTGGGGCACAGCATGGGCGGCTTGGTGGCGGCCCGCTTTGTCGCCCTGCAGCTGCGCCCGGTGGACGCTCTGGTGCTGTCGTCCCCGGCGCGCTCCCCGGGACTGAACCCGGTGCAGAAGCTGCTGGTGGCGGTGCTGCCGGCGCTGCTACCTGACCTGCGCGTGGGCAACGGGCTGGACGCCCGGCTGATCTCGCACGACCCGGCGGTGGTGGCGGCCTACCAGAGTGACTCGCTGGTGCATGACCGGATTGCGGCGCGGCTGGCCCGTGTCATTGCCGAGGACAGCGCCGCAGTGCGGGCGGCGGCCCCGGGCTGGGTCGTGCCGACCCTGCTGCTCTACGCCGGCGCCGACCGGCTGGTCAACCCGGCCGGCAGCCAGGCCTTTGCGGCGGCTGCGCCCCCTAGCGTGCTCAGCAGCCAGTGCTTCGAGACCCTGTACCACGAGCTTTTCAACGAGGCCGAGCCCGGTCGCGGCCAGGTGCTGGCCGCGCTGCGCGCCTGGCTTGACGCCCGGTTTGCGGCATAAAGCCGCGCACCAAAGGCACATCTGACCAGGCCAGGCCCAAGCACCGGAACAGCGCAATCGGGCCGCACCCGGCAAACTGGCGCGGCTTGGCAAACCGCAGCAGCCCACGCCTTCGCGACGGCTCGACGCTATTTTGAAAAGAGCAGTCGCAATTGAAGCGTCAGCCCACCATGGCCTGAATACACTGTCCGCGGTTGCCGACGATCGGCGGGGGTGGGCTCATGTCAGCACATCCGGGACACGCCACCCACATTCCTAGGAGCAAGCGCAAATGGCCAAATTTCCTGAACGAGCCAAGGTTGTCATCATCGGTCAAGGGGGCATCGTGGGTGCGTCGGTGGCGCACCACCTGATTGAACGTGGTTGGGACAACATTGTCGGCATCGACAAATCCGCCATCCCCACCGATGTCGGCTCCACGGCGCACGCGTCTGATTTCTGCTTCAACACGATGCACGACCAGATGACGATCTTCACCACCAAGTACAGCATCGATTTCTACGACAAGCTGGGACGCTACGAGCGCATTGGCGGCCTGGAAGTAGCCCGTGTGGGAGATGACGAACGCATGCAAGAGCTCCAGCGCCGTGTGGCCTCGGGCAAGGCCTTTGGCAACCGGGTGGTGATGATCACCCCGGCCGAGGCCAAGGCCCGGTTCCCGCTGCTTGAAGAAAGCATGATCCAGGGCGCCCTCTGGGATCCGGACGCCGGCCTGGTCAAGCCGCGCTCGCAGATGGTGGCGGGCGAGTTGGTGGACGCCGCGGTGGCCTCGGGTAAGCTGATGTCGTTTGCCAACACGGCGTGTACCGGCCTGCGCATCGAGAACGGCCGCATCCAGGGTGTGGAGACCACCAAGGGCTATATCGCTGCCGACCGCGTGGTGGTGTGCGCCGGCCTGTGGGGGCGCCTGATTGCCGGGATGGCGGGTGAAGACCTGCCGATCATGCCGGTGGACCACCCGCTCACCTTTTTCAAACCCTATCTGGAATTTGCCGGCACTGGCAAGGACATTGGTTACCCGCTGCTGCGTGACCAGGGCAACTCGGCCTACCTGCGCGACACCGGCGACCCCAAGACGCCCGAAGGCGGCCAGATCGAATGGGGCTACTACGAGGAGAAAAATCCGCGCATGTGCCACCCCCGCGATTTGCTGGAAAAGGAACAGGCGCGGCTCTCGCCGTCGCAGCGAGACCTCGAGCTGGAGCAGATCATGGCGCCCTTGGAGCGGGCGATCGAACTCACGCCCATCCTGGCCGAGCTGGGTTACGACGAAAAGTACTCTTTCAACGGCCTGCTGCAGGTCACCACCGACGGCAACCCCTCGATCGGTGAGTCGTCCAAGGTGCGCGGTCTCTGGTACGCCGAAGCCGTGTGGGTGAAAGACGCCCCCGGCGTTGGCAAGCTGGTGGCCGACTGGATGACCGATGGGTTCACCCACCTGGACCATGCCCGCATCGACGTGGCCCGCACCTACCCGTACCAGCAGGACGAGAAGTACATCCACGATCGCTGTTACGAGGGTGCCTTCAAGATCTACAACCCGCCGGTGCACAACCGCGAGCCCTACAGCGCTGGGCGGGGTATTTTCAAGAGCCCGTTCTACGAGCGCGAAAAGGCTCTCGGCGCTTACTTCATGGAGCTCTCTGGCTGGGAGCGCGCCCATGGTTATGCCAGCAACGAGCACCTGCTCGCGGTGTACGGCGATAAGGTGCCAGTGCGTGCCAACGAGTGGGACAACCGCCATTTCTGGCGCGTGTCGAATGCCGAACATCTCAAGATGTCGGAAGACGTGGGCATGGTCAATGTCTCGCACTTTGCCGAGATCGATGTGGAAGGCCCTGATGCGGCCGACCTGCTGGAGTACATCTGCGTGGCCAAGGTGGGCGGGGACACGCCGGTGGGCAAAGGCGTGTACACCCACTTCCTGGACGCCAAGGGTGGCGTGCGGGCTGACCTCACCGTCCTGCGCTTGGGGCAGGACCACTACCGCGTGGTCGACGGGGCCGACGCCGGCCACCGCGATTTGACCTGGATCCGCCGCATGGCGCAGGACCGGGGTGCCAAGGTCGAGGTGACCGACACCACCACGCACTACGGCTGCCTGGGCGTGTGGGGACCCAACGCGCGCGCCACCATCCAAAAAATTGCCGACGAGCCCGAGGCCTGGACGCATGAGAACTTCCCGTTTGCGGCACTGCGCAACCTGAAGATCGCAGGCGTGCCGGTGCTGGCCTTCCGCATCTCGTATGTGGGCGAGCAAGGTTGGGAACTGCACTTCAAGTACGAGGACGGACTGGCCCTGTGGGACGCGCTGCACGCCCTGGGGGTCACTCCGGTGGGCGTGGAGACCTACGCCAACAGCCGACGCATGGAAAAGAGCCTGCGCCTGCAGAACGCCGACCTGCTGACCGAGTACAACCTGTTCGAGTGCGACCTGGCCAGGCCCAAGGTGAAGGCGGCCGATTTCCACGGCAAAGCCGCGCACCTGAAGTTCCGCGAGCGCGACCACCAGCCGGCCACGCTGTGCACGCTGGTTATGACCAGCAACATCGACAGCCATGGTGTGGCGCGTTATCCCTTGGGCAACCTGCCGGTGATGGACCCCGCCACCGGCGCCACGCTGATTGATTCAGAAGGCCGGCGCTCGTTCACCACCAGCATCGCTTTCGGCCCGACGCTCGGCAAGAACATTGCCCTGGCCTGGCTGCCGCATGCCTATTGCGAGGTGGGGCGCGAGTTGCAGATCCAGTACTTTGGCGACGTCTATCCGGTTCAGGTCGCGGCGGTGGGTTACAAGTCGCTCTATGACCCGGAGAACGTCAAGCCGCGGTCTTGAGGCGGTCACGGCAGCACGGCCGTCTTGGCGCAGTGGCCGGCGACACCAGCGGTGTGTTCAGCCCTCGGCCAGCCGCAGCAGCCGCGCCAGTGCCATGTCCCGGATGCCGAGCCGGTGCAGCTGCTCATGGGTCTGGCGCGCGTAGTCCAGCGTGCTGCCAAAGCGGCCACTGGCCTGGGCAAAAATCTGCTGGTAACGCGCCGGCGGCAGTTCCCCGGTGTAGTTGGGGCTGTGGCGCGGCAGGGTGAAGGCCAGCGCCCGCACCGGGCCGGCGCTGGTCTGGCAGCGCAGCCATTTCGGGTCGTAAACGCCGGTGACCATTTCGCGCGGCCACAGCTGGCGCAGCGCCTGTTCGCCCTGTGCCTGCGGGATGCGGAATGCCCAGCCCTGGCAGCTGCCGCCGCTGCGCAGCGCGAACCCCAGGCCCGGGCACTCGGGGGTGCCGCGGTTGACGCGGCTCCACATCTTGAGCGCCCGGTGGTAGCCGTGCAACCGGGCCAACCGCTGCTCAGCCGCCTCGAACTCGGGCCGCCAGATCAGCGAGGCGTAGCCAAACACCCACAGGTCCTGCCGGCCGCCCCAGTCGCGCAGCGCCTGCGCCAGCATCGGCGCCGGGTCACGCAAGGGCAGCGGCAGGGGATGCATGGGGTCTCAGCCCGTCAGCATGTCAATATTCAGGCCGAAGGTGCCAACAGGGCTGCCCGCCGTTGGTGGCGCGCCAGCCACAGCAGCGCCGCGCCGGTCAGCGCCACCGGCAGCAGGGAGCCCAGGTTCAGCAGGCTCCAGCCCTGGGTGGTGACCAGCAGGCCTGAGCCAAACGAGCTCAGCGCCATCACGGCAAAGACAAAGAAATTCAGCGCACCCTGCGCCCGGTCTTTTTCTTCCGGGGTATAGGTTTGCAGCGACAGCGTGGTGCTGCCGGTGAACAGGAAGTTCCAGCCCACGCCCAACAACAGCAGTGCCGCCACGAACTGGTGCAGTTCCACCCCGGTCAGCGCCACGGCAATGCACAGCGCCATCAGCACCACGCCGACGCCCATGATGGTCAGTGTGCCAAAACGCTTGATCAGGTGGCCGGTGAAGAAGCCCGGGGCAAACATGCCGATCACATGCCACTCCAGCACCAGCGCAGTGTCGGCAAAGGGCAGCCCGCACTGCTGCATGGCCAGCGGGGTGGCGGCCATCAGCAGGTTCATCACGCCATAGCCGAGCGCGCCGGCGGCGGCGGCCACCATGAACACTGGCTGGCGCATGATGACGCCCAGCGGCCGGCCGCCGGGGCCGGCTTTTTTGACCGGTGGTGGCGGGAAGTCGATCAGCGCCATCACCAGCATCGACAGCAGCGCCACGCCAGCCAGGGCCAGGTAGGCGCCGGCAAAGGGCACGCCCAGCAGGGCGCGGGTGTGGTTGGCCAGATTGGGGCCCGCCACCGCACCCAACAGGCCCCCGGCCATCACCACCGAGACGGCTTTTTCGCGCCAGGCCGGCAAGGCCAGCTCGGCGGCGGCAAAGCGGTACAGGTTGCCATTGGCGCTGTAGTAGCCGGCCACCACGGTGGCGGCGCACAGCAGCCAGAAGTTCTTGTCGAACACGGCCCAGGCGCACAGCAGGCTCGAGCCCAGCGCCACCAGCAGCCCAAGCTGGAACGAGCGCTTGCGCCCGAACCGGGTCTGAGTGGCTGCCACCAGGTTGGTGGACAGGGCGCCACCCACCACATAGCCCATCACCGGCAGCGTGGCCATCCAGCCCAATGGTGCCAGGCTCAGGCCAACCAGCCCGTTGATGGCGATGAAAACCACGTTGTTGGTCAGGAACAGGCCCTGGCACAGGGCCAGCAGCCAGAGCGGCCGGCTCATGCACCCACCACCTGGGTCAGGCGCAGGGCGGCGGCGCGGCGGTGGCCTTCCATGCCTTCGGTGGCGCTTTGCCGGATCGCCGGTGGTGCCACCGCCTGCACCCCGACCTGGTCCAGCCACTGGTGGGTGCAGATCTTGACAAAGGAGCCGACCCACAGGCCGCCGGTGTAGCGGCCGGCGCGCATGGTCGGCAGGGTGTGGTTGGTGCCGCAGCACTTGTCGGAGTACACCACGCTGGCGCGGGTGCCGATGAACAGCGAGCCGTAGTTACGCAGTTTAAGCGCCATGGCCTGCGGCTCGGCGGTGTGCACCTGCAGGTGCTCGGCGGCAATGAAGTCGGCGTAGGCGATCAGGGCGGCTTCGTCCGGCACCAGCGCAATTTCGCCAAAGTCACGCCAGGCCGGGCCGGCCACGTCGGCCGTGGGCAGCGTCAGCAGCTGGCGCTCCACCTCGCGCAGCGTGCCTTCGGCGACGCGGCGGCTGGTGGTGATGACGCCGACCCGGGTGTGCACATCGTGCTCGGCCTGGGCCAGCAGGTCGGTGGCCAGCATCTGCGGGTCGGCGCTGTCGTCGGCCACCACAAAAATCTCGCTGGGGCCGGCCAGCTGGTCGATGCCGACCTGGCCAAACACCTGGCGCTTGGCTTCATTGACATAGGCGTTGCCGGGGCCGACGATTTTGTCCACCGCCGGTACCGAAGCGGTGCCGTAGGCCATGGCGGCAATCGCCTGCGCGCCGCCGATGCGAAAAATGCGGTCGGCGCCGGCCAGGTGGCAGCCGGCAATCATGGCCGGGTGGGCATTGGGCGGCAGGCAGGCAATCACCTCGTCGCAGCCGGCCACCTTGGCCGGCACCAGCGTCATCACCGGCGCCGACAGGATCGGGTAGCGGCCGCCCGGCACGTAGGCGCCGATGCGCTCGATCGGGATCACCCGGTGCCCCAGGTGCACGCCCGGCAGGGTTTCCACCTCCAGCGGCAGCATGGTGGCCAGCTGGGCCTGGGCAAAGGCTTTCACGTTGGCGATGGCAAATTCGGTGTCGGCGCGGGTTTGCGGGTCGAGTGCGGCCAGCGCCGCCAGCCGCTCGGTCTGGCTCACCTCCAGCGTCTCGCCGCTGTAGCGGTCAAAGCGCAGGGCGTACTCGCGCACCGCCGCATCACCCCGGCTGCGCACCTGGGCGATGACCTCTTGCACCACGGCCTCGACCGCGCCGAGCGCCGCGTTGCCGGCCGGGGCGGGCGATTTGATGAACTCGACGGGGTGATGAAACTGGGTCATGGGGGCTTTCGGTGGGGGTCAACAGACTGGTTCGGGTGAGATATTGGGTGCGGGGGCTCAGAGCAGCAGCGCTGCCAGGGCTGCCAGCGCCGCGGTTTCGGCGCGCAGGGTGCGCGGGCCCAGGCTGACAGCCACGAAGCTGCCGGCCAGCGCGGCGGCTTCTTCGGCCGGGCTCAGGCCGCCTTCGGGGCCGGACAGCAGGGTGAGGGGGGCGTCGGGCACCAACAGCGCCACCGCCTCGCGCAGTCCCGGGTTGTTCGGCCGCAGAGTCAGCAGC
>JBEGOC010000163.1:0-7453 GCA_041182225.1 Pseudomonadota bacterium | reverse complement strand
GTGTTATTGGGCGTGGTTCAGGGCAAGGTCAAAGGCATCAAAATTCCGGAAACGGCGGCTGGCGTCCAATGCGGGCAGCGGCCGGTTCAGGATCAGCGGCACCCGCTGCTCGCTGATGCCGCCGTGCGAACGCAGCGGCACCTCCAGGCTGGAGAGGTCGTGCCGCGCGGCCGAGGTGCCCAGCACCGTGAAGCGCTCCGACACCACCACCAGGTCGCCAATGCGGTCGGCCGGTAGCTCAAAGCGCGCAGCTGCCCGATCGCGTGGCAGCACCAGCTCGATGCCCAGCACTGCTTGCAGGCGAGTGCAGGCGGCATGGGGGTCGGTGCCGGCGGGCAGGTAGACCGTGGCAAACGAGCCCAGTGCGCCATGGTGCACCACATAGGGGTCGGTGATCGGCAGAATCACTCGGGCCGCCGCGACACCCAGCCAGGCATCGAACCAGTCTTGCAGGTAGATCACATCCGGCTTGCCGTCCATGCCCACCTTGGCGTTCATGCCGTGGTCGGCGGTGAGGGCGATCACGCAGCCCAGGGCGTCGAGTTCGGCCAGGTAGCCGTCCATCATGGTGTAGAACGCGTTGGCGCCGGCAGTGCCGGGCGCGTGCTTGTGCTGGATGTAGTCGGTGGTGGACAGGTACATCACATCGGGTCGGCGCGTGTCCATCAGCTTGACGCCGGCAGCAAAGACAAACTCCGACAGGTCGGCGCTGTAGACGCTGGGCAGGGGCTGGCCCACCAGTGCCAGCACGTTGTCGATGCCGTTGTCTTGGAGCGTGGCCTGGTCGGCTTTTTCGGCCGAGAAGCAGATGCCGCGCATCTGGTGCCCAAGCAGGGTGCGCAATTTGTCCTTGGCCGTGACCACCGCCAGCGACAGACCGGCGTCGGCCAGTGCGGCCAGCAGGGTGGGGGCCCGCAGCCATTTGGGGTCATTCATCATGACCTCCACATTGTTGGCCACGTCATACAAGTAGTTGCCACAAATGCCATGCACGTTGGGCGGCACACCGGTCACGATCGACAGGTTGTTGGGGTTGGTGAAGCTGGGTACCACGCAGTCGGCCACCAGCGCGGTGCCGCGGGCCAGCGTGCGTTGCAGCCAGGGCATCTGGCCGCTGGCCACGGCCTGGGCCAGGTAATCGGGCTCGCAGCCGTCGATGCACACCACCACGGTGGGGGCGCGCGGCAGCTGGTAGGTCCGGCCGTTGACCTGGACGGTGCGGTGGGGGGTGCTTGTCATGGGTTTGCCTTCAGGGTTGCTGGGCGTGGTGGGGATGTGCCAGTGGCGGGTGTCGGGGTGTGGCGGCGTAAATCATTGGCCACGGTGCGCGCCTTGCTCTCCATCGCATGGTCAAACATGGCCTGACCGGCCCGTTGCGGGTTACCGGAGGCAATGGCCTGCACGATCTGCTGGTGCTCACTGGCGGAGGCGGGCATCAGCCAGCCATCGGCCAGGTTGAGTCGCCGAAACAGCGACAGCTCCTTGATCAGCTTGCGGTAGATGGCGGTCAGCTTGCGGTTACCGGTCATCTCCACCAGGCGGTCATGGAACTGCAGGTTGAGCAGGTGGTAATGCGGTGCATCCTGCGCTGCAACGGCCTGCTCCATGGCGCTGACCATGGCCTGCATGTCGTCGCGCTGGGCGGCGGTCAGGTGGGTGGCCAGCTGGCGCCCGACCAGCTCGTCCATGGCGGCACGCAAGTCGAAGATCTCCAAGGCTTCGTCCAGCGGAATGTCGCGCACAAACACACCGCGGTTTTTCTCGGTGCGCACCAGGCCGGCTTCGTCCAGCATGCGAAAGGCTTCGCGGATGGGGCCGCGCGAGACCCCCATTTTTTCAGCCAGGGCGGCTTCGATCAGCTTGCTGCCTGGGGGGTACTCGCCGCTGAGGATGCCGCGTTCGATCTCCTGCTGCACCACCATGCTCAGCGAGCGGCTCTGCAGCAGGGCAATGGTGGGGTGCATGGTGGCGCTCATGGCCCCCGATTGAAGCAGATTTCGGAAAATTGTCAACAATCTACAAAAAACAATTGACAAGCGTGGAGGGGTGACGTCCAATAAAATTTTTTGACGGGGCTGACGTGCCCGCTGCAGGAACCCACCATGGATAGAGACCGCATACTGCTGACCCCGGGGCCCCTGACCACCACCCTGCGCACCAAGCTGGCCATGCTCAAGGACTGGGGTTCGTGGGACGCCGACTTCATCGCCGTCACGGCCAGTGTGCGCCGCAGCCTGCTGGCCATCATCCACGGTCAGGACAGCCATGTGGTGGTGCCCTTGCAGGGCAGCGGCACCTTCAGCGTCGAAGCCGCAGTGGCCACCCTGGTGCCGCGCGACGGCCATGTGCTGGTGCTGGACAACGGCGCCTATTGCAAGCGCGCCGCCCGCATCACCAGCCTGATGGGGCGGCGCTGCACCACCATGGGCTTTGACGAGGCCAGCCCGGTCGACCCGCAGGCACTGGCGCAGCGCCTGCAGGAAGACGCCTCCATCACCCACGTGGTATTGATCCACTGCGAAACCGGCGCCGGGGTGCTGAACCCCTTGCAGGCGGTGGCCGATGTCTGCGCCCGGTTTGACCGCGGGCTGATCGTGGACGCTATGAGCTCGTTTGCCGCGCTGGAGATCGATGCGCGTAAAACCCGCTTTGACGCCCTGATAGCGGCGAGTGGCAAGTGCCTGGAGGGCGTGCCCGGCATGGGTTTTGTCTTCATCCGCCAGGCGGTGTTGGACGGCTGCGCCGGCCACAGCCAGTCGCTGGCGATGGACTTGTATGACCAGTATGTGTACATGGAGAAGACCGGGCAGTGGCGCTTCACGCCACCAACCCACGTGGTGGTGGCGCTGCACGAGGCCATTGCCCAGTTTGAGGCCGAAGGCGGACAGAGCGCCCGGTTGGCGCGCTACACCCGCAACTACCACACGCTGACAACGGGCATGGCGGCTCTGGGTTTCAAGCCTTTCCTGGACCCGGCGGTGCAGGCGCCCATCATCGTCACCTTTCACGCGCCAAAGCACCCGGCCTATGAGTTCAAGCGCTTTTACGACACCGCCAAGCACTATGGCTTTTTGCTGTACCCGGGCAAGCTGACGCAGGTCGAGACTTTCCGGGTCGGCTGCATTGGCGCCATCGGCGCGGTCGAGATGCGCCAGGCGGTGGATGCGGTGGCGCAAACGCTGCGCGACATGGGCATCAGCCAGCCCGCACTCGAGGCCTGAGCCATGGCCAATGTGGCGGTCATCGGCGCCGGTTTTGTCGGCCTGTCCAGTGCCTACTGGCTGATGCAGGACGGCCACCAGGTCACGGTTTATGACCCGGCCGGGGCGGCCGGCGGCGCTTCTTTCGGCAACGCCGGCACCTTTGCCAACTACGCTTGCATCCCGGTCAATAACCCTTCGGTGTTCCGCGACCTGCCGCGCTACCTGCTGGCGGGTGACAGCCCGTTTCGTTTGCGCTGGTCCTACCTGCCCCAGCTCACGCCCTGGTTGCTGCGCTTTTTGGCCAGTTCCAGCCGGCGCCGCTACACCGCCTCGGCCACCGCGTTGTCGCATCTGCTGGCACGGGCGCAGGACGGCTACACCCGGATGACGGCGCAGGCGAGCCTGGCGGCCTTTGTGAAGCCCAGCGAGTGCCTGTACCTGTATTCGGGCGCGGCTGCCTTTGCCGCCTCAGAGTCGACGCTGGCGCTGCGCCGCTCGCTGGGCGTCAACTTCACGGTGCAGGGGCGCGACGACATTGCCCGGCTCGAGCCCGGACTGGCCCCGATCTTTGACCGGGGCGTGCTGTACCAAGGTTCCTGGTTCCTGTCCAGCCCCGCCGACTTTTTGAGCGCCCTGCAGGCTTCATTGGTGGCCGGCGGCCTGCAGATCGCCCGCAGCGCTGTCACCGGGCTGCAGCCCCAAGCCGGCGCGGTGCACCTGCGCACCGACGCAGGCCCGGCTGGGCACGACTGGGTGGTGGTGTGCGCCGGCGCCCACTCCAAACCCTTGGCCCGCCAGTGTGGCGATGCGGTGCCGCTGGACGCCGAGCGCGGTTACCACATCATGTACCCTGGCGCCTCAGGCGCAATTTCGCGCCCGGTCGGCTGGGCTGAGCGCGGCTTCTACATGACGCCGATGGCGAAAGGCCTGAGGGTGGCCGGCACCGTGGAGCTGGCGGGCATGAAGCCGCAGCGTCACCAGGGCCTGCTGGATTTGCTGCATTTCGCTTCCAAGCGTGCGGTGCCCGGACTGGGTGCGCCGAGCGAACCCTGGCTGGGCTTTCGGCCCACCCTGCCCGACGGCTTGCCGGTGCTGGGCCGCTCGCGCGATTCGGCGCGGGTAATTTATGCCTTTGGCCACCAGCACATCGGCGTGACGCTGGGCGGCATCAGCGGCGCCCTGGTGGCAGACCTGGTGGCCGGCCGCACCCCGGCAGTTGACCTGGCGCCCTTCGCCGCCAGCCGCTTTGCTGGCTAAGATGACCCCCGCCCCAACCGAATGAATGGACCCAAACCCTATGGCAACCTCTAAGAAACCCCCGGCCTCTGAACACCCGGCCGTCGCGGCGGTACGGCGCTCCAATGCCAGCAAGGTCAAGGTGGCGGTGAGCGACATTGACGGCGTGCTGCGTGGCAAATACCTGCACCGTGACAAATTCCTGGGTGCGGCCGAGCCCTACCCCGGCGGCGGCTTCGGCTTTTGTGACGTGGTGCTGGGCTGGGACATGATGGATGTCACCTACGACAACACCACCGCCACTGGCTGGCAGCACGGCTTTCCGGACGCGCTGGCGCGGCTGGACCTGGACACCGCGCGCCACGTGCCCTGGGACGACGGTGTGCCTTTCTTTCTGGGCGAGTTTGTCAATGCAGATGGCACGGCGCACGCCCAGTGCCCGCGCCAGGCGCTGAGACGGGTGCTCAGGCGCGCTGAAAAAATGGGCTTCCAGGTCATGACCGGCATGGAGTTTGAGTGGTTCAACTTTGCCGAGACGTCGCAGAGCTGGGCCGCCAAGAAAGGCGTGGCTCCCGAGGTGTTGACGCCCGGCATGTTTGGCTACTCGCTGCTGCGCATGAACCAGAACCGGCCGTTCTTCAACGCCCTGATGGACGAGATGCTGGCCTTTGGCGTGCCGGTGGAGGGCCTGCACACCGAGACCGGCCCGGGCGTTTATGAGGCGGCCATCGGCTTCAGCGAGGCGCTGGCGCAGGCTGACCGGGCCGTGCTGTTCAAGACTGGCACCAAGGAGATCGGGGCCCGTTTTGGCATCATGCCCAGCTTCATGGCCAAGCCGCACCAGAACCTGCCCGGTTGCAGCGGCCACATCCACCAAAGCCTGTCGGACGGCAAGAGCAACCTGTTCTATGACGCGAAAAACCCACGCAAGATGAGCAAGCTGTTCGAGAGCTACCTGGCCGGCCAGGTGGCCTGCATGATGGACTTTGCCCCGATGATCTGGCCCACCATCAACAGCTACAAGCGTCTGGTCGACGGCTTCTGGGCGCCGGTCAAGCCCACCTGGGGCATGGACAACCGCACCGCCAGTTTCCGGGTGATTGCCGGCAGCCCCAAGGCCACCCGGCTGGAAACCCGTTGCCCCGGCGCCGACGTCAACCCCTATCTGGCGATGGCGGCGGTGATTGCCGCCGGCCTGGACGGCGTGGAAAAAGGCCTGAAGCTGACCGCGCCGCCCATCACCGGCACCAACGTCGGCGCCGAGCACATCCCGCGAGCCCCGCGCACCCTGATTGAAACCACCCGCAACTTCCAGCAGTCGGCCATCGCGCGCGACTGGCTGGGCGACGGTTTTGTCGACCACTTTGCCGCCACCCGTGACTGGGAGTGGCGCCAGTGGCTGGACGCCGTGACCGACTGGGAAATGAAACGTTACTTCGAGATCATCTGACACCATGAGCATCACCAACTTTGCCTTTCCCACCCCTATCCGTTTCGGCGCCGGCGCGCGCAAGCTGGTGGCCGCCCATTTGCGGGAGGTGGGCTGCAAGCGCCCGCTGATCGTGACTGACCGGGCCCTGGGCGCCCTGCCGGTGCTGGCCGAATTCCAGTCCCACCTGCAAGGCCTGGAGGTGGCGGTGTTTGCCGGCGTCTTCGGTAACCCGACCTGCAGCCAGGTGATGGACGGTGCGTCGGCCTACCGGGCGCACGGCGCCGATTGCGTGATCGGCTTTGGCGGCGGCGCCGCGCTGGACGTGGCCAAGGTGGTCGGCGTCGCCGCCACCCACCCCGGCGATATCCTGGAGTACGTGTGGGACCACCCGCAGGTGCGCCCCATCGTGAGCGAGCTGCCCTACTTTGTGGCGTTGCCCACCACCTCGGGCACGGGTTCTGAAGTGGGCCGCTCCAGCGTGGTGAGTGAAAACGACACGCATCTCAAACGCGTGGTGTTCAGCCCCAAGATATTGGCCAAGATGGTGTTCGCCGACCCCGAGCTGACCTTTGGCCTGCCGGCCGCCGTGACGGCCGCGACCGGCATGGACGCGCTGACGCACAACATCGAGAGCTACCTGTCGCCGGCCTACCACCCGCTGTGCGACGGTATCGCGCTGGAAGGCACCCGCATCGCGGCGGCGGCTCTGCTCACGGCTGTCCAACAACCCACCAACCTGCAGGCGCGCAGTGACATGATGATGGCCTCGATGATGGGGGCGATTGCTTTCCAGAAAGACCTGGGCGCGGTGCACTCCTGCGCCCACGCGCTGGGCGCTGTCTGTGACCTGCACCATGGCCTGGCCAATGCGCTGATGATCGACACCGTGATGGCCTGGAACCTGAGCGCGGTACCGGCCAAATTTGACGAGCTGGCCCATGTCAGCGGGGTAGCGGGTGGTGGCGCAGCCTTTGTGCCCTGGCTCAAGGCGCTGAAAAGCGGCGTCGGTATCAGCGGCGGCCTGGCTGCGCACGGTGTCACGCCGGCGCACCTGCCGCGGCTGGTGGCCATTGCCATGGCCGACATCTGCCACCAGACCAACCCGCGCCCCTGCACCGCGGCCGACTTCGAGGCTTTGTTCAAGGCGGCCATGTGATGGGCAGCGAGCGCCTCAAGATCGGCATCAGCGCCTGCTTTTTCCACCCGGACCCGGCGCGCACCGCCTTTGCCAGCAAAACCCTGCAGTACGTCGAGCAGTCGATGGCGCACTGGCTCATGGCCGGCGGCGCCCTGCCGGTGATGGTGCCCTCGCCCGCCGGGGACACCGCGCGCGGTGACGTGCATTTTGACGACTACGCACAGTGGCTGGACGGCCTGGTGCTGCACGGCGGCGCCGATGTCTGGCCCGGCAGCTATGGCGAGACCCCCTTGCAGGAGCGCTGGAGCGGCGACCGCATCCGCGACCTGTACGAGCAGGCGCTGGTGAAGGCCTTTGTGGCCGCCGGCAAGCCGGTGTTTGGCGTCTGCCGCGGCCTGCAACTGATCAATGTGGCGTTTGGCGGCACGCTGTACCAGGACATCC
>JBEGOC010000162.1:0-4202 GCA_041182225.1 Pseudomonadota bacterium | reverse complement strand
GGGCGGGGGCATGGGGCTTCGGCTTGGTGAAAACCATGAGTGTGCCAGCCGGGAATTGCCCTACGATCACGGCCTGTCTTTTTTCCACATTTTGAAAGCTGAGCCATGACCCATCCCATTTCAAAAACCGGCGTCGCGGCGGCCGTGGCCGCTGTTCTCTGCATCCCGCTCGCTGCACAAGCGGCCGAGATCCGGGTGATGTGCTACCAGGACGGTGTCGAGTGTGATGTCACGGCGGCGCAGGCCAAGCGTTTTGAAGCCGCCAACCCCGGCACCAAGGTGGTGATCGATGTGGTGCCTTACAAGACCATCGTCGAGCAGTTGCCGGTGCAACTGGCTGCCGGCCAGGGCCCCGACATCGCCCGTGTCACCGATCTCGGCGGCCTGTCCAAGTATTACCTGGACGTCTCGGCCCACGTGAAAGACCGGGCCTACTGGGAAGCCAATTTTGGCGCCACCCTGCCCTGGCTGCGCCCGAGCGCCACCGACAAGGGCATTTACGGTTTCATGTCCCAGCTGACCATGACGGGCCCTTACGTCAACAAGACCCTGTTTGAGCAGGCCAAGGTGGCGCTGCCCGGCCCCAAAGCAACTTGGGACGAGTGGGTGGAGGCGGCGCGCAAGGTGAGCAAAGCCACGCAGACCCCGGCCGCCCTGGCCTGGGACCGCTCGGGCCACCGCTTTGCCGGGCCGGCCATCAGCTATGGCGCCAAAATCTTTGATGCCAAGGGCGATCTTGTGCTGGACGACGGCTACAAGACCACGGTCAACAAGTTTGTGGCCTGGCACAAGGACGGCGCCATGCTCAAAGAGGTGTGGGCCGGCTCCGGTGGCTCCAGCTACGCCGACTCGATCGGCGAATTCAAGAACGGTCGCGTCGCCATGGTGCTGTCCGGCTCCTGGCAGATCAACCGGCTGCAAAAAGACATTGGCAACGCCTTCGACTGGGTGGCGGTGCCCAACCCCTGCGGCCCGGCCGCCTGTTCCGGCATTCCCGGTGGCGCCGCCTGGGTGGCACTGAAAACCAGCAAGTCACCCAAAGAGGTTGGCATGTTCCTGGACTTCATCGCGTCCGAGGCCAACTATGCCGAGTTCACCGGCAAGACCGAGAACATCCCGGCCCATGCGGGCCTGGCCAGGAAGGGCGTGCCCTACCCCGGTGCCACCCCGGCTGCGCGCGCGGCACTGGCTAGCTTCAGTGCTGGCGTGGCCAGCCTGTCACCGGTGGCCTACCAGTTCCAGGGCTACAGGTTCAACCGCGCCATCATGCTGCCCACGGTGGCGCGCGTGACCCAGGCGATTGTGGGCGAGATGAGCACGGATGAAGCCATGACCAAGATCGGCGCCGACATGGCCGACGCGGTCAAGCAGGCGCAGAAGTAAGCTTCTTGCAGCTGGCAGTCCGCCTCTGCGGCTACTTCTTCAACCTGTTTGAGCCGCTGTTCCGGGCCGGCCAGCGATGGCTCGGCCTGTCGCGGCTGGGCTGGCTGTTTGTCGGGCCGAACCTGCTCGTGTTCGGCCTGTTTACCTTTTTGCCGATCCTGATCAACCTGGTGTATGCCACCACCGGCGGCGTCAAGCTGATGCCGCTGGAGCGGCCCTACACCGGGGCCGAAAACTTCGCCATCCTGCTGGAGTGCCGCGATTACCTGGACATCCAGAGTTGCCGCAAGGATGTGTTCTGGCGCGCAGCATTCAACACGCTCAAGTTCAGCCTGATCCAGGTTGGCCTGATGGTGGGCCTGTCGCTGCTGACGGCGCTGGTGCTGAACCGCAAGATCATCGGCCGCGGCTTCTGGCGCGGCGTGTTTTTCTACCCGGTGCTGCTGTCGCCGGTGGTGGTGGCGCTGATCTGGAAATGGCTGCTGCAAAGCCAGGGCGTGTTCAATGCCGGCCTGGTGGCCGCCGGCGCATCACCGGTGGACTGGCTGCTGGATGCCGGTTGGGCCTTCTTCTGGACCGTGTTTGTCTCGATCTGGGCGCACATGGGGTTTTACACGCTGATTCTGCTGGCCGGCCTGCAGGCCATTCCGAAAGACATGTACGAGGCGGCCCAGCTGGACGCGGCCAGCCCCTGGCGCACGCTGCGCCGCATCACGCTGCCGCTGCTGATGCCCAATTTGATTGTTGTGCTGGTGCTGGCGCTGATCCGGGCGGTGCAGATTTTTGACGAGGTGTTTGTGCTGACCGGCGGTGGCCCGGGCTCGGCCACCACCTTCATCGTGCAGTTCATCTACCAGACCGGCTTTGCCGAGCAGATCCACCTGTACGGGCTGGCGGCGGCGGCCTCATTGCTGCTGGCGCTGGGCCTCATCGTCCTGACCCTGGCCCAGCTGCGCCTGACGCGGGCCAGCGAGGCCGGCCAAAAGGCCCGCTAGGCCGCTGCCGGATCGGATCACCCATGCGCGCCCTGGCTTTTCTCACTCGCACCCGTGGCCGGCAGCGGCTGGACTGGACCGACTGGCTCAGCTACCTGTACCTGAGTGTCGGCCTGTTCACGCTGTTTGCGCCCATCGTCTGGCTGTTGATGTCGTCGCTCAAGACCGAGAGCGCTTTAAGCCAGTTTCCGCCCACCTTCCTCCCCTACAGCCAGAAGATGGTGTCAGTGGCCGGGTACGACAAGCCATTGCCGCTGTTCACCGTGCGCCAGACCGATGGCAGCCAGCGCGAGATGGCGCAGGTGCGGCGCATCGGCATCATGGCCACACTGGTCGACCCGCTGCAGCCGCAGCAGGAGATTCGCGTCAACATCAACGAGCGCAAGCCGGTCAACGCGCTGACGTTTGCCTGGGGCAATTACACCGACCTGTTTGCCAAATTCAGCTTCGGCCGCTACCTGTGGAACAGCGTCTTCATCACCGTGGTGGCCACCCTGCTGACGCTGCTGATCAACTCAATGGCGGCCTTTGCCCTGTCCAAGTACCAGTTCCGTGGTCAGAAGACGGTGTTTTTGCTGATCATTGCCACGCTGATGATTCCGCCCACCATCATTCTGGTGCCAGTGTTCTTGGTGATCAACTCGGTCGGCCTGCTCAACAGCCTGTGGGGCGTGATCTTGCCGGCCATCGCCACGCCGACCGGGGTGTTCCTGCTGCGCCAGTACATGCTGACCATCCCCGACGAACTGCTGGAGGCCGCGCGCATGGACCACGCCAGTGAGTGGCGCATCTACTGGAAGATCATCCTGCCGCTGTCGGCGCCGGCGCTGGCGGTGCTGGCCATTTTCTCGGTGATGTGGCGCTGGAACGACTTTTTGTTGCCGCTGATCGTGCTGTCCAAGTCCGAGGTGTTCACCCTGCAGCTCGCGCTCAACTCGTTCCAGGGCGAACTCAACACCCAGTGGCACTACCTGCTGGCGATGACGGTGATCACCTTGGTGCCGATCACGCTGGTGTTCGCCTTTTTGCAAAAGTACATCACCACCGGCATTGCCAGCGCCGGTGTCAAGTAGCCCGCACCGTTCCCGAGGTACCCCCATTGGCCACGCTTGAACTTGCCAACATCGTCAAAACCTTTGACCGCACCACCGTGCTGCACGGCATCGACCTGGCGGTCAGCCACGGCGAGTTTGTGGTGTTTGTCGGGCCCTCGGGCTGCGGCAAGTCCACCCTGCTGCGGGTGATTGCCGGTCTGGAGACGCCCAGTGGCGGTGACATCCGCATCGACAGCCAGCGGGTCAATGACATCGGTGCAGCGCAGCGCGGCTGCGCCATGGTGTTCCAAAGCTATGCGCTGTACCCGCACATGAGCGTGTACGACAACATGGCCTTTGGTCTGGAGAACCTGGCGGTGCCGCGGCCCCAGATCCAGACCAAGGTGCGGGATGCCGCGCGCCTGCTGCGCCTGGACGACCTGCTGCAGCGCAAGCCAACCCAGCTCTCGGGCGGCCAGCGCCAGCGCGTGGCGATTGGCCGCGCCATCGTGCGTGACCCGCGCCTGTTCCTGTTTGACGAGCCCCTGTCCAACCTGGACGCCGAACTGCGCGTCTCGATGCGCGCTGAGCTGCGCGAGCTGCATGCCCGGCTCGGTGCGACCATGATTTATGTCACGCACGATCAGGTCGAGGCCATGACGCTGGCGGACAAGATCGTGGTGCTGCGCGCCGGCCGGGTCGAGCAGATCGGTGCGCCGCTGGAACTCTACAACCGGCCGTGCAACACCTTTGTGGCTGGCTTTATCGGCAGTCCGCGCATGAATTTCCT
>JBEGOC010000161.1:0-11943 GCA_041182225.1 Pseudomonadota bacterium | reverse complement strand
CCGGCTACAAGGCAGTGATCATGGCGGCGGACAAGTACCAGCGCTTTGTCCCGATGCTGATGACCGCCGCCGGCACCGTCAAGGCGGCGCGGGTGGTGATTCTGGGCGTCGGCGTGGCCGGTCTGCAGGCCATTGCCACCGCCAAACGGCTGGGCGCTGTGATTGAAGCGTCCGACGTACGCCCCAGCGTGAAGGAGCAGGTGGAGTCGCTGGGCGCCAAGTTCATCGAGGTGTCCTACGACACGCCGGAAGAAAAAGAGGCAGCCGTGGGCGTGGGCGGCTATGCCCGGCCCATGCCGCAAAGCTGGCTCGACCGGCAGAAGGTGGAGGTTGCCAAGCGGGTGGCGCAGGCCGACATCGTGATCAGCACCGCGCTGATCCCGGGCCGGCCGGCCCCGGTGCTGGTGACCGAAGAGATGGTCAAGTCCATGAAGCCGGGCTCGGTCATCGTCGACCTGGCCGCCGGCCGCGGTCCGGGCGGCGGTGGCAACTGCCCGCTGACCGAGACCGACCGCACCGTGGTCAAGCATGGCGTGACGCTGGTCGGCGAAACCAACCTGCCGGCGCTGGTGGCGGCCGATGCCTCGGCCCTGTACGCCCGCAACGTGCTTGATTTCCTCAAGCTGGTGTTGGGCAAGGACGGCGGCCTGCAGGTCGACCTGAACGACGACATCGTGGCCGCCTGCCTGATGACCCAGGGCGGCGAGGTCAAGCGCAAATAACACAGAGCAAGAGGACTACACCCCATGGATATCCTGTCTCCCACGATCACCAACCTGATCATCTTCGTGCTGGCCATTTACGTGGGCTACCACGTGGTCTGGACCGTGACACCGGCGCTGCACACGCCGCTGATGGCAGTGACCAACGCCATCTCGGCCATCGTCATCGTCGGCGCCATGCTGGCGGCGGCACTCACTGAAACCCCGTTGGGCAAAACCATGGGTGTGCTGGCGGTGGCGCTGGCGGCGGTCAATGTGTTTGGCGGTTTCATGGTGACCCGGCGCATGCTGGAGATGTTCAAGAAGAAAGAGCGGCCGGCGGCTGCCAAGGGAGACGCCAAATGAGCATGAACCTCGTCACCCTGCTGTATCTGTTTGCCAGCGTCTGCTTCATTCAGGCGCTCAAGGGCCTGAGTCACCCCACCACCTCCATCCGGGGCAACCTGTTTGGCATGGTCGGCATGGCGGTGGCGGTGGTCACCACCGCCGCGCTGATCGTCAAGATTGCCGGGCAGACCGGCCAGGGCGGCGCCATGGGCATGGCCTGGGTGCTGGGTGCGCTGGTGGTGGGCGGTGCCGCCGGCACTGTGATGGCCCAACGCGTTGAAATGACCAAAATGCCGGAGTTGGTGGCCTTCATGCACAGCATGATCGGCCTGGCGGCGGTGTTCATTGCCGTGGCGGCAGTGGCCGAGCCCTGGGCTTTCGGCATTGTGGCCAAGGGTCAGGCCATTCCAGCCGGCAACCGGCTCGAGCTGTTCCTGGGTGCGGCCATCGGCGCCATCACCTTCAGCGGCTCGGTCATTGCTTTCGGCAAGTTGTCGGGCAAGTACAAGTTCCGCCTGTTCCAGGGCGCGCCGGTGCAGTTTTCCGGCCAGCACAAGCTCAACCTGGTGCTGGGCCTGGCGATGCTGGGTCTGGGCCTGGTATTTGCGGTCACTGAGAGCTGGCCGGCCTTCTTCGCCATGCTGGCGCTGGCCTTTGTGATGGGCGTGCTGATCATCATCCCGATTGGCGGCGCCGATATGCCGGTGGTGGTGTCCATGCTCAACAGCTACTCGGGCTGGGCGGCGGCCGGTATCGGCTTCAGCCTGAACAACGCCATGCTGATCGTGGCCGGCTCGCTGGTGGGCAGCTCGGGCGCGATCCTGAGCTACATCATGTGCAAGGCCATGAACCGCTCCTTCTTCAATGTGATCCTGGGTGGCTTTGGCGGCGAGGCCGGTGCGGCGGCTGCTGGAGCAGCCGTGCAGCGCTCGGTCAAGAGCGGCAGTGCCGACGACGCCGCCTTTGTGCTGAGCAACGCCGAGACGGTGGTGATCGTGCCTGGGTATGGCCTGGCCGTGGCGCGGGCCCAGCACGCCGTCAAGGAACTGGCGCTCAAGCTCACCGAGAAGGGCATCACCGTCAAGTACGCCATTCACCCGGTGGCCGGACGCATGCCGGGCCACATGAACGTGCTGCTGGCCGAGGCCGAGGTGCCCTACGACCAGGTGTTCGAGATGGAAGACATCAACGGCGAGTTCGGCCAGGTCGACGTGGCCATCATCCTGGGCGCCAACGACGTGGTCAACCCTGCGGCCCACGTCAAGGGCAGCGCCATTTACGGCATGCCGATCCTGGAGGCCTACAAGGCCAAGACCGTGATCGTCAACAAGCGCTCGATGGCCGCCGGTTACGCCGGCCTGGACAACGAGCTGTTCTACATGGACAAGACCATGATGGTGTTTGGCGACGCCAAGAAGGTGGTGGAGGACATGGGCAAGGCGATCGAGTAAGCTGGCGGCCGTCGTCGGGTGAGCTTGTGGTGACGCTGGCCATCCTGAGTGCGCTGGCCGAGGAGCAACAGGGCCTGCTGGCCTGCCTGTCGCAGCCGGTTTGCCTGCGCCGGGCCGGGCGCGAAGTCTGGCGCGGCCAATGGCACGGGCACCAGGTGCTGCTGGCGCTGTCCCGCATCGGCAAGGTGGCGGCGGCCACCACCACCACCGCCCTGATCGAAGGCCTGGGCGCCAGCCACGTGGTGTTCACCGGCGTGGCCGGCGGCATCGGCCCGGGCGTTCGGGTAGGCGTTCTGGTGGTGGCGACCGAGTTGGTGCAGCACGACCTGGACGCCTCGCCGCTGTTTCCGCGCTTTGAGATTCCGCTCTATGGGCGCAGCCGGCTGGCCTGCGACCCCGCCCTGACTGCTCTGCTTATAAGAGCATCAGAGTCAGCGGCAACAAGGCTTGCCGGCCAATTTGACCAAATTTCCGAGCTGGCGCGCCCGACCGTACACGCAGGCCTGATCGCCAGTGGCGACCGCTTTGTCTCGGGCGCGGCCGAACTGCAGGGCCTGCAGCAGCGCTTGTTGGCTGGCGGCCATGTGCCGCTGGCGGTGGAAATGGAGGGGGCGGCGGTGGCCCAGGTCTGCTTCGACTACGGCGTGCCTTTTGCCGCCGTTCGCACCATCTCCGACCGGGCCGATGATGCGGCCCATGTTGATTTCCCGCGCTTTGTGCGCCAGGTGGCCAGCCCCTATGCCAGCGCCATCATGGCGTCTTTTGTGCGGTTGCTACCAAAATAGTCGCTCGAAAACCAATCGGGACAGGGGCTGGAGGCCTGTTTTACTTGAGCCAGCCGCGTTTGCGGAAGTACCACATCGGCGCCAGGGCGCTGGCCACCATCAGCGCCAGCGCGTAGGGGTAGCCCAACGCCCAGTCCAGCTCGGGCATGAATTTGAAGTTCATGCCGTACAGGCTGGCGATCAGCGTGGGCGGCAGCAGCGCGACACTGGCCACCGAAAAGATCTTGATGATCTTGTTCTGGTTGATGTTGATGAAACCGACCGTGGCGTCCATCAGGAAGTTGATCTTGTCGAACAGGAAGGCGGTGTGCGAGTCCAGCGAGTCGATGTCGCGCAGGATCTGCCGCGCTTCCTCGAACTGCTCGCCATTGAGCATCTTGCTGCGCATCATGAAGCTGACCGCGCGCCGGGTGTCCATCACGTTGCGCCGGATGCGGCCGTTCATGTCCTCGTGCCGGGCAATCGCGCCCAGCACCTCACCGGCCATGGCGTCGGTCACATCGCCGGCCAGCACCTGGTTACTGACTTTTTCCAGCTCATCGTAAATCCCCTCCAGGGTGTCGGCCGAGTACTCGGCATCGGCGTCAAACAGCTTGAGCAGCACCTCTTTGGCGTCTTCGATCAAACCCGGCGCCCGACGGGCGCGCATGCGCAGCAGGCGAAACACCGGCACATCTTCATCGTGGATCGAAAACAGCACGCCCCGGCTGCGCAGCGCCTGGTTGTCCAGGTTCAGGATGAAGGCGACGCGAACTGTACGTGGTTCGGCGTCATCGGCGATCAGGAAGTCGCTTCGGATGTGCAGCTCGCCGTTGTCTTCCTTGTAGAAGCGCGCTGATTCCTCGATGTCCTCGTCCATCGCGTCTTCGGGGATGGACAGGCCGTAGTACTGCTTAACCCAGCGCTTTTCTTCCAGCGTGGGCGACTCCAGATCGACCCAGATCGGCTGGAATTTGGACAGCTCTTCCAGCGACTCGATTTCTTCCTGGAAGAGCCGGCCGTTGGCAAGCGAGAAAATATTGAGCATGGCTCACTCCCGGTGACGATGGGCATCTGAGGTGGGTGGTGGGTGTCGGCTTCCAACCCCCCGATGCGGTCAAGGGAGCTGAAAGCTACCAACTGGGGTAGTTTTCCAAGGAGCATTCGCCGGTAGTGAAGACGGCCGAATTATCGCATCGCGGCCTGCTGGTTCACCGGCGGTCGAAAAAGCGCAGCAACTCGTCCTTGCGGGCCAGCGCATCGCTTTCACCCATACCGATCAAGGCCTGCACAAAGCCCGGCTCGAACAGCAGGTAGCTGGCCAGGGCGCCACCGCCGCCGCGCAGCAGGCCCAGGGCGCCCAGCGCGTGGCGGGTGCCGACAGGCAGCTCCTTCAGGTGCTGCTGCGCCAGGGCGTCGAGCGAGCCGCTGGGCTGGATGGCCAGCACATCCACCTTGCGATACGACAGGGCAGCGGCGGCCTCGCGCGGCAGTTGCCGGATGGTTTCAGTGACCCGCTGGGTCTGTTCCACGTCCGCTTGCAAGGTGTCATGGAACACGCTGGCCATGGCATGGCCGGCAATGCTGCCCAGCGTCGGGCGGCGCCGGGCCGGTGCGTTGTCCGCTCCCAGTCCAGAGCGCTCGGGCTGACCCACCCCCACCACCCACACCTTGTCGGCACCCAGGTGCATCGCCGGTGAGAGCGGCGACACCTGGCGCATCGAGCCGTCGCCAAAATGCTCCTGGCGGCCGTCAACGAACAGGCTGGTCGACGGGAACAGAAAGGGGATGGCACTGGACGCCATCAGGTGCTCGATGGTGATGGGCTGGAATTCGGCGCGCCGGCCCGGCCGGCGCCAGCCCTGTAAGGGGTCGTCCCGATGGGTATGGCAAAACGTCCAGTGGACGCCGCTGGTGTAGCTGGAGGCGGTGACCGCCAGCGCTTCGAGCGTGCCCTGGCGCAGTGCGTCTTCAATGCCGGGGAGCGAGATGGCCTGGTGCAAGGTATCGACCAGTGGCATGTTGTCCAGCACCGCGCCGCTGCTGCGTGCCTGTTGCGACAGGCTCCAGGCGGTGATGAACTTGTGCAGCCGGGCCCAGGGCGACACCTGCAGCCGGTACACATCCGACGAGCGCAGCGCATCCCAGAAACCGGCCAGTCGGTTGAAGGCGGCCAAGCCCTGGCTGGCGTAACCGGCCAGACAGGTGGCATTGATGGCCCCGGCCGAGGTGCCGATCAGCACCTGGAACGGGAAGCCATCGGCGGCGCTAGCCTGCAGCTTGAGCAGGGTGGCGAGCGCCCGCAACACGCCCACCTGGTAGGCCGTGCGGGCACCGCCACCCATCAGCACCAGGGCCGAAACCGGCCCGCTACGGGCTGGCACGGGCTTGCGCAGGCTGGCATGAATGATGGTGTCCAGACTCACGCGTGCATTGTGACGGCTCAAACGCGCACTGGCAATCTGCGCCAGCCTTGGCTTGGCGCAAGAAAAAACCATTGCTTTTCCGTCCGGCTGGGCGCATAGTGGTTCCAGCGTGCTTTTTCAACCCGTGTCCACAAGGAGGCTATTCCATGAATTTGACGATCAGCGGTCATCATCTCGAGGTCACCCCAGCCCTGCGTACCTATGTCACGACCAAGCTCGATCGCATCATTCGGCACTTTGACCAGGTGGTCGATGTCAAGGTGTTGCTGACGGTGGAAAAGCAGAAGGAAAAGGAGCGACGGCAGCGCGCTGAGTGCAACATCCATGTCAAGGGCGGCGACATGTTTGCCGAAAGCTCCCACGCCGACCTGTATGCGGCGGTCGACGAGTTGGTTGACAAGCTCGACAGGCAGGTGGTGCGCCATAAGGATCGGGTCCAGAACCACCACCACGACGCGCCCAAGCGTCTGATGTGAGCGCGCCGGCCGCGCCTTTGCGGCCGTTGGCATGGGTGCATAATCCGGCTTGTGATGAACCGTCTTGCATCCATACTGCCTGCCGCTCAGGTGCTGGTTCGCGTTGAAGCGACCAGCAAGAAACGGGCCTTTGAAGAGGCCGGCCTGTTGTTTGAAGGTCTCTACGGCTTAAGCCGTGCCTTGGTGACCGACAGCCTGTTTTCCCGGGAACGGCTGGGCTCCACCGGCCTGGGCCATGGGGTGGCCATTCCGCATGGCCGCATCAAGGGGCTGAAGGCGCCGATGGCCGCCGTGTTCCAGCTGGCGCACCCGATCGGCTTTGATGCGCCGGACGAAGAGGCTGTCAGCCTGTTGATTTTTCTGCTGGTGCCTGAAGCCGCTACGCAGAAACACCTGGAGATCCTGTCGGAAATTGCTGAAATGCTCAGCGATGCCAGCCTGCGGCAGAAGCTGGCCGCCAGCCCGACCGCTGCCGATCTGCACGGCTTGATCGCCAACTGGCGGTCGGCCCAGCCCGCCTGACCGGGTGGCAGTGCGGCTGGTCCCCTCAGAGCAGGTATGAAACCCACCGTTGTCAGTGCTGACGTCCTGTTCGAGGAGTTTCGCGGCACCCTGAAGTGGGAGTGGGTGGCCGGACTCGGTGCCTCCGAGCGCCGCTTCGACGAAGTCGCCGTGCGCGCCGCCCGTTCCGGCGCCGACCTGGTGGGCTACCTCAACTACATCCACCCCTACCGGGTGCAGATTTTGGGCGAGCGCGAAATCGCCTACCTGGTGAACGCAACCCCGGAAGATTGCGCCCGGCGGATTGCCCGGATCGTGACGCTGGAGCCGCCAGCCCTGGTGCTGGCTGACGGTCAGTCGGCCCCGGACGCCCTGGTGTCGATGTGCGAGCGAGCCCAGATCCCGATGTTTGCCACCCAGGGCTCGTCCGCGTTTGTGATCGATGTGCTGCGGGCCTACCTGTCCAAGCATTTCGCCGACCGCGCCTCGATGCACGGCGTGTTCATGGACATTCTGGGGCTGGGCGTGCTGATCACCGGCGAATCGGGACTGGGCAAGAGCGAGCTCGGGCTGGAGCTGATCTCGCGCGGCAACGGCCTGGTGGCCGACGATGCGGTCGACCTGTTTCGCATCAACCAGGACACCATCGAGGGCCGCTGCCCGGCGCTCTTGATGAACCTGCTGGAGGTGCGCGGCATCGGCCTGCTCGACATCCGCTGCATCTTTGGCGAAACGGCGGTGCGGCGCAAGATGCGGCTGAAATTGATCGTGCACCTGGTGCGGCGCGAAACGCTGGAGCGCGAGTATGAGCGCATCCCCTATGAGCCGCTGACGCAGGATGTGCTGGGGGTGCCGGTGCGCAAGGTGGTGATCCAGGTGGTGGCCGGCCGCAACATCGCGGTGCTGGTCGAGGCGGCGGTGCGCAACACCATCCTGCAGCTGCGTGGCATCGACACCTACCAGGAGTTTGTCGAGCGTCACCGCCTGGCGATGGACTCGGGCAACGCGCCCTGAGGGTTCAACCCAGCGTCGCTGCGAGCGGCGCCCGGTTCGGGCAGGCCTCACGGGTGCAATGCGCGTACAGGCTCAGCGCGTGGTCGGCGATGGCAAACCCCTTGGCCTTGGCCACCGCGTGTTGGCGCTGTTCGATCTCGGCGTCGTAAAACTCCTCCACCCGGCCGCAGTCCAGACACACCAGGTGGTCGTGGTGTTGGCCCTCGTTGAGCTCATAGACGGCCTTGCCGCTTTCGAAATTGCTGCGCGTCAGGATGTCCGCCTGCTCGAACTGGGCCAGCACCCGGTAGACCGTGGCCAGGCCCACATCGGAGCGCTCCTGCAACAGCACCCGGAACACGTCCTCGGCCGTCATATGGCGCTGCGTCCCTTTCTGGAAGATCTCCAGAATTTTCAGGCGTGGCAGCGTGGCCTTGAGTCCGGTGCTTTTGAGTTCGTCGATGTTGGTCATGGCGGCCCTTTGCCGGTCCCGGGCGAGAGCCCCCGTGGCGCGCCCAAACAGTACAATGGGCCATCATATCGTCAACCCTACGACCCATGTCCGACCTCCCCTTTCGCCGCGTCCGCCTGAGCCTGCTGCTCGCGGTCGGGGCCAGCCTGGTGGCGTGCGGGGCGTTCGACAGTGCCAGCAACCGTGCCGCCAATGTCCTCACGCCTTATAAGGTGGACGTCGTGCAGGGTAATTTTGTATCCGCCGAACAGGTGGCGGCACTCAAACCCGGCATGAGCCGGCTGCAGGTGCGCGATATTTTGGGCACGCCGTTGCTGACCAGTGTGTTCCACGCCGACCGCTGGGACTATGTGTTCACCTTCCGGCGCCAGGGGGTGGCGCCGCAGGCGCGCAAAGCCACGGTGTATTTCAAGGGTGAGGCCCTGGACCGGATCGAGGCCGATGCCATGCCAACCGAGGCTGAATTCGTGGCCTCGCTCGATTCCGGTCGCAAGACCGGCAAGGTGCCGCTGCTGGAGCTGCCGCCGGAAGCCTTGAGCCAGCGCCCCATGCCGGCGCAACCGGCCGACACCAAAACGCTGCCGCCCTTGCCGGCCAGCTACCCGCCGCTTGAGGTGAGCCCATGATCAGGACGGGACAACCATGACCGCCACCAACCACCATCGCATCGCGGTGGCCGGCGCGTCCGGGCGCATGGGGCAGATGCTGATCGAGGCCATTCGCGCGTCCGACGATTGCCAGCTCGGCGGCGCGCTCGACCGGGCGGATAGCCCGGCCATCGGTACCGACGCCATGGCGTTTCTGGGCCAGGCCAGCGGCGTGCTGATCACCGCTGCGCTGCATCAGGGCGTGGCCGCGTCCGACACCCTGATTGACTTCACCCGGCCCGAGGGCACCATGGCCCACCTGCGGGTCTGCCGCGAGCTGGGCCGCCGTCTGGTGATCGGCACCACCGGTTTCAGCGAGGCGCAAAAAGCTGAAATCGTCGATGCCGCGCGCGAGATTGCCATCGTGATGGCGCCGAACATGAGCGTTGGCGTCAACGTCACGCTCAAGCTGCTCGACATGGCGGCGCGGGCTTTGGCCACCGGCTACGACATCGAAATCATCGAGGCGCACCACCGGCACAAGGTGGATGCGCCCTCCGGCACGGCGCTGAAAATGGGCGAGGTGGTGGCCGCCGCGCTGGGCCGCGACTTGAAAGATTGCGCGGTGTACGCCCGTGAGGGTGTGACCGGCGAGCGCGACCCGTCCAGCATCGGTTTCGCGAGCATCCGCGGCGGCGACATTGTGGGCGACCACACGGTGCTGTTTGCCGGCACCGGGGAGCGCATCGAGGTCACGCACAAGTCGTCGAGCCGGGCCACCTACGCCCAGGGTAGCCTGCGCGCCGCGCGGTTCCTGGCCGGACAGACGCACGGGCTGTTTGACATGTTCGACGTGCTCCAGCTGCGATGAGCCTGGGTGAGTTGTTTTGGCAGGGCGATGCTGTCAGCCGGACGGTGGCCCTGCTGCTGCTGCTGCTGTCGGTGGCCAGCTGGGTGGTGATTGTCTGGAAGACCTGGTTGCTGCAGCGCGCCAGCGCCGACATCCAGCGTGGCATTGTCGCTTTCTGGCAGGGTACCTCGGTCACCGCCGTGCTGCCGAATCTCAAGACTTTTGACCGTGAAACCCTTGTCCTGCCTATGGTTTATGCTATACAAGTTGGAGCAAGTGGTACGCTCTCCACGGCCGGCGATCGCGGCCAGCAGCTGACCCGCAGCCTACGCGATGCCCTGCACGGGGTGCTGGCACGGCTGCAGTACGGCCAGGTGCTGCTCGCCACGGTGGGTTCCACCGCGCCGTTTGTGGGGCTCCTGGGCACGGTCTGGGGCATTTACCGCGCCCTGATCGGCATTGCCGACGCCGGCCAGGTCAGCATCGACAAGATTTCGGGGCCGGTGGGTGAGGCGCTGATCATGACCGCTGCCGGGCTGGCGGTGGCGATTCCGGCCGTGCTGGCCTACAACGTCATGGGACGCCTGATCGGGCGGCTGGAGGCCGAACTGGAGGGCTTTGCGCTCGACCTGCGGGAACTGGCGCTCAGTCCGGGTTTTTCCGCCGGCTGAGCCGCAGCGACCAGCGCCATGGCATTCGGCCGTCTTGAGCGCTCCCAGAGCGCAGCTCCGATGAGCGAGATCACCGTCACGCCGCTGGTCGACGTGATGCTGGTGCTGGTGGTGATTTTGATCATCACCGCACCGCTGCTGGCCAGTTCCATCAAGCTCGATTTGCCCAAAACGTCAGCCGCCCGCCCCGCCGAGACGCCGCGTGCGCTGACCCTGGTGGTGGACCGTGCGGGCCAGGTCTTTCTGGCCGACCAGCCGGTCGGTACGGTGCAACTGGTGCAGCAATTGCGCCAGGCGGCGCAAGCCAATCCGGAGACCGAACTGCGCCTGCGCGCCGACCAACAGGTGCCCTACGGCCGCATCGTCGAAGTGATGGGGCTGGCCCAGCAGGCCGGCCTGAACCGGATCGGATTCGTGGCCGACCCCGGCCGCCTGCCCGCCAAACCCTAAAATTGCCTGCTGGTGGTCTTGGCACCGCCCCACCCTTGAATGCCCATGGACGACAAATACAAACACATTGCCGTTGAGCAAGCGGCCCAAAGTCATTGGATTGCCCGCGATGCCTACTGCGTGACCGAGGACCCGGCCAAGAAAAAGTTTTATGCCTGCTCCATGCTGCCCTACCCCAGCGGCAAGCTGCACATGGGCCATGTGCGCAACTACACCATCAACGACATGCTCACGCGCTACCTGCGCATGAATGGCTACAACGTGCTGATGCCCATGGGCTGGGACGCCTTCGGCCTGCCGGCGGAAAACGCGGCGCTGAAAAACCGGGTGCCGCCGGCCCAATGGACTTACGACAACATCGCTTACATGAAACAGCAGATGCAGGCCATGGGCCTGGCCATCGACTGGAGCCGCGAGGTCGCCACCTGCGACCCCAGTTACTACAAGTGGAACCAGTGGCTGTTTCTGAAAATGCTGGAGAAAGGCATTGCCTACCGCAAGACCCAGGTGGTCAACTGGGATCCGGTGGACCAGACTGTGCTGGCCAACGAGCAGGTGATTGACGGCAAGGGCTGGCGCACCGGCGCGGTGGTGGAGAAGCGGGAGATTCCGGGTTATTACCTGAAGATCACGGCCTATGCCGAGGAGCTGCTGGACCACGTGCAGCACAAGCTGCCGGGCTGGCCCGAGCGCGTCAAGCTGATGCAGGAAAACTGGATTGGCAAAAGTGAGGGCGTGCGCTTTGCCTTCACCCATGACATTCGCGGCGCTGACGGGGCCTTGATCGGTGACGGCCGCATGCATGTGTTCACCACCCGGGCCGACACCATCATGGGCGTGACCTTTTGTGCGGTGGCGCCCGAGCACCCACTGGCGCAACATGCCGCGCAGACCCATCCGGCGCTGGCCGCCTTCATCGAGGAATGCCAGCGCGGCGGCACCACCGAGGCCGAGCTCGCCACCCAGGAGAAAAAGGGTATGGCCACCGGCCTGTCGGTGGCGCATCCGCTCACTGGTGCGCCGCTGGCAGTGTGGGTCGGCAACTACGTGCTGATGAGCTACGGCGACGGCGCCGTGATGGGGGTACCGGCGCACGATGAGCGTGACTTTGCCTTTGCCCTGAAGTATGGCTTGGCGATCCAGCCGGTGGTCAGCGTCGGTGCGCAGGTGTTTGACGCCAGCCGCTGGCAGGACTGGTATGGCGACAAGGGCACCGGCCGGGCCATCCACTCTGGCAAGTATGACGGCCTGGC
>JBEGOC010000160.1:0-7281 GCA_041182225.1 Pseudomonadota bacterium | reverse complement strand
CGGCGGTGGCGTTGACGCGAATCGGGTGGTCGCACAGGTTCAAGCCGCCTGCCTGAATACCGGGTTTTTTGTGGTCACTGGCCATGGCGTTGATCTGGAGGTCACCGAGGGGCTGTACCGTGCGGCACGCGCATTTTTCGATCAACCCGAAGTCCGCAAACAGTCCCTGATTGGGCAGCCTGCTCAGGTGGGCGGCCTTGGGTTTGCACCCCTGCTCAAGGAGGCGTTGGCGGCCACGCAAGGCCAGGTGACGCCGGGTGACATCAAGGAAAGCATCAACTATGGGCCAAGGCTGCCAGGTAGCCCGTGGCCCGCCCACAGTGCGGAGCTGCAGAGTGCTTGCGCAGCCTATTTTGCCGAGATGGAGCGCCTGGCGAAACAACTGCGGCAGATTTTCTGTGCGGCGATCGGTCTGACGCCGAATTACTTCGAGCCCGGTTTTGTAAACCACTTGTCAGCCTTGCGGGTCATCAATTACCCGGCGCAGACTTCGGCACCCTTGCCCGGACAACTGCGCGCCGGCGTCCATACCGATTACGGCTTCATGACGATTCTGCGTTCAGAGGCCTCGCCGGGCGGCTTACAAGTCCAACGGCGGGACGGCACCTGGATTGATGCACCGGCCATCGACAACGCCTTCGTCGTGAACATCGCCGACGCCTTCATGCGCTGGACCAATGACACCTGGATATCGACACCGCACCGGGTGATCAATCCCCCCCAAACAATGCGTGGCATGGCACGCCGGCAGTCGATGGCTTTTTTTGTCAATCCATCCAGTGACACCCGCATTGAATGCCTGAACGCCTTTTGTCCGGCCGGCACACCGCCCAAATACGAGCCGGTCACCTTCGCAAACTATATCGACCTGAAGACCCGGCAGGCCTTCTCGACACCAGCTGGGTGAGCCACTAGAATTATTTGTCAGCCCTCAACCAAAGGAAGTACACCATCATGAACCTGGATCGACGTCAGCTACTCGCATCAATGGCCGCTGCAGCGGGCTCCTCGCTGTTGCCAATCAACGCATCGGCCCAGGGCAAGACCCTGATCGTCCCCACCTTGGGCGGTGTCTGGGAACAATTCTGGCGCAGCAACATTGCACCGGCATTCACCAAAGAGTCGGGGGCCGCAGTGACCCTGGACGTCGGTAACGGACGTGTTTTCGGGGCCAACCTGCGCGCCGCAGGCGTGACCAAACCGCCCTACTCGATCGTGATGACCAACGAGGTGTTTGCGTCGGGCTTGCGTAAGGAGAGCTTCTTCGAAAAGCTCGACCTGAGTAAGGTGCCCAATTACAACGATCTCTACCCGCTGGCCAAATCAACCGGTGGCTGGGGTGCCATTGCTGCCGTGTCGCCGATTGGCATCGGTTACCGCACCGATTTGGTCAAGACCAAGCCGAAAGCCTGGAAGGACTTGTGGAACAACCCGGAGTTCAAGGGCAAGATCGGTCTGTACAACTACGCCAATAGCGCTGGCAAGATGACCCTGGCCTTGGCGTCCAAGATCTTCGGCAAGGACCAGTATGACGTGGATGCCGGCTTCAACGCGTTGGCCAAGCTGGGCAAAGTGATCCAGGTCGACTTCAACCTGTCGACCGCCATGGCGTCAGGCGAAATCGTCGTGGCCCCGTTCGATTTCGGGGAAATATCGCGTCTGCGCAAACAAGGTCTTCCCGTCGATTGCGTGATACCTGAAGAGGGCATGATCATGTTTGACCAGACCATCAACATCCTGGCCAATGGGCCCGAAAAGGAGCTGGCCTACCGGTACGCCAATTTCTTGTTGTCGCCGGAAGTACAGACCCTCCTGATGCGACAGTTCTACGTGTCGCCGACGAACCAGAAAGTGGTCGTCCCTGCGGACTTGCGGCAGGATGTGCCGGTGTCCGGTCCCGATATGGCCAAAATCCTGACCTGGGATTGGGATTTCGTGAACGCCAACCAGACCAAACTGGGCGAACGCTGGGCCAAGACCTTCTCGTGACAGGTCAGTGTATGGCGCCAGCATGCCGCCTTGACAATTTACCAGTCCCATGACTGACGTCAGCCTGCGGTCATTGACCAAGACCTTTGGCGGTCCGCCGGCCGTCAACCAGGTGTCCCTTGACATTCGAAACGGTGAGTTCGTGTCTCTGCTCGGTCCGTCCGGATGTGGCAAGACCACCACGCTCAAGTTGGTGGCTGGTTTCGAAATGGCGGACTCCGGCACCATCGAATTCGATGGGGAGGATGTCAGCCAGTTGCCCGCCGAAAAACGTGACATCGGCATGGTTTTCCAGAACTACGCCTTGTTCCCGCACCTGACTGTGGCCCAGAACCTGGCGTTCGGCCTGGAGATGCGCAACACACCGCGTGCCGAGATCACGCGGCGCGTCGCCCAGGCCATGGACACGGTTCAACTGGTCGGGCTTGGCGAGCGTTACCCGCGCCAGTTGTCAGGCGGGCAGCAGCAGCGGGTCGCCCTGGCCCGGGCACTGGTCATTGAACCGAGGATATTGCTGCTTGATGAGCCGCTGGCAAACCTCGACGCGCGGCTGCGTGACGAGATGCGCGACTTCATTCGGGAGCTTCAGCGCCGCGTTGGCATTACCACCATCTACGTGACGCACGACCAGGCTGAGGCGCTGACCATGTCGGACCGGATCGTGGTGATGTTCGCCGGCCAGGTGGCACAAGTTGGTGCGCCTCGAGACATCTACGAACGCCCGGCTTCCAGGGCTGTGGCTGAGTTTGTCGGGCGGGTCAACTTGTTGCCCGCAACAGTGATCGAGACGAGTCCCGGCAAATGCTGCGTACAGACATTTCTAGGGCCGGTTGTGATTGATCAAGCCACTTCGGCCGCGGTTGGCCAGCCTGTGCATGTGGCACTGCGCCCAGAGGCCATTGCGCTGCTGGCAGCGCCAGATTCTGCCGACGTTGCCAGGGTGATCGCCGCATCGTATGGCGGTGGTTTGATCGACTACCGTCTGGAAATGGCGACCGGTCAGACGCTGCATGCGCAAGCGTTTCCGGCTGTTCGCTTCGCCGTTGGCGATACAGTGCGCCTGGAAATTCGGCCCGAGAGTTATTGGCTGCTCGGAAACACAGTGTGAATTCCGGCCGCCGTCGCGTCAGCGTACCCATGCTGTTGCTGTTGCCGGCACTGGTGGTGCTGACCCTGTTCCTGTTGGTACCCTACCTCAACATCTTCGTGATGAGTTTTCGCGTGCCGGGTCAGGGTGTGCCTTATGCAGAGGGCTGGACATTCGGCAACTACGGCAAATTCTTTTCCGATTGGTTCTTCATAGGACAACTGGTCAACACCCTGTGGATCGGCGCGGTGACCACCCTGGCCTGCCTGCTGATCGGTTACCCGGTGGCATTGCAATTGGCTCGTGGCTCGGAACGGCTGCGGGCGCTGCGCTACGGCATCGTACTCACGCCACTCCTGGTGGGCATCGTGATCCGCAGTTACGGCTGGACGATCATCCTTGGCAACAACGGGATCATCAACCGCACACTGATTGGGTGGGGCGTGGTCGACAGCCCGCTGCCGCTCATGTACAACGGACTGGGGATCATCATCGCCCTGACCCATGTGCTGTTGCCCTTCATGATCCTGCCGGTCATGAGCGCCATCCAGGGCATTGACCCCGCGGTGGCGTTGGCGGCAAGATCGCTTGGGGCAGGGCGTGCCACGGTGTTCAGGCGTGTGACGCTCCCCCTGTCATTGCCCGGCGTCCAATCTGGCTGCATTCTGGTGTTCGTGTTGTCGGTGAGCGCCTATGTGACACCCGCCCTCATTGGCGGATTGCGCGTCAAAACGGTGGCGGTGTCTGTGGTCGATGCCCTGATTGACAGCTTTCAATGGCCTTTTGGCTCGGCACTGGCGCTTATTTTGACCGTGGTCGGCGGTTTGTGTGTGCTGGTCTTTGCGCGCATCACGCGGATGCGATGGGCGGTCCGGCGATGAAAACCCGTTCTGGTGATCTGGCGTTCAGCTTGTATTGCTGGCTGGTCTATGCCTTCCTGTTGGCACCCATTGTCATCGTGGTGCTGGCAAGCTTCAATGCTGGGGCTTTCCTGACTTTTCCGCCCAAAGGCTTTTCGTTCCGCTGGTACGTGGTGTTCTTCGACAACGAGGTGTTTCGCCGTGCGATCGTCACGTCCCTCTGGGTCGCCACGATCGCCACGGTCATATCCGGCTGCATCGGCACGGCGGCTGCGATCTACCATGTCTGCTATGCGGGCCGTGCTAAGGAGGCGGTCCGCCTGACCCTGCTTGCACCGCTCTTGCTGCCTGAGGTGCTGACCGCCATCGCCTTGCTCTTTTTCTTTTACACCCTCGGCATCGGTACCCGCGGTATGGTGGGCCTGGTGGTGGGCCATGTGCTGCTGACCCTGCCCTTTGTCTTCATGAACGTCTCTGCGTCACTCGAAAGCTTCGATCCCGATTGGGACTTGGCGGCCCGCAGCCTGGGTGCCGGGCGCATCACGCGGTTTCGTCGCATCATGCTGCCGATGATCAAGCCGGGTGTTATTGGCGGATGCCTGTTTGCGTTCATCATCTCATTCGACACATTCACCATGTCCTTCCTGCTCAAGAGCGTGGGCACCTCTACCCTGCCGATCCAGTTGTTTGACTACCTCAAAACCAATTTCACGCCAGAGGCAGCGGCAGTGTCCTCTTTCAGCGTGGCGCTGACCTTGGTGGTGGTGGTGTTCACCGAGAAGGTGCTGGGCCTCAAAATCCGCCGCTTCTGACGCTTGCTGCCAAGCCTCCACGCCTCAATGGCCATGACCATGACACCTGCCCGTCCCATCATCATCGACACGGATCCAGGCCAGGATGATGCGGTAGCCATCCTGCTGGCCCTGGCCTCGCCAGAGTTGCAGGTGTTGGCCATCACCGCAGTCGCCGGCAATGTGCCGTTGGCGCTCACCACCCGCAATGCGCGGGTCTTGCTCGAATTGGCCGGCCGCCGGGATATTCCGGTCTACGCCGGTGCCATCCGCCCGCTGGTCCGCCCGCTGGTCACCGCAGAAAACGTCCACGGCAAGACGGGGCTGGATGGCCCTGACCTGCCCGAGCCCACCATCGCGCTGGCCCCAGGCGATGCCGTCGACTTCATCATCCGGACCCTGCGTGAGCGCCCCTCCGGGAGTGTCACACTGTGTCCCCTGGGACCGCTGACCAACATCGCCCTGGCCCTGGTGCGTGCGCCGGACATCGCGCCGCGAATCGCCGAAATCGTGCTCATGGGAGGCGGCTGTTTCGAAGGCGGCAATATCACGCCGGCGGCCGAGTTCAATATCTTCGTGGACCCGCACGCGGCCGACGTGGTGTTCAAGAGTGGTGTGCCCATCACCATGATGCCATTGGATGTGACCCACCAGGTCTTGACCACCCGGGCGCGAATCGCCGCGATGCGTGCCATCGGCAATCGCAGTGGCGAGGTGGTGGCGCAAATGCTGGAGTTCTTCGAGCGCTTCGACGTGGCCAAGTACCAGTCAGACGGCGGGCCATTGCATGACCCTTGTGTGATTGCCTATTTGCTGCGTCCGGAGATGTTTGAAGGTCGCCTCATCAATGTCGAAATTGAAACGCGCAGTGAACTCACCATGGGGATGACCGTGGCCGATTGGTGGGGCGTCACCGGGCGGACGGCCAATGCCCGCTTCATCCGCAAGGTGGACGCAGACGCATTTTTTACCCTTTTGTGCGAACGGCTTGCCCACCTGCCCTGAGAGATCGACTGCTGACCAGTTTGCCGTGCGCGGCCTCAGATGCCCAGGCCACCCAGCGATTTTCCACCATCGACGAACAGCGTCTGGCCGGTGATGAACTGGGTGGACGGCGCGGCCAGAAAGGCAATGGCATTGGCAATCACCTCCGGACTGGCCGCCTTGCCGCCGGGTTCGAGCTGTTCCCAGGCGGCAAACATCTCTGCTGGTGCCGAGCGGGTCATGGGGGTGTCGGTGAAGCCGGGTGCCACCGAGTTGACCGCAATCTGGCGCTCACGCAGCTCCATGGCCATGGCTCGGGTCAAGCCAATCACCGCCGCCTTAGACGCCACGTAATGGGCAAAACGGGTGCCGCCCAACGCGCCGCGCGATGAAATGGTGACGATGCGCCCGCCGGCTTGCATGCGCCGTGCGGCCTCCTGCGCCGGGATAAAGGTGCCCACCACGTTGACATCCAGCATGGTGCGAAAGGCCTGCTCGGTCAAGTCAAGAAATCGGGCATCGTTGTAGATGCCGGCGGCGCAGACCAGCGCGTCCACCCGCGGCTGACCATCGAAAGCCGCCGCAACCGACGTGCGATCACAAACATCACACACCGCCGCCACAACGTCTAGGCCGGTCGCCTGCAACCCGGCGACTGCCAGGTTCAGCTGATCGACATGGCGATCCATCGCCACCACCCGGAAGCCATCCCGCGCCAGGCGGGCCACGGTAGCCAGGCCAATGCCCTGTGCGGCACCAGTGACAAAGGCAATGGCTTGGCTCATGGCAAGTCAAAGATACGGCCACGGTTCAAGATACCGTGCGGGTCGAGGGCGGTTTTCATCTGTTTCATCATGCCGATCTCGGCCGCTGAGCGGCAGTGGTGCAAATGCGCTTTCTTGGCCAGACCAATGCCATGCTCGCCGGAAATCGAGCCGCACTGTGCACCAATGCTTCGATGCACCAGCTCATCAACCGCAGCCTTGACGGCAGGGTCTCCGGTGCCGCCCACCAACAGGTGGAGGTTGCCGTCGCCGAGATGGCCATAGGTCTGGGTGTGGGTCAAACCCATGGCTCGCAGCTCGACGTGAACATCGTGGGCCCAGATCGCCATACGGGCCAAGGGCAGGCTCACGTCAAAACCGGCACAGGGTGCGATGGCATTGGCGGCCTCACCGGCCGCTTCGCGGATGGACCAAATCGCCTGCGCATCTGCCAGCGACTGTGCCAAGATGACCTCGCAGCCCGCCTGCGTGTCCTGATAAGCCCCCAGCACATCGGCAAACAAAACCTCGTCGGCTGCGACGTCCATGCCCATGGCTTCGACCAGCACCACGTGACTGCCCGCCAGGTGCAATCCCGGTCGCCCCTTCTTCAGGAGACCGGTGCTGATGTCGAAGAAATCGCGCCACATCACCTCAAAACTGCTCAGCCGCGGCCCCAGCCGCTGGCGGCATTGGGCAAGCAGGGCGGTCACGGCATCAAAGCCCGCCACGGCGACCAGCGCCGACTGCCGGCTCAGAGGCAGCGGCTGCAAGGCAAGCAAGGCGCGGGTGATCACGCCCAGGGT
>JBEGOC010000159.1:0-3136 GCA_041182225.1 Pseudomonadota bacterium | reverse complement strand
CCCTGCGCACGGTGCAGGTGCTGGCCATCAGCGACCGGCGCGGCGGCGCGCCAGAGGCTGCCCTGCTCTACAGCGAAACCGCTGAGTCCACCCAGGCCCGGCTGGCGGCGGCCGAGCAGCGCCGGCTGGCGCCTGAGCCGGCGCTGAGCCTGGTGCACGGCCGGCCCACCAAGCGCGACCGGCGCGAGGGCGAACAGGCGCGCGGCTGGGGCGACCGCTGGAGTGCCTCGATCGACGACCGCTGAACGCCGTCGGTTGCGCGTCAGCCGGGCAAGGTCATAGGCTGCACGTGCCAAATCTCCCGCGCGTACTCGGCAATGGTGCGGTCGGACGAGAACGGGCCCATGCCGGCAATGTTGCGCAGCGCCTTGCGGGCCCAGACCTCGGGCGTGCAGTAGAGAGCATCCACCCGCTCTTGGGCGGCGATGTAACTGCTGTAGTCAGCCAGCAGCAGGTACTGGTCGCCCCAATTCACCAGCACGTCGTAGATGCTGGTGTAGCGGCTGGGCTCTTCCGGGCAGAAACGGCCGTCGCGGATGGCTTCGAGCACCCGTTGCAACTCGGTCTTGCGTTGGAGGATGGCGCGCGGCTGGTAGCCGGCGGCGCGAATGGCGGCCACCTCGGGCGTGGTGTTGCCAAAGATGAAGATGTTGTCAGCGCCCACGTTGTGCTGCAGCTCGACGTTGGCGCCATCGAGCGTGCCGATGGTCAGCGCGCCGTTGAGCGCGAACTTCATGTTGCCGGTGCCCGAGGCCTCGGTGCCGGCCGTGGAGATTTGCTCCGACAGGTCGGCCGCCGGGATGATGAGCTCGGCCAGGCTGACACTGTAGTTGGGGACGAACACCACCTTGAGCTGATCCGCCACCCGGCTGTCGGCGTTGACAGTCTTGGCCACGTCGTTGATGAGCTGGATGATCAGTTTGGCCATCTGGTAGGCCGAGGCCGCCTTGCCGGCAATAATCACCACGCGCGGCACGGTCACGGCGCCAGGCTGTTCCAGCAGGCGCAGGTAGCGTGTCACCACATGCAGCACATTGAGCAGCTGGCGTTTGTACTCGTGGATGCGCTTGACCTGCACATCAAACAGCGCGTCGGTGGACACGCTGATGCCCATGTGCTGCTGCAGCCAGTCGGCCAGGCGCTGTTTGTTGGCCAGCTTGGCCTGGCTGACCGCCGCCAGCAGGGCCGGATCGTCCAGGTGGGGCTGCAGCGCCTGCAGACCAGCCAGATCGCGGCGCCAGCCACGGCCGATGCGTGCGTCCAGCACGGCCGAGAGCGCCGGGTTGGCCTGGGCCAGCCAGCGCCGGGGCGTGATGCCATTGGTCTTGTTGTTGAAGCGCTGGGGCCACAGCTTGGCAAAGTCGGCAAAGATCGACTGCTGCATCAACTCGGAATGCAAGGCCGAGACGCCGTTGACCGAGTGGCTGGCCAGCACCGCCAGGTAAGCCATGCGCACGCGCCGTTCGCCGCCCTCGTCGATCAGCGACACGCGCCGCATCAGCGCCATGTCGGGCCCATGCTGCTGCGTCAGCTGCGTCAAGAAGTGGGCGTTGATGTCAAAGATGATCTGCAGGTGGCGCGGCAGCACCCGGCCCAGCACCTCCACCGGCCAGGCCTCCAGCGCCTCATGCATCAGCGTGTGGTTGGTGTAAGAAAACACCCCCTGGCACAGGCGCCAGGCATCGGCCCAGGGCAGGTGGTGCTCGTCGAGCAACAGGCGCATCAGCTCGGGGATGGCCAGCACCGGGTGGGTGTCGTTGAGGTGGATGCTGACCTTGGCGCTGAGCTGGTCGAACGTGCTGTGCTGGCGCAGGTAGCGGCGCAACAGGTCCTGAACGCTGGCGCTGACAAAGAAGTACTCCTGGTGCAGGCGCAGTTCGCGCCCCGAGGGCGTGGAGTCGTCGGGGTACAGCACGCGCGACACGTTTTCCGACTGGTTCTTGCGCTCCACCGCCGCCAGGTAATTGCCGCGGTTGAAGGCATTGAGGTCGATTTCCTCGGTGGCCTTGGCCGACCACAGGCGCAGCGTGTTGGTGGCCTGGGTGCCGTAGCCCGGAATGATGGTGTCATAGGCCATGGCGCGCACATCGTGGCTGTCCACCCACTCGTGGCGGTCGCCCTGGCGCACCACATGGCCACCGAACTGGATGCGGTAGTTCACCTCGGGCCGGGCAAACTCCCAGGGGTTGGTGGTGTTGAGCCAGTAGTCGGGCACCTCCACCTGGCGGCCATCCACAATGGTCTGCCGGAACATGCCGTAGTCGTAGCGGATGCCGTAGCCGTAACCGGGGATGCCGAGCGTGGCCATCGAATCCAGAAAACAGGCCGCCAGCCGGCCCAGGCCGCCGTTGCCTAAAGCGGCATCGGGCTCCAGCTCGGACACGGCGTCCATGTCCACGCCCAGTTCGGCCAGCGCCTGGCGCACCGTGGCGTGCAGCTCCAGCGCAATCAGGGCGTTACTGAAGGTGCGCCCCATCAAAAATTCCATCGACAGGTAATAGACGTGCTTCACGTCCTGCGCGCTCTTGGCGCGGGTGGTGCTGACCCAGCGCTCCACCAGCTGGTCGCGCACTGCGTAGGCAGCGGCATGCAGCCAGTCCACGGGCTGCGCCGCCTCGGGGTCTTTGCCAACGGTGAACAGCAGCTTGTTGGCAATGGCGCGTTTGAGTGCCGCCAGGTCATGGGCGGGGGAATCGACATCAAAGGAGGCGGGTGCAGCGGGTGGCAGCGTGGAGACAGTCATGGGTGGGGTCGGTCAGGGGGGCAATAATTGTTGGTACAGGGCCCGGTAGGCCAGCGCGGCCGGCGCCCAGCCCAGCGGCTGGCGCATGCCAGTCTGGCGCACGCGGGCCCCGGCCGCAGGCTTGCGATAAAGGGCAAAGGCGCGTCGCAGTGCGTGCTGGTAGGCGGCGTCGGTGAAAGGCCCGAACACAAAACCGGTGGCGCTGTGGTCATCCAGCGTGGCCAGGTCGGCATCGGTCACGGTGTCAGCCAGGCCGCCCACCCCGCGCACCAGCGGCAGGCTGCCGTACTTCAGGCCGTACATCTGGGTCAGGCCGCAGGGCTCGAACAGCGAGGGCACCAGGGTCACGTCGCTGCCGGCAAAAATGCGGTGGGCCAGGGCTTCGTCATAGCC
>JBEGOC010000158.1:0-4058 GCA_041182225.1 Pseudomonadota bacterium | reverse complement strand
CAACTACGAGATCGACCTGTTTGACGCCCTGATCCGTGCCGCCGCGCGCGAGACCGGCTGCACCGACCTGGGCAACAAGAGCCTGCGCGTGATTGCCGATCACATCCGTGCCACCGCGTTTTTGGTGAGTGACGGTGTGGTGCCGTCCAATGAGGGGCGCGGCTATGTACAGCGCCGCATCGTGCGCCGCGCCATCCGCCACGGCGACACGCTGGGCAAGGGCACGCCGTTCTTCCACAAGCTGGTGCCCGACCTGGTGGCGCTGATGGGCGAGGCCTACCCCAAGCTCAAGGCCGACCAGCAGCGCATCACCGAAGTGCTCAAGGCTGAGGAAGAGCGCTTTTTTGAGACCCTGGCCAATGGCATGCACATCCTGGACGAAGCGCTGGCCGGCAGCGTGACCGTGCTGCCCGGTGAGGTGGCGTTCAAGCTGCACGACACCTTCGGCTTTCCGCTCGACTTGTCGGCCGACGTCTGCCGCGAGCGTGGCTTGAGCGTGGACGAGGCCGGCTTCCATGCCGCCATGGAAAAACAAAAGGCCCAGGGCCGCGCCGCCGGCAAGTTCAAGATGGACAAGGCGCTGGACTATGCCGGCGACGGCAATGACTTTGTCGGCTACGACGAGCTCACCGCCACGACAAAAATCGTCGCCCTGTATGCCGACGGCGCGCCGGTCAGCACCCTGACAGCCGGGCAAAACGGGGTGCTGGTGCTGGCCACCACGCCGTTTTACAGCGAAAGCGGCGGCCAGGTGGGCGACCAGGGCGCGGTGTTTTGCGATCACGGCCTGTTCCAGGTGGCCGACACGCAAAAAATCAAGGCCGATGTGTTCGGCCATCACGGCACGCTCAAGAGCGGCAGCCTGGCGGTGGGCGATACCGTGACGGCCCATGTGGATGCGTCGCTGCGCGCCGCGACCATGCGCAACCACAGCGTGACCCACCTGATGCACAAGGCATTGCGTGAGGTGCTGGGCACCCATGTGCAGCAAAAGGGCAGCCTGGTGAACGCCGAGCGCACCCGTTTTGACTTTACCCACACCGCGCCGGTGAGCGACGCCGAAATCCGCGAGGTGGAGGCCCGCGTCAACGCTGAGATTTTGAGCAATGCCGCCACCCAGGCGCGGCTGATGGACATGGAGGCTGCCAGGCAGACCGGCGCCATGATGCTGTTTGGCGAAAAATACGGCGAGGTGGTGCGCGTGCTGGACATCGGCAGCACCACCGAACTCTGCGGCGGCACCCACGTGCAGCGCACGGGCGACATCGGGCTGTTCAAGGTGGTGGCCGAGAGCGGCGTCGCGTCTGGGGTGCGCCGGATCGAGGCTGTGACCGGCCAGCACGCGCTGCACTACCTGCAAGAGCTGGAAACCACTATGGGCCAGGTGGCCGGGGCCCTGAAGGCACCGGTGGCCGAACTGCATGAGCGGGTGGGCCAGGTGCTGGAGCACGTCAAAGGGCTGGAGAAGGAGCTGGCCGCGCTCAAGGGCCGGCTCGCATCCAGCCAGGGTGACGAATTGGTGGCGCAGGCCATCGACCTCAAAGGCACCCGCTTTCTGGCCGCGCGGCTGGACGGCGCTGACAGCAAGGCGCTGCGCGAGACCATGGACAAGCTGAAAGACAAGCTCAAGAGCGCGGTGATCGTGCTGGCCACGGTGGACGGCGACAAGGTGCAGCTGGCCGCCGGCGTCACCCCGGACGTGACCGGCCGGGTCAAGGCCGGTGAGCTGGTCAACTTTGTGGCGCAGCAGCTCGGCGGCAAAGGCGGCGGCAAGCCCGACATGGCCATGGCCGGCGGCACCGGCGCCGCCCAACTGCCCGCCGCCCTGGGCAGCGTTCAGGCCTGGGTCACCGAGCGGCTTTGATGCGGCGCGATGGATTCCCGGTCGAGCCGGGAATGACAACGGGCGGGGTCATCCTGCGTGCTTCCGTCATCCCCGCGAAAGCGGGGATCCACCTGCCCGCGAACGCAGGCGGGATTGCGATTTTCACGCACTGGCCCCTGCCTCGCGCTGGCGGGCGGCGTGGTTCGCGTTCTCCGGCCCACGCTCGCGGGGGACTTTCTTTGGCGTGCTGCCGTTACTGCGTCAACGCCGTGTTCGGTCGGGCGCCGGGTGGGCCACCGCAAATGGGGCCTGCGCCCGCGAACCCCACCACCCGCCGAGATGGGCTTTTCTTTCCGCGCCAAACCCGCTGTCGGGCTGGTGGTTTGGGTGTCCGGGCGCAGGCCCCATTCGCGCTTGTTACAGAGTGAGTACGCCAACCACGGTGTTGATGAGATCACAGGGCCGAGTCAATAACGGTCCAGCGCGAGCGTGGGCCGGAGAACGGATACCCGGACCGCCGGCCTGCCAAAGGTCTCAACGCGCGAAGGACGGATCGACCCGCTGACTCAAATCCTCCAACGCCAACAACCGCCGCTCACTCTCAAACCGCCGAACCAGCCCGGTGAGCGGATCGGTGAATTCGAGCGCCTGCGCCAGCAGTTGCAGGGGCAGGGCCGGGTTGGTGTGACCTTCGGGCGTCAGGGTGGGGTAGATGCCGTCGCCCAGAATCGGCAGGCCCAGCGCGTTCATGTGGACCCGCAGCTGATGCCGGTGGCCGGTGATGGGTTGCAGCTGGTAGCGCGCCAGGGCGCCGTGCACGGCCAGCGGCTCGATCAGGGTGACGCTATTGGGCGGGCCGGGCAGCTCTTGCTGCTGCATGAAGTGCGCGCTGTTGCCGATGCGGGTTTCGCGCCGCAGCGGCCAGGGCAGGGCCGGGTCCCAGCGCGCCGTGGCATGGTAGGACTTGCGCATGGTGTGCTGGCGAAACAGCGCCTGGTAGCGGCCGCGTGTGGCCGGCTGCACCGAGAACAGCACCAGCCCGGCGGTGTCGCGGTCGATGCGGTGCAGCGGCACCAGATCGGCCAGGCCGAGCCGGCGCTTGAGCCGCACCAGCAGGGTCTGCTGCAGGTAGCCGCCCGAGGGCACCACCGGCAAACAATGCGGCTTGTCGGCCACCACCAGGTGCTCGTCCTGAAACAGCACCGCCTCCTCGAAGGGAATCGGCGCCTCGGCAGGCACCGCGCGGTAGTAGTACAGCCGCAGCGCGGGCTGGTAGGACCGCGCCGGGGTGACGGACTGGCCGTGTTCGTCGACCACCTCACCCTGCCGCAAGCGCTGCTGCCAGACCTCAGCGGCAATGCCAGGAAAGCGCTGCACCAGAAAATCCAGCATGGTCGGCCAGGGGCCGGCGGGCAATGCGACACAGCTGGGGCCGACGCCGTCGCGCATCGGCGGCAATCTTGGCAGGAGGGGCGGCAGGGGCTGGCCGCGAGGGCTAGACCCGCTCAAACACCAGGTCCCAGACGCCATGGCCCAGCCGGATGCCCCGGTTTTCAAACTTGGTCAGCGGCCGGTAGTGGGGTTTGGGCGCGTAGCCGGCCAGCGCCGGGTGGCTGCCCGCGGCGCGGTTGGCCAGCAGCGGCTCGGCACCTAGCACCGCCAGAATTTGTTCGGCATAGGGCTGCCAGTCGGTGGCGCAGTGCAGGTAGCCGCCGGGTTTCAGTCGGGCGGCCAGTTTGGCCACCAGCGGCGCCTGGATCAGGCGGCGCTTGTTGTGCTTCTTTTTGTGCCAGGGGTCGGGGAAAAAAATGTGCACGCCGTCCAGGCTGGCCAGCGGCAGCATGTGGTCGATGACCTCGACCGCGTCGTGGGCAATGATGCGGATGTTGTGCAGGTCCTGCTCACCAATGCGCTTGAGCAGGGCGCCGACGCCGGGCTCGTGCACCTCGCAGCACACAAACCGGGTGTCGGGCAACAGCGCCGCAATGTGCGCCGTGGCCTCACCCATGCCAAAGCCGATCTCCAGTACCAGCGGCCGGTTGTTTGGATCATTTGGGCCGCCAGCCCTTGTCGCGTCTGCAAAGACTGCTTCAAAATCAATAGCGCCGGCCTGGTAGGGCAGCAGCACCTGCGGCCCCAGCTCGGCCAGCGCCTTGGCCTGGCCGGTGGTGGTGCGGCCGGCGCGCCGCACAAAACTTTTGATCGCCTTGGGGTAGGCCACCTCGCCCGGGGC
>JBEGOC010000157.1:0-9755 GCA_041182225.1 Pseudomonadota bacterium | reverse complement strand
CGGCCGCATTGGCTCCCGTGGCCATCGAGCTCGCGGCACTGCCGCCCATGCCGATGCGCATGCCCGGGCCGCCAAGCTGAATCAGCAGGCTGCCAGCCGGAAACGCCACCTTGTGCGTCTGCGTCACATCGATCACCCCCAGCCCGCCGGCGATCATGATCGGCTTGTGGTAGCCGCTCTGCGCCTGCCGCTCCGGGCCCTCCGCGCTCAGCCGAAAGCGCAGCGTCTGCTCATATTCCCTGAAATACCCCAGCAAATTCGGCCGCCCAAACTCGTTGTTGAACGCCGCCCCACCCAGCGGCCCCTCCAGCATGATCTGCAGCGCACTGGCAATGTGCGCCGGCTTGCCATAAATTGGGGTCAGATTCCAATTATTCGGCAACTCCAGCTTATCGGCGTTAATTGGACTCTGACCCCAATTGATTTGGGAGACGCTGAAGCCGGTCAGGCCAGCCTTGGGTTTAGAGCCGCGGCCGGTGGCGCCTTCGTCGCGGATTTCGCCGCCGGCGCCGGTGGAGGCACCGGGGAACGGCGAGATGGCGGTGGGGTGGTTGTGGGTTTCCACCTTCATCAGCACGTGGTGGGTGGCGCTCTGTTTTTCATAGTGACCCGCGCTACTGCCATGTGGGCTGGAGGCTGATTTAGCCAAAAATCGCTCGACCTCGGTGCCAGACATGACCGACGCGTTGTCGGCGTAGGCGACCAGCATGTGCTGCGGGTTGACCTGGTGGGTGTGGCGGATCATGCCAAACAGGCTGTGCGGCTGCGCCACGCCGTCGATGGTGAAGGCGGCGTTGAAGATCTTGTGCCGGCAGTGCTCGCTGTTGGCCTGGGCAAACATCATCAGCTCGACGTCGGTCGGGTTGCGGTGCAGCCGGGTGAAGGCCTGCACCAGGTAGTCCATCTCGTCGGCCGCCAGCGCCAGGCCAAAGCCCGTGTTGGCCGCCTCCAGAGCCGCCCTACCCTGCCCCAGCACATCGACCTGCGCCAAGGGGGTGGCCTGGACCGGGGCAAACAGCCCGTGGGCGGCGGCGGCGTCAAACATCACGCTCTCGGTCATGCGGTCATGCAGCAGCTCGGCCAGCGACGCCAGTTGCGCCGGACTCAGGCTGGCTTTGCCCAACCAACCCTTGTCCAACTTAAGCCGGTAATGCGTGACCCGCTCCACCCGCTGCACGGCCAGGCCGCAGTTGTGGGCGATATCGGTGGCCTTGGACGCCCAGGGCGACACCGTGCCAAAACGCGGCGTCACCACCAGCAGCACCCCGTCCGAACCGCCGTCGTAGGGCTCACCGTACTGCAGCAGGGCGGCCAGCTGCGCCTGCAGCGCAGGCGTGGGCGCGGTGGCCGTGGCGACCAGGTGGACGTAGCGGGCGGTCAAGCCGCTGATGCGGGGTTCAAGCGCCTGCAGGGCGGGCAAGAGCTGGCGGACGCGGAAAGGGCTGAGGGCGTTGCCACCCTCGAAGTCGGTGATGTGCTGGGTCACAGTGGGGCCTGGTGGGAGTGGCGGCGATTTTAGCGGCGGCCCACAAGCGCGCCCGATGGGATAATTACGCCCATGACGATTACCTACAAAGACGCTGAAGGCATTGCCGGCATGCGCGTGGCCGGCCGGCTGGCCGCGGAGCTGCTGGACTACCTGACCCCGTTCGTGAAACCCGGCATCACCACCAATGAACTCGACCGGCTGGCCGATGCCTACACCACCACAGTGCAGGGCGCCATCTCGGCACCGCTCAATTACGCACCGTCCGGCCACAACCCCTACCCCAAGGCCATCTGCACCTCGATCAACCACCAGGTTTGCCACGGCATCCCCAACGACAAGCCGCTCAAGCGTGGCGACATCGTCAATGTGGATGTGACGGTAATCAAGGACGGCTGGCACGGTGACTCCAGCCGCATGTTTGTGGTGGGCGAGGCCTCGGTGGCGGCGCGCCGCCTCTGTGCCCTGACGCACGAGGCCATGTGGCACGGTATCGTGAAAGTACGTGCCGGCGCCTTTTTGGGCGACATCGGCCATGCCATCCAGCAGTTTGCCGAGGGCCACGGCCTGAGCGTGGTGCGCGAATTTTGCGGCCATGGCATCGGCCGCAAGTTTCATGAAGAGCCGCAAGTGCTGCACTACGGCCGCCCTGGCACGCTGGACCAGCTTAAAGCCGGCATGACCATCACCATCGAGCCCATGCTCAATGCCGGCCGGCGCGAGGTGAAGGAGATGGGCGACGGCTGGACCATCGTCACCAAAGACCGCTCGCTGTCGGCCCAGTGGGAACACACTGTGCTGGTCACCGACACCGGTTTTGAGGTGCTGACCCTATCGGCCGGCAGCCCGCCCATTCCGAGCTTTGTGCCGACCGCTGTGCCGGCTGACGTGCTGCCCCGATGAGTGATGCGCTGGCGCTGCGCGCCCGCTACCGGGCCGATAAGGCGGCGCTGTTGCAGTCGCTGGCGTCCAGCGGCACGGTCACCCGCGGCGTGCGCGGCGCGCTGGCCAAGCTCGCGGTGCTGGCGGACGACACACTGCGCCAGCTGTGGCAACAGGCCGGCCTGGCCAGCCCGCTGGCGCTGGCAGCGGTAGGCGGTTTTGGCCGCACCGAGCTGTTTCCCTGCTCCGACATCGACGTGCTGCTGCTGCTGCCCAACGACCAGTCGCCGCAGCACGACCCGGCACTCAAAAGCCGACTGGAGGCCTTCATCGGCAGTTGCTGGGACGCGGGGCTGGACATTGGCTCCAGCGTGCGCACCATCGACGAGTGCCTGCAGGAGGCGGCGCGTGATGTGACGGTGCAAACCTCGCTGCTGGAGGCGCGGCTGATCACCGGCAACGCCGCACTCTTTGCCGAATTCCGCCAGCGGTACTTTGACGCGCTGGACCCGCGGGCCTTTTTTGTGGCCAAAACGCTGGAGATGCAGCAGCGCCACCAGAAGTTTGAAGACACCCCCTACGCGCTCGAACCCAATTGCAAGGAGTCACCGGGCGGCCTGCGGGACCTGCATGTGATCCTGTGGGTGGCCAAGGCGGCCGGCTTTGGCAACAACTGGGATGCACTGGCCCGCCACGGCCTGGCCACCGCTTTCGAGGTCCGTCAGATCAAGCGCAACGAGGCACTGCTCTGGTTGATCCGGGCCCGCTTGCACCTGATCTCGCAGCGCCGTGAGGACCGCTTGGTGTTCGACCTGCAGACCGCCGTGGCCCAATCCTTCGGCTATGGTGCAGCTGCCGATGCCCTACCCGCGGCCGACCCAGTGCCGCGCACGGTGATGCGGCCCAGCGAAGCGCTGATGCGGCGCTACTACTGGGCAGCCAAGGCGGTGAGCCAGCTCAACCAGATCCTGCTGCTCAACATCGAGGAGCGGCTCAACCCCTCTACCCACAGCCTGCGCCCCCTGAACCCGCGCTTCAACGAGAAGGCCGGCATGCTGGACGTGGTCAGCGACGATCTGTACCAGCGTGATTCGCACGCCATCCTGGAGACCTTTCTGCTGTACCAAACCACGGTCGGCATCAAGGGTTTATCAGCCCGCACCCTGCGTGCGTTGTACAACGCGCGTAACCAGATGAACGCCGCTTTCCGGCGCGACCCGCTCAACCACGCCACCTTCCGCCAGATTCTCGGTAGCGACGGCCTGACCCATGCCATGCGCCTGATGAACCAGACCTCGGTGCTGGGCCGTTACCTGTGGGTGTTCCGCCGCATCGTGGGGCAGATGCAGCACGACCTGTTCCATGTGTACACGGTGGACCAGCACATCCTGATGGTGCTGCGCAATGTGCGGCGCTTCTTCATTGCCGAGCATGCGCATGAATACCCCGCCTGCTCCCAGCTGGCGGCGGGCTGGGACAAGCCCTGGCTGCTGTATGTGGCGGCGCTGTTTCACGACATCGCCAAGGGGCGTGGCGGCGACCATTCCGACCTGGGCGCCACCGAGGCCCGACGGTTCTGCCGCCAGCACGGCATCGGCCGCGAGGACACCGGATTGATCGAGTTCTTGGTACGCGAGCACCTGACCATGAGCCGGGTCGCCCAGAAGTCTGACCTGAGCGACCCCGACGTGATCGCCGCCTTTGCCGCGCGGGTGGGCAGCGAACGGCGCCTGACCGCGCTCTACCTGCTGACGGTGGCCGACATCCGCGGTACCAGCCCCAAGGTCTGGAACGCCTGGAAAGGCAAGCTGCTGGAAGACCTGTACCGTTTCACCCTGCGGGTGCTGGGCGGCCGCGCGCCGGACCCGGACGCCGAGGTCGAGGCGCGCAAGCGCGAGGCGCTGATTCTGCTGGCCCTGTACAGCCTGCCCTTCGAGGCGCAAAAAAGCCTGTGGGACACGCTCGATGCCGGGTACTTCACACGGCACGACGCCGCCGACATTGCCTGGCACACCAGACAGCTGTCGCGCCATGTCGGCAGCGGCAAGTCCATCGTGCGGGCCCGCCAGTCACCGCTGGGCGAAGGCCTGCAGGTGCTGGTCTACACCCCCGATCAGCCCGATCTGTTTGCCCGCATCTGCGGCTACTTTGACCAGGGCGGCTTCAGCATCCTCGATGCGCGCATCCACACCGCCCGCAATGGCTACGCGCTGGACACCTTTCAGGTGGTGGACGCCAGCACGCCCGAGCATTACCGCGAGCTCATCAGCATGGTGGAGAGCGAACTCGGCCGCGCCATTGCCCAAACCGGTCCGCTGCCGCCGCCCGGTCGGGGCCGGGTGTCACGCCGGGTCAAGAGCTTCCCGATTGCCCCGCGCGTCACACTGCGTCCCGATGAAAAAGCCCAGCGCTGGCTGCTCAATATTTCAGCCAGCGACCGCGTCGGCCTGCTCTACAGCGTGGCGCGTGTGCTGGCGCGGCACAAGATCAACCTGCAACTGGCCAAAATCGCCACCCTGGGCGAGCGGGTCGACGACACCTTCTTGATTCAAGGCGCCGAACTGCAGCACAACCGCACCCAGATCGCGATAGAGACCGAATTGCTCGAAGCCCTGGCCTGATCAGTCCTGATCAGTCGTCCGGCGGCGCATCCAGGCCTGGGAACAGCACCGAGGTGAACCCAAAGCGGGAGAAATCACGCACCCGCATCGGGTACAGCATGCCGATCAGGTGATCGCACTCATGTTGCACCACCCGGGCATGGAAGCCCTCGACCGTGCGGTCAATCGGGTCGCCATAGGGGTCAAAGCCGGTGTAGCGGATGCGCTGGTAGCGTGGCACCACGGCGCGCAGACCCGGCACCGACAGGCAACCCTCCCAGTCGTCCACCTGCACCAGACCGCCCTGCGGTGAGTCCGGCAGCGGCGTGATCACCGGGTTCACCAGCACGGTTCGCGGCACCGGCGGGGCCTCGGGGTAACGCGGGTTGGGCTCACCGGTGCCAAACACCACCACCTGCAGGTCCACCCCGATCTGCGGCGCCGCCAGCCCGGCGCCCGAGGCTGCCCGCATGGTGTCAAGCAGGTCGCTCACCAGCAGGTGCAGCGCATCGGTGTCAAAAGCCGTGACCGGCTGGGCCACGCGCAGCAGGCGCGGGTCGCCCATTTTCAATATCTCATGCACCGCCATGCAGCAACTCCTTCAGCTCAGACTCATCCAGCACCGCCACCCCCAGCTCCCGCGCCTTGTCGAGCTTGCTGCCGGCCTCGGCGCCAGCTACCAGGTAGTCTGTTTTCTTGCTGACCGAACCGGCCACCTTGCCGCCGGCGGCTTCGATCAGGTCTTTGGCCTGGTCGCGGTTGAGGGTGGGCAGGGTGCCGGTGATGACCAGGGTCTTGCCCGACAGCGGCGTGGGGGGGCGTTCGGCCGGGGCGCCCTCCTCCCAGGTCAGGCCGCAGGCGCGCAGCTGGGCCACCACCTCGCGGTTGTGCGGTTGCTCAAAGAAGGTGTGGATGCTCTGGGCCACCACCGGGCCGACGTCGCCCACCTCCAGCAGGCGCTCCAGCGGGGCGTCCATGATCGCGTCCAGGCTGCCGAAATGTTTGGCCAGGGCCTTGGCCGTGGCCTCGCCCACGTGCCGGATGCCCAGGCCGAACAGAAAGCGCGGCAGCGTGGTCTGCTTCGATTTTTGTAGCGCGTCCACGATGTTCTGCGCCGATTTGTCGGCCATTCGGTCCAGAGCAGCCAGCGATGTCAGGCCCAGCCGGTACAGGTCGGGCAGGGTACGGATGATGCCGCCGTCCACCAGCTGGTCCACCAGCTTGTCGCCCAGGCCCTCCACCTCCACCGCGCGGCGCTGGGCAAAGTGCAGGATGGCCTGCTTGCGCTGGGCGCTGCAGAACAGGCCGCCGCTGCAGCGGTGGTCGGCCTCGCCCGCCTCCCGCACCGCCGCGCTGCCACAGACCGGGCACTGGGCCGGCATGGTGAACACGGGCGCATCCGGCAGGCGTTTGTCAGGCAGCACGGACACCACCTCGGGGATCACGTCGCCGGCGCGGCGCACCACCACAGTGTCGCCCACGCGCACGTCCTTGCGCCGGGCCTCGTCCTCGTTGTGCAGGGTGGCATTGGTGACGGTGACGCCGCCGACGAACACCGGCGCCAGCTTGGCCACCGGGGTGAGTTTGCCGGTGCGGCCCACCTGAACCTCAATGGCCTGCACGGTGGTGAGTTGCTCCTGCGCCGGGAACTTGTGCGCCACGGCCCAGCGCGGCTCGCGCGTGACAAAGCCCATGCGGCGCTGCAGGGCCAGGCTGTTGACCTTGTAAACCACGCCGTCGATGTCGAAGGGCAGCGCGTCGCGCTGGCGCGCGATGGCCTCGTAATATGCTACCAATTCCGTAGCACCCGAGGCAATGGTGACAAGGCTTGAGACCGGAAAACCCCATTGTTTGAGGGCCTGCAGCAGGTCGTGGTGGGTGGCAAAAACCGGCCCACCCGCCTCGGCCGGCGTCACCTCGCCCAGGCCATAGGCGTAAAAACTCAAGGGACGACGGGCTGCGATGGTCGGGTCCAACTGGCGCACCGCGCCTGCGGCAGCATTGCGCGGGTTGACAAAGGTTTTTTGGCCCTCGGCCCGCTGGCGTTCGTTGAGCGCCTCAAAATCAGCGCGGCCCATGTAGACCTCGCCGCGCACCTCCAGCACCGGCGGCGCTGGCAGTGCCCCGGGTGCAGCGGTGTCCAGGCGCAGCGGTATCTGGCCGATGGTGCGGATGTTCTGCGTCACATCCTCGCCCAGTTCGCCGTCACCGCGGGTGGCGGCCTGCACCAGTACGCCATGCTCGTAGCGCAGGCTCATGGCCAGGCCGTCAAACTTGGGCTCGGCCACATACTCGACCGGCGGGGCGTCGTCTGGCAGCGCCAGTTCGCGCCGCACCCGGGCGTCAAAGTTGTGTGCGCCCGAGGCCTCGGTGTCGGTCTCGGTGCGGATGCTGAGCATAGGCACCGCGTGGCGCACGCTGGCAAAGGCGGCCAGCGGCGCAGCCCCCACGCGCTGGGTGGGTGAATCGGCGCTGACCAGCTCGGGGTACGCCGCCTCGATCGCCTGCAGCTCGCGAAACAGCCGGTCGTCCTCGGCGTCGGGGATGGTGGGCGCATCCAGCACGTGATAGCGGTGGCCGTGCTCGTGCAGCAGGCGCCGCAGCTCGGTCAGCCGCTCGGGCGAGGGCTGGGCAGCGGGCGGCGCGGCGGCGGGCATGGCTGAAGAACCGGTCAGGAAAACAGCCGGCGCGCCAGCGCGGAGCCGGCGCCAAATTCGCGCTCGGCCAGCTTGGCGTACAACTGCGACAGGTCGGCCGCGATCTGGTCCAGCGCGATGGCGCTCAGCGGCATGCCACTGTGGTCCATCAGCATGCCATCCATGCTGTCAGCCAGCATCAGCGCCACCTCACGCATGCGCTCAAACGGACGCTCGGCGGGGTCCACCTGCGGCACGTCCAGGCTCAGGGTCAGCTCGTGGATGGCCGACTGGGTCGGGTCGTCCGACAAGGCGGCCTGGGTGTCAAAGCCCAGGCCCAAAATGGGCGGCAGCCCCGGCGTACCGGCGGCAATCACCATGCGCCCGGGCAGGGCACCGGCCACAAAACCCAGCCGCGCTGCGCTTTGCTGCACATAACCCGGGCTCCAGGCGGCATTGCGGGCGCGCAGCACAAAGCCCAGCTGGGCGTCGTGGTCGCCGGCGAACTGGTCCAGCTCCCGGGCCCGGGCCACTTCTTCCAGCATGTCGGGAAAATCCGGCGTGCCGTTGACGGCGTCGGCAAAGGCCTGCGTCTTCATGACAAACTCGGAGTATTCGATCTCGTTCAGGGCGCCCGCCCGGTTCGCCAACTGCACGCCCGCCTGCAAGGTGGCGTACCGCTGGCCGGGCACGGGGGTCTCCCAGCGCCGCGCGGCCTCGTTGTAGCCCTCAATCGCAAAGGGTTTGCTGCCGGCGCGGCGTGTGGCAGGCATGGCGGCCAGCGCGGCGTCGCCCGACACCGGGCCTTCCAGGGCCAGCGGGGCAATGATGTCGATCAAGGGGTCCAAGGCCGGCTTTTTTTCCGGCAGCGGCAGGGGAAAGCGCGACAGCTCGAAGGCCGCCTCATCCAGCGAGGGCTCCACGCCTTCTCCTGGCGCCAGCCCGGGCTCCGCCGTGCTGGCGCTGGGTTGACGCGGCGCGTTGCGGCGCGACACCCAAACCCCATGCAGCGCCACCGCCAGCAGCACCAGCAAGCCAATCAGGGCCAGCCCGGCCTGCAGCGGGCTGATCGTCATCACGCGGCCTCCGCCAGGGAGACCGCCGCATCCATGTCCACCGCCACGATGCGCGACACGCCCTGCTCCTGCATGGTCACGCCAATCAGCTGCTCAGCCATTTCCATGGCGATCTTGTTGTGGCTGATGAACAGGAACTGGGTCTCGCGGCTCATGCTGGTTACCAGCCGGGCGTAGCGCTCGGTGTTGGCGTCGTCGAGCGGGGCGTCCACCTCGTCGAGCAAGCAAAACGGCGCCGGGTTAAGCTGAAAAATGGCAAACACCAGGGCAATCGCGGTCAAGGCCTTTTCGCCGCCCGACAGCAGGTGGATGGTCTGGTTTTTCTTGCCGGGCGGCTGGGCGATGACCTGCACGCCCGAGTCCAGAATCTCGTCGCCGGTGATCACCAGCCGCGCATTGCCGCCGCCAAACAGCTCGGGGAACATCTTGCCAAAGTGCTGGTTGACGGTGTTGAAGGTGCCCGAGAGCAGCTCGCGCGTTTCGCCATCGATCTTGCGGATGGCGTCTTCCAGTGTGGTCATGGCCTCGTTCAGATCGGCTGACTGGGCGTTGAGGAACTGCTGGCGTTCGCGCGCCACGCCAAGCTCCTCCAAGGCTGCCAGGTTGACCGCGCCCAGCGCGGCGATCTCGCGGTTGAGCCGGTCAATCTCGCTTTGCAGGCCGGTCAGCCGCACCGGGCCCGCCTCGACCGAGGCGGCCAGCGCCGCCAAGTCGGCCTGGGCATCGGCCAGCAGCTGGCTGTATTGCTCGAAGCCCAGCCGGGCCGCCTGCTCGCGCAGCTGAACCTCGGTGATGCGCTGGCGCAGCGGCTCCAGCGCCCGCTCCAGCTGTAGCCGGCCTTCGTCGCTGGCGCGCAGCCGAGCGGTCAGGTCGTCGTACTCACTGCGGCGGGCGCCCAGCGCCTGCTCGCAAGCCAGCTTGGCGACCAGCGCATCCTGCAGGCCGCCCTGCGCTGCCGCGTCGGTCAACCGGGCTAATTCCTCATGGGCTTTTTCGGTCTCCAGCCGCACCAGCTCTGCCTGTTGTGCTGCGGTTTCGATAGCACGGGCCAGTTCAGCCCGGCGCGCCTCCAGGC
>JBEGOC010000156.1:0-4175 GCA_041182225.1 Pseudomonadota bacterium | reverse complement strand
ATCGCCGGGAACACCGACAGGGTTTTTACCGACGCACTGGCTCAGGAAAACCCTAAATCAAAGCCCTTCAAACCGTGGGTTTGGGGACTTCGCGCGGCTGCCCCTGGTCGTCAATGGCCACGTAGGTCAGCGACGCTTCAGTCACCTTGATGTACTTGCCCTGAGAGCGAAAGCGCTCCGCATACACCTCCACCTTGACGGTGACCGAGGTGCGGCCGATGCGGGTCAGTTGGGAGAAAAACGACAGGATGTCGCCCACCCGCACGGGCTGCTTGAAGATGAACTCGTTCACCGCCACCGTGGCCATGCGCCCGCCGGTGTAGCGCGCCGGGATCACCGAGCCGGCCAGGTCGACCTGGGCCATGACCCAGCCGCCAAAAATGTCGCCATTGGCATTGCAGTCGGCCGGCATCGGGATGACCTTGAGCACCAGCTCCTGGTCGGTCGGCAGCGCCACCGAGGGCGCCAGTTTGGCGCTTGCATTTGCAGACATGGGCACAATCTGGGGTTAAGTAACGTTCTGGATTGTCACCCATGCGCCGTTCCGGCGAACTCAGCCCCCCCGCCTCTGCCGCCGCTCCGGCGTCTGCCCCCGATGCCACGCGCTCCGACTGGGCCACGCTGCGCCGCCTGTTTCCCTACCTGTGGCAGTACAAGTGGCGCGTGATCGCGGCGCTGGCCTTCATGGTTGCCGCCAAGGTGGCCAACGTGGGCGTGCCGCTGCTGCTCAAGCAGCTGGTAGACACCATGAACCCCAAGGGCGGCATCGACGCCACGGCCTTGCTGGTGGTGCCGGCGGCGCTGCTGGTGGCGTACGGGCTGCTGCGCCTGTCCACCACCCTGTTTGCCGAGCTGCGGGACCTGGTGTTTGCCAAAGCCACTGAGGGCGCCTCGCGCAGCATTTCCTTGCAGGTGTTCCGTCACCTGCATGGCCTGAGCCTGCGTTTTCACCTGGAGCGCCAGACCGGCGGCATGACACGTGACATCGAGCGCGGTACCCGAGCCGTGCATTCGCTGATCTCGTATTCGCTCTACAGCATCGTGCCCACCCTGATCGAGGTCACGCTGGTGCTGACCCTGCTGGCGGTCAAGTTTGACGTCTGGTTTGCCTGGATCACTGTGATCGCGTTGGTGTTCTACATCGCCTTCACCATCGTGGTCACCGAGTGGCGCACCCAGTTCCGCAAGAAGATGAACGAGATGGACTCCACCGCGCACAGCCGGGCTATCGATTCGCTGCTCAATTACGAAACCGTCAAGTACTTCAACAACGAAGAGTTTGAGGCCAAGCGCTACGACGACAACCTGGAGCGCTACCGCCGCGCTGCCATCAAGAGCCAGACCACGCTGAGCCTGCTCAATGCCGGCCAGCAGCTGATCATCGCCGCCGGGCTGGTGGCCATGCTGTGGCGCGCCACCCAGGGCGTGGTGGATGGCCGCATGACGCTGGGCGACCTGGTGATGGTCAACGCCTTCATGATCCAGCTCTACATCCCGCTGGGTTTTCTGGGCGTGCTGTACCGCGAGATCAAGCAAAGCCTGACCGACCTGGAAAAAATGTTCACGCTGATGGAGCGCGAGCGCGAAATTGCCGACCTGCCCGGCGCCCCGCCGCTGGCAGTGCAGGGCGCCGACCTGCTTTTTGACCACGTGTTTTTTGCCTACGACCCGGCGCGACCCATCCTGCAGGACATCAGCTTTGCCATTCCGGCCGGCAAAACGGTGGCGGTGGTCGGGCCGTCGGGTTCGGGCAAGTCCACGCTGGCGCGGCTGCTGTTCCGCTTTTACGACGTGCAGCAGGGCCGCATCCTGATTGACGGGCAGGACATCAAGCAGGTCACCCAGGCCTCGGTGCGCCAGGCCATTGGCATCGTGCCGCAGGATACGGTGCTGTTCAACGACACGGTGGCCTACAACATCGCCTACGGCCAGCCGGGCGCCAGCCAGGCCAGGGTGGAGGAGGCGGCGCGCGCGGCGCACATCCATGACTTCATCAGCGCCACACCCAAGGGCTATGACACCATGGTGGGTGAGCGCGGGCTGAAATTGTCGGGCGGGGAGAAGCAGCGGGTGGCGATCGCGCGCACCCTGCTCAAAAACCCGCCCATCCTGATTTTTGATGAAGCCACCTCGGCGCTGGACTCGGCCAACGAGCGCGCCATTCAGGCCGAGCTGCAGAGTGTGGCGCAAAACAAGACCACGCTGGTGATTGCGCACCGGCTGTCCACCGTGGTCGATGCCCATGAGATCCTGGTGATGGATGCCGGCCGCATCGTCGAGCGCGGCACCCATGCCGAGCTGCTGGCGGCCGACGGCCGCTATGCGGCTATGTGGGCGCTGCAGCAGAGTGCCGAATGATTTCACAACGCGAAGGAAAGCCATGCACTACCGAACCTTGGGCCGCAGCAACCTGAAGGTGTCCGCCCTTTGCCTGGGCACCATGATGTTTGGTGACCAGACCGCGCAGCCCGAGGCGGCGGCCATCGTGGCCGACGCGCATGCGCGCGGCGTCAACTACATCGATACCGCCGACATCTACACCAAGGGCGCGTCGGAGACCATGCTCGGCACCTTGCTCAAGGGGCAGCGCCATGACTGGGTGCTGGCCACCAAGCTCGGCAACAAGATGTCGGAGCGGGTCAACGAGGGCCACTATTCGCGCAGCTGGATGCTGCGCAGCATCGAGGCCTCGCTGGCCCGGTTGCAGACCGATTACGTCGACATCCTGTACCTGCACCTGGACCACAACGGCATGAACCTGGAGGAGCCGCTGCGGGCGCTGGATGCCATGCTGCGGGCCGGCCAGATCCGCTACTGGGGGGTGTCCAACTTCCGCGGCTGGCGCATCGCCGAGGTGGTGCGGCTGGCTGGGCAGCTCGGCATGCCTGGCCCGGTGGTCTGCCAGCCCTACTACAACCTGCTCAACCGCATGCCCGAGGTGGAGGTGCTGCCGGCCTGCCAGCACTACGGCATCGGCGTCACGCCCTACAGTCCGATCGCGCGCGGCGTGCTCACCGGCAAGTACCTGCCGGGTCAGACGCCAGCCGCCGACACCCGCGCCGGCCGCGCCGACAAGCGCATGGTCGAGACCGAGTTTCGCGCCGAGTCGCTGCAGATCGCGCAGACGCTCAAACAGCATGCCGAAGGCCGTGGCGTGAGCCTGGCGCAGTTCGCCACGGCCTGGGTGCTGGCCAACCGCGCGGTGAGCGCGGTGATTGCCGGGCCGCGCACCCTGGCCCAGTGGCAGGACTACGCGCCGGCGCTGGACTACCCGCTGACCGACGAGGATGAGGCCCTGGTCGACAGCCTGGTGCGCCCGGGTCACCCGTCCACGCCGGGCTATACCGATCCGGCCTACCCGCTGTATGCGCGCCGATAATTCCCGCCATGGAAACCAAATGGCTGGAAGATTTCGTCTCCCTGGCTGAAACCCGCAGTTTCAGCCGCTCGGCCCAACTGCGGCACGTCACGCAGCCGGCGTTTTCGCGCCGCATCCAGTCGCTCGAAGCCTGGGCAGGCACCGACCTGGTGGACCGCAGCGCCTACCCCACGCGCCTGACGCCGGCCGGTGAAACCCTGTACGACCAGGCGCTGGAGGTTTTGCAGGCGCTGCAGAGCACCCGTGCCCTGATGCGCGGCCACACCGCCGCCGGCCAGGATGTGATCGAGTTTGCGGTGCCGCACACCTTGGCCTTCACGTTTTTTCCAGCCTGGGTGTCGGCGCTGCGCGAGAACTTTGGGCCGATCAAGAGCCGGCTGATTGCGCTCAATGTGCACGACGCCGTGTTGCGCCTGGTGGAGGGTAGCTGCGACCTGCTGATCGCCTACCACCACCCGTCGCAGCCCTACCAGCTCGACGCCGACCGCTATGAGATGGTCAGCCTGGGCCGGGAGGTGGTGGCACCCTATGTGCGGCCCGGCCCCGATGGCGAGCCGCTGTTTCGCCTGCCGGGCAGCCTGGGTCAGCCGCTGCCGTATCTGGGCTATGCCCCGGGTGCCTACCTGGGCCAGATGGTCGAGCTGATCCTGAAGCAGTGCGGCACCGCCATCCATTTCGACCGCGTCTACGAGACCGACATGGCCGAGGGCCTCAAGGCTATGGCCCTGGAGGGCCACGGCGTGGCTTTTTTACCCTTCTGCGCGGTGGAGAAGGACCTGGCGGCCAACAAGTTGGT
>JBEGOC010000155.1:0-2583 GCA_041182225.1 Pseudomonadota bacterium | reverse complement strand
GCGCCCCTGCCACACGACCTGCTCTTCGAGTTGGGCCGGGGAGGGCCGGATGGCAAAGTTGTCAGCGCCCGCCGGCCGTCTGGCGCGGGTGCGGGCAGCCCGGCCCGAGGCCCGGCTACAGGGCTTCACACTGCTGCCCATGGTGCAACGCCGCCACGCCCAGGAGCTGATCGTGGGCAGCGCCATCGACCCGGTGTTCGGCCCGGTCATCCTGTTCGGCCAGGGCGGTACCGCGGTGGAGGTGATGGCCGACCGGGCGGTGGCACTGCCGCCACTCAATGTGCCATTGGCCCGCTCACTGGTGGCGCGCACCCGGGTGGCACGCCTGCTCAAGGGCTGGCGCGACACGCCGGCGGTGGACGAAGCGGCGCTGCACAGCGCCCTGATCGCGGTGTCACAGCTGCTGGCCGAGGTGCCGGAAATCGCCGAGCTCGACATCAACCCGCTGATCGTCAATTTTGAAGGTGCGGTGGCGCTGGACGCCCGCATCCGCATCAGCGCCAGTCGGCCGGCTGGCGCTGACAACTTTGCCATCCGGCCCTACCCGGCCCAACTCGAAGAGCAGGTCGTGTGGCAGGGGCGCCAGATTTGCCTGCGCCCGGTCCGCCCGGAAGACGAGGCGATGCAACTCGCCTTTTACCAGTCGCTCGACCCGGAGGACATCCGCATGCGGGTGTTCTACAGCCGGCGCAGCATCGAGCGCAGCGAGCTGGCACGGCTGGTGCAAATCGACTACGCCCGGGAGATGGCCTTCATCGCGCTGGCGGCCGATGCCGACGGCCGGATGCAGACCCTGGGCGTGGTGCGCGCCGTGACCGACCCGGACAATGTGCAGGCCGAGTTTGGCCTGATCGTCCGCTCCGACCTGAAGGGCAGCGGCCTGGGCCTGCTGCTGATGCAGAAAATGATCACCTACCTGCGCGGCCAGGGCACCCAACGCCTGGTGGCCACGGTGCTCGACTACAACGAGCGCATGCTCGGGCTGGCGCGCCAACTCGGCTTTGAGCTGGAGGGCAACGGGGCGGGCGAGGCCGGGGTGCGCGACATCCGGCTTGAGCTCACTTGATGCCCATCACCCACTGGATCAGCATCTTGGCGACAAAGCCCACCATGCCAAAGGCCAGGCCCAGAAAAATCACAAACGTGCCGAACTTGCCGGCTTTGGACTCCCAGGCCAGCTGGCCAATGATGAACAGCATGTAGAGCATGAAGGCGCCAACGCCAAAGGTCAGACCGAAGCCCGCTATCTGCTCCTCGGAATAGCCCCACATCAGCCCGCCTCCCGCAGCGGCACACCCTCGGCGTCGACCAGATCCCGGTAGGCGTGCCAGCTGGCGTGGCCCAGCATCGGCACCACCGCAATCAGCCCAAGCAACAGCGAGGCCAGCCCGAGCAGCGTGAAGCCCATGATCAGCGCGGCCCAGAACGCCAGCGGCAGCGGATTGAGCAGCACCGCCCGCCAGCTGGTCAGCACCGCAGTCAGCAAGGACACGCGCCGGTCCAGCAACAGCGGCATGGCAACGACGGTGGAGGCAAAGATCGGCGCGGCCAGCGCGCCACCGAGCGCCAGCCACAGTTCAAACAGAAAGCCCCGGGGCGCCAGCACCACGTGGTGGATAAAGTCGAGCGGCGTGTGCACCGGCGACGGCGCCAGCAGGGTGATGAGCGCGGCCGAGGTCAACACCCAGCCGGTGCCGGCCAGCGCCAGCAGCAGGCCAAACTGCACCAGTGCCCAGTAGTCCCGGCCCCATTTGTTGCGGTGACTGCGCTGCCAGGCCAGCCAGGTGCGCAGCACCACGCCCGGGCCGGCCGCCTCGCCACGCTCCAGCGCCCGGCTCAGGGCGTACAGGCTGGTAGCCAACACCGGCGCCACCACCAAAAACCCCGACAAGGCCCCTGCCATCAACCAGAACCGATCATGCGCCAGGGCCAGAATGACCGCGCCGAACAGGGCCAGCACCAGGCCATGGGCAAAACTGATCCAGCCACAGCGCGCCATGTCGTGCCAGGCCAGCACCAACCAGTGCATCGGCCGCCACAGCGCGATGCGGCGCAGCGTTGGCCGATCGGGCGCTGGCGCGTCAACCGGGCGAGGGGGCGGGATGGGGTTCATGGTCAGGCCCAGTGTAGGCCTTGACCGCGCACCCGGTCTTGATCCCGGTCAAGCCGGCTGGCGGCGGCTGGTCCCGCCTTGCGGGGGCGCTGCATAATCAGTCGCTCCACCGCACCAGGAGCCTGCCATGCCCCGCCCCATTCTTGCCGAAGCCCAGATTCACCCCGCCATCCGGGACCAGATCGCCAGCCATGAGGCCGCCATCGTGCGCGAGGTGCAGGCCGCCGTAGCCCAACATGCCGTGGTGGTGGTCGGCATGGCCATGAACCCCTACCCGAAGCAAGCGCGCAAGGCGCTCGACGCGGCGGGCGTGGCCCACCACTACCTGGAGTACGGCAACTACTTCAGCCTGTGGCGCCAACGCAATGCGCTCAAACTGTGGACCGGCTGGCCCACTTTTCCCATGGTGTTCGTCAAGGGCACCCTGATCGGCGGCGCCAACGACCTGGCCAAACTGATCAGCAGCGGCG
>JBEGOC010000154.1:0-13243 GCA_041182225.1 Pseudomonadota bacterium | reverse complement strand
GTGCAGGTCCGGGCCCAAGGCGGCGGCCAGTGCGGTGCCACGGTCGTGCAGCAGGTCGCTGATGACCACCCGGGCGCCGGCTGCCAGCAGGGCCCGCGCAAAGGCTTCGCCCAGGCCGCGCGCGCCACCGGTGACCAGCACGCGCCGGCCCGCCAGATTGATTTCAGGGGTTTGCGTTGATGGCATCGGACTCAGGCCGACCGGCTGTCAGGGCTGGGCAGGTAATGCAAGACGCGGCGCTCTGCCAGCACCACGGCGTAATAGGCCACGATACCGATCACGGTCAGCGCGCCGATGATCACAAACACACCGGCGGTGTTGCCCTGCCCCTCAAAAAACACCAGCATATAGCCCAGACCCATGTTGCCACCGACCAGCTCGCCCACCACCACGCCGATCACCGCCAGCGTGCTGGCAATGCGCAGGCCCGAGAACAGGGCCGGCAGCGTGGTGGGGTATTCAATGTTGCGAAACACCTGCCAGCGCGTAGCCGAGAACGAACGCGCCAGGTTCACCATGTCGGCGTCCACCGTGCGCATGGCCGAAAGCACATTGATCAGCACCGGAAAAAACACAATCAGCACCGCCACCAGGATCTTGGGGTACACGGTGTAGCCCAGCCACATCACAAACAGCGGTGCAAACGCCACCTTCGGCGCGATCTGAAGCGCCAGCAGGTAGGGCGACAGCACGGCTTCGACCCGCGGCCACAGGCCCAGCGTATAGCCGATGACCGCGCCCAGCAAGGCGCCCAGCACAAAGCCGATCACCACTTCCAGCGCGGTGATGCCGGCGTGCCACAGTAGGCGTTCGCCGTGCCAGATGCGCGCAGCTTCCGCACCAACGCGGGTGGGCGGCGGCAAGACAAACTCTGGCACGCCCAGCCAACCCGGCAGATATTGCCAGGCCAACAGGAAAAGCGCCAGCACGGCCAAGCTCCAGCCCGTGGTGACGAGGCGATCCTGTTGGGCAGTCATGACTTGGTTTGGGGTGGTGGCCGAAGACGCGGGGATCGCTTACTTGGTCTGCACGAACTGGTTGGTGTACAGGTCTTTGAGCGGCGCCTCCTTGGGCACGATGGCATTGCTCACATAGAATTTCTGCAGATCCGACAGACGGCTCTCGTCCATCATGCCCGGCACCCTCTGGCCGGCGTACACGTACTTGTTGTACATCTCGAAGGCTTTCTGAATCGAGGCTTCCTTGCCCTTGTGCATGGGCACATGGTTGACATAAACCAGGGTCGCGGCCTTGGGGTCGGCCATGATGTCTTTCATACCCTTGAGCGTGGCGCGCACCAGTTTTTGGATCAGCTGCGGGTTTTTCTGGATGGTCTCGTCCGAGGCCAGGATGGCCTGCGCCATGCTCTTGAAGTACACATCGGCCGGCAGGATGTCGACCTGCGAGCCGGCATCGGTAGCGCTGACGGTCCACTCCGGCACGCCAGCCATGGCCGTGGCTTTCTTGCCGGCAAACTGCTGCCACACGCCGGCCGGGCCAGCGGCCTGGATGTTGACATCATTTTTGGTCAGGCCCACCTTGCTCAGCATGCCCAGCAGCGCGTAATAGGTGGTGTCCGTATAGGCCAGCACGGTGACGGTTTTGCCGCGCAGCTCGCGCGGGCTTTCAATGCGTTCGTCCTTGTGGCTGACCAGTTGCATCAGCGAGCCCGAGCCCAGCACCGCCACGGCCTTGACCGGAATGCCCTGGGCCCGCGCGATGATGGGGGTGTCGCCAATGGCGCCGCCGATCACCGCATTGCCAGCGCCGACCTGCTTGGCCACATCCACACCGCCGCGGCCCGTGACGAACTCCACCTCCAGGCCTTCAGCCGCGTAGTAGCCTTTGGCCTGCGCCAGCATCCACGGGCCAAAGGCCGGCAGCGTACCCGGTGCCGGCAGCAGGTACGTTATTTTTTGCAGCTGGGCGTGCGCCGCCAGGGGCGCCAGCAGCGCACCAAGACTGAGGACAGCCAGACAGGTACGGCGGGTGGCAGACAGGGTGAAGGTTGACATGGTGGTTTTCTCCAGCGTTAAGGGATGAGGGTCAAGGATGCGGGGGGCTTGATGGCAGGGGGTGCCTCAATGCACCTCGGTGTTAGCGTCGAGCTTGAGCAGGTCCATCAGCCGGGCCACCAGGCGGCCCAGGTCGTCGTGCTTGCGGCGTTTCATCGGGTTGTGCCGCTCGGGCAGGTCCACGGTGATCTGCTCGACGATGGTGCCGGGTCGCTCGCTCATCACCAGAATGCGGTCCGACAGCGCCACCGCCTCGGCCAGATCATGGGTGATGAACAGCACGGTTTTACCCTCTTGCGCCACGGTCTGTGCCAGATCCTGCTGCAAGATCATCTTGGTCTGGGCGTCCAAGGCCGAAAAAGGCTCGTCCATCAGCAGCACCAGTGGATCGACCGCCAAGGTGCGCGCCAAGGCGGCGCGCTGGCGCATGCCGCCCGAGAGCTGGTGCGGGTAGTGGGCGCCAAAACCGTCCAGGTGGCATTGGTGCAACAGGCGCGTGGACACCCGAGTCCGCTCAGCGCTGGCGACGCCGCGCAGCTCCAGGCCAAACTCGATGTTTTGCGCAATGGTGCGCCAGGGCATCAGCAGGTCTTTTTGGAGCATGAAAGCCACATGCGCGTTCGGACCGGCCACGGCCTCACCATCCACCTCGACCCGCCCGGCGCTGGGCTTGGCCAAGCCCGAGCCCATATTGAGCAGCGTGCTCTTGCCGCAACCGGACGGTCCGATGATGGACACCACCTCGCCCGGCTGCACGGCAAAGTTGACGTCGGTCACGGCCAGCACCTCACCCGAGCGGCCCCGTGCGGCAAAGCGCTTAGCCACGCCGCTGAAGGCAATGGCCAGCGTGCTCACGCGCCGGCCTTGGTCGGCGACAGCTGCAGCTGCACGCACCCCTGCTGCACCCGAACCGGAAAGCACTGCAAATCGCGCTGCCCAATTTCGGTCAGGCATTTGCCGCTGGCGATATCAAAGCGTGCCGCGTGCAGCGGGCACTCGATCACCCCGTTTTCCTGAAAGCCCTGCGACAGCAGCGCGTAGGCGTGCGGACACACGTCCTCCATGGCATGGACCGCGCCATCCAGCAGAAACAGGCCGATCTTTTGGCCCTGCACCTCCACGCCAACCGGGAAATCAGGGTCGAGCTGGGCCAACAAGGCGACCTCATGCCAGGGGCTGTCTGAATCTGCGGTGCTGGTCATACAGGGCTTTACGGCGTGCTGGCGGAGTTATTGTTTCATTAGAGAAACATTGATTCGCTAATGACTCATTATTCGAGCAAAGGCGCTGTTGCGTCAAGCGATAGTTGAGCGTCAGGCCAGGGGATTTCAAAAGTTCAGCGTTGTCGGCGCCAAAGCCGATGAGCCGGCGCGGGGAGGCTGACCGGCAAAAGATCAACGGTACTTTGCAGGCCGCTTTTCCAGAAAGGCCGCAATCCCCTCTTGCGCATCCGCAGTCAGCGCGCCGGCGGCCATGATCTCGCTGGCCAGGGCGTAGGCCTGCGGCTGGGCCAGCTCCATCTGGCGGTAGTAGCCCTGCTTGCCCATCGCCTTGGACTCGGTGCTGCCGCGGGTGGCGCGGGTGATCAGGTCCAGCGTGGCGGCTTCCAGATGGTCTGGCGGCACCGCGCGGTTGATCAGGCCCCAGTCGGCGGCGGTGGCGGCATCAATCGCGTCGCCGGTCATGGCCATTTCCAGCGCGCGCTTGCGCCCGACGTTGCGCGCCACCGCCACCAGCGGCGTATGGCAAAACAGCCCGGCCTTGCCGCCGGGAATGGCAAAGGCGGCGGTGTCGGCGGCAATGGCCAGGTCGCAGGTGGCCACCAGCTGGCAGCCGGCAGCCGTGGCCAGGGCGTGCACCCGGGCGATCACCGGCTGCGGCAGGGCCTGAAGCGTGTCCATCATGCGGGTACAGACCGCAAACAGTTCGCGCGCCTGCGCCAGGCTGGCGCCGGCCATGTCGGCAAAGTTGTGGCCGGCCGAGAACACCGGGCCGTTGGCGGCCAGGATCGCGCCGCGCGCCGTGCTGCACCCCACCGCCTGCAGCGCCTCGGTAAGCTCCAGCATGAGCGGCAGGCTCAGGGCGTTGCGTTTGTCGGGGCGGTTCAGGGTGACGGTGGTGATGCCGTCGTCGGTACTGACCAAGATGTGTTGGTAGGCCATGGCCGGACTCCTTGTTCGTGATGTGGGTTTAGTGAACGGTGTCGGCCATGGCCTCGCCCAACCGGATCGGCCGGCCCGGCGCCCAGTCCGGGTTGAAGCGCAGTGGCCCCTTGGGAAACAGCAGTACCACGGTGGAGCCGAGCAGAAAGCGGCCCATCTCTTCACCCTGGCACAAGTGCACTGGCGCCTCCTCGTAAAGCCAAGTGCGGACCTGCCCCGGCCGCGGCGGGTTGACGACGCCGTGCCAGACCGTGGCCATGCTGCCGACAATGGTGGCCCCCACCAGCACCAGCGCAAACGGCCCCTGCGCCGACTCGAACAGACACACCACCCGCTCGTTGCGGGCAAACAAACCCGGCACGCCGCGCGCCGTGGTCGGGTTGACCGAGAACAACGCGCCGGGCACATGGATCATGCGGGTCAGGCGGCCGTCGCAGGGCATGTGGATGCGGTGGTAGTCGCGCGGGCTCAGGTACAGGGTGGCAAACAGGCCGTCAACATAGAGCGCAGCCAGCGCGGCATCGCCCCCCAACAGAGCGGCGCAGCCGTAGTCATGGCCCTTGGCCTGGAAGATGCGGTCATGGTTGATGCGGCCAAACTGGCTGATGGCGCCATCCACTGGGCACACCAGGGCTGCCTGCGCCAACGGGCGGGCGCCGGCCTTGAGCGCCCGGGTAAAAAACGCGTTGAAGCTGGGGTAACTGGCCGGGTCCGGGTTAGCGGCCTCGGTCATGTTGACCTGGTAGCGCCCGATAAACCAGGTGATGAGGGCGGTGGTCCAGCGGCCGGCGCGGGCATTGGCGATTTTGCCGGCCAACCAGGTCAGCGCCTGCTTGGGCAGCAGGTATTGCGGCAGCACGGCAAGACGGTCTGACATGGGGTCATCGGGTTGGACAGGGCTAAGTAGTGTACCTAGTGCCCCCTGTCGGCAACGGGGTGGGAAAATGTCGGCATGACCGCTGCCCGTATCCCGCCCATCCAGTGCCTGCTGACCTTTGAGGCGCTGGCCCGGCTGCGCAGCGTGACCCAGGCCGCGGAGGAGCTGTTTGTGACGCCGAGTGCCGTCAGCCACCGGGTCAAGCAGCTGGAGCAGATCATCGGCGCCCGGCTGTTTGGCCGGGCCGATTTCTCCCTGACCTCCGAGGGCAGCGAGTACTTGGCCCATGTGCGCGAGGGGCTGGCCACGCTGCAGAAGTTCCCCACCTCGGCCGCGGCGCCCGGCAAGCGCAAGCTGCGGCTGGCCGTGACCCCCACCTTCGCCCGCTCCATCCTGATCCCGCGCCTGCGCCAGTTCACCGAGGCCTACCCCGAGATCGACCTGACGCTGCAGGTGTCGATTCCGCTGCTGGACGTGGTGGCGGAAGACGCCGACCTGATGATCCGTTTTGGCACCGGCCGCTATGCCGATGTGGAACACGTGGCGCTGTTCAAGGACGAGGTCACGCCGCTGGCCTCGCCGGCCTTTGTGCGTGAGCACGGCCCGTTTGCCGTGGCGCTCGACCTGGAGGGTGTGAGCCTGCTGCGCAGCCCGCTGGAGCCCTGGCGCACCTGGTTTGCAGCGCAGCACCTGGACTGGCCCGAGCCGACCGAGGGCTCGCAGTTCAACGACGTCGGCCTGATGTGCGATGCCGCCGCCGCCGGCATGGGTGTGGCGCTGGTGCGGCTACGGCTGGGCACGCCCTGGCTGGAGCGCGGCGCGCTGGTGCGGCTGGGCGCCAACCCGGTATTCACCCGGGCTGTGCCCAGCCCACATGCCCACCACCTGTGCTGGCGCACCGGCATGATGGACCGCTGGGAGTGCGCCGCCTTTGCCGACTGGCTGAAAAAAAGCGTGGCCTGATTCTGAATGAAATTAGGCTCTAAGCCACGCCAATATTGGGTTTTATGCTATAAATAAAATAGCACACAAGGATTTCACAGACGGCTGCAAAATTCCTCATGCCAGACCTCTGCACTTTGCCCTACAGTGTCAGCTCGCTGTACGCTGCGCCCGAACCCACGCCCAACACCCCACTGCCATGAATGCCGCCTTGACGCCCGACCAGCAAGCCTTGCTACAAAGATCAGAGCGCCAGGCCCAGATCGTACAGAAGCTGCAGGCCCATTTACCTTCGCACCAACTGCTCTGGCAGCGCGAGGACACCACCCCCTATGAGTGCGACGGCCTGACCGCCTACCGCGAACGCCCCCTGGTGGTGGCGCTGCCCGAAACCGAAGTGCAGGTGCAAGCGGTGCTGCGCACCTGCCACGCGCTGGACGTGCCGGTGGTGGCGCGCGGTGCCGGTACCGGCCTTTCAGGCGGTGCCATGCCGCACCGCCTGGGCGTGACGCTCTCGCTGGCCAAGTTCAACCGCATCCTGGCCATAGACCCGGCCAGCCGCACCGCCCGCGTGCAGTGCGGCGTGCGCAACCTGGCCATCAGCGAAGCCGCCGCGCCGCACGGCCTGTACTACGCACCCGACCCGTCGAGCCAGATCGCCTGCACCATTGGCGGTAACGTGGCCGAAAACTCGGGCGGCGTGCATTGCCTCAAGTACGGGCTGACGCTGCACAACGTGCTGCGGGTGCGTGGCTTCACCATCGAGGGCGAGGCCATCGAGTTCGGCTCGGAGGCGCTGGACGGACCGGGGCTGGACACGCTGAGCGTCGTGGTTGGCTCCGAGGGCATGCTGGCGGTGACCACCGAGGTCACCGTCAAGCTGGTGCCCAAGCCACAGCTGGCGCGCTGCATCATGGCCAGCTTTGACGACATCCGCCAAGCCGGCGACGCGGTGGCGGCGGTGATCGCCGCCGGCATCATCCCGGCCGGGCTGGAGATGATGGACAAACCCATGACCGCCGCGGTGGAAGACTATGTGCACGCCGGCTACGACTTGAGCGCCGAGGCGATTTTGCTGTGCGAGAGCGACGGCACGCCCGAAGAGGTCGCCGAGGAAATCGGGCGCATGAGCGCGGTGCTGCGCCACTGTGGCGCCACCGCCATTGCGGTCAGCCGTGACGAGGCCGAGCGCCTGAAGTTCTGGAGCGGGCGCAAAAACGCCTTCCCGGCCAGCGGCCGCATCAGCCCCGATTACATGTGCATGGACTCCACCATCCCGCGCAAACGGCTGGCCGACATCCTGCTGGCGATCCAGCGGATGGAGCAAAAGTACCAGCTGCGCTGCGCCAATGTGTTCCATGCCGGCGACGGCAACCTGCACCCGCTGATCATGTTCGATGCCAACGACCCGGACCAATTGCGCCGCTGCGAGCTGTTTGGCGCCGACATCCTGGAAACCAGCGTGGCCATGGGCGGTACCGTCACCGGCGAACACGGTGTCGGCGTGGAAAAACTCAACTCGATGTGCGTGCAGTTTTCAGCAGCCGAGAACGCGCAGATGTTTGGCGTCAAGCGCGCTTTCGATCCGAAAGGGCTGCTCAACCCGGGCAAGGTGATTCCCACGCTGCAGCGCTGCGCCGAATACGGCAAGATGTTGGTGCGGGCAGGAGCGATCCGGCACCCGGAGCTGCCGCGCTTTTAGGCGCGGGCCAGCCGGTAGCCCGGCTCTTCGTCGACCAGCACCTGCTGGGCCCAGGGCGCCAGTTTGCTGGTGTCGGCGCGCAAAATCTCCTGCTTGACCGCCAGGATTTGCGCCGGGTGCATGGAAAAACTGCGCAGCCCCAGCCCGAGCAGCAGGCGCGTCAGGCTGGTGTCGCCGGCCATTTCGCCGCACACGCTCACCGGCTTGCCCTGCGCCAGGCCCTCGGCAATGGTGCCGGCCACCAGCCGCAGTACCGCCGGGTGCATCGGGTCGTACAGGTGGGCCACCGATTCATCGGCGCGGTCAATGGCCAGGGTGTACTGGATCAGGTCATTGGTGCCGATGGACAGAAAGTCGAAATACTTCAGGAACACCTTGAGCGTCAACGCCGCCGCGGGGATTTCGATCATGGCACCGATCTGCACCGGGCCGTAGGCCACACCCCGGTTGTCGAGCTCCGCGCGCGCATGGTCGATCAATGACAGCGTCTGGCGGATTTCGCTGGCATGCACCAGCATCGGGATCAGCAGGTTGGCCTTGCCGTGCGCCGCCGCGCGCAGGATGGCGCGCAACTGGGTCAGGAACATGGCCGGATCGGCCAGGCTCCAGCGGATGGCGCGCAGTCCCAGCGCCGGGTTCAGATGCGCCTCGTCCTTGAGCGAGCTGTCCAGCGGCTTGTCGGCACCCACATCCACGGTGCGGATGGTGACCGGCAGGCCCTGCATGCCTTCAATGGCACGCCGGTAGGCCTGGTACTGCTCGTCTTCATCAGGCAACCGGCCCTGCCGGCCCATGAACAAAAACTCGCTGCGGAACAGGCCCACACCCACCGCGCCGGCCTTGACGGCGCCTGGCGCGTCCTCGGGCATTTCAATGTTGGCCAGCAGCTCGATTCGCTGGCCGTCCAGCGTCACCGCCGGGGTATGCAGCAGGCGCGACAGGCGGCCGCGCTCAAGCTCCCCCTGGCGTTGCTTGAAGCCGTATTCGGCCAAGATGATGGGCGACGGGTCCACCACCACCACGCCGGCATCCCCATCGACAATCACCCAATCGTCCTGGCGCACCAGCTGGCTGGCCAGGCGCGCGCCGACCACCGCCGGAATGTCCAGGCTGCGCGCCACGATGGCGGTGTGCGAGGTCTTGCCGCCGACGTCGGTGATGAAACCGGCAAACACGCTTTGCTTGAATTGCAGCATGTCACCCGGCGACAGGTCGTGCGCCACCAGGATAAGCGGCACATCCACCGTGTCATCCAGCAGCAGATCCTGCTGCGAGGTCTTACGTGGGGCACGAGGCGTCACCGGCACCACGGGAGAGGCCACGCCTTTCATGGCCCGCAGCACTTTTTCGGTGATCTGCTCCAGGTCGCTCTTGCGCTCGCGCAGGTACTCGTCCTCCATCTCGTCAAACTGGCGGGCGATCACCTCGAGCTGGGTGGTCAGCGCCCATTCGGCGTTGTAGAGCCGCTCGGTGATCCAGTGTTTGACGCCGCTGATCAGGTCGTCGTCATTCAATAGCATCAGGTGCACGTCGAGCAGAGCGGTCAGCTCGTGCGGCGCCTCCTTCGGCCCCATCTGCGCAATGCTGGTCTGCAGGCGGTGGATCTCGTCTACCACCGCATTGCGGCCATGGCGCAGCCGGTCAATCTCGGCCGGCACCTGGGCCGGCGTGACGAAATAATGCGCCACATCGACCCGGCTGGAGGTGACCAGCACGGCCCGCCCGATGGCAATGCCCCGGGCCACGGCTAGGCCATGGATGGAAAAGGTCACTCGCCTTCCCCGAATTTGTCGGCGATCAGCGCCAGTAAGGCGCTCAGAGCCTCGTCCTCGCGTTCACCCAGCGTTTCAATCTGGACCGTGCTGCCCAACCCGGCCGCCAGCATCATGACACCCATGATGCTTTTCGCATTGACCCGCCGCTCGCCACGGGCCAGCCAGATGTCGCAGGGGAAACTGGCCGCCAGCTTGGTCAACTTGGCCGAGGCGCGGGCATGCAGCCCGAGCTTATTGCTGATGGTCGTCTGCGCCGTGCTCATGTCTTCTCCTGATCTGGTTTTGCGGTGCTGTCGCCGCCACCTGCATCACCCCCTGGGTGCCGCCGGCCAGCGCCCGCGCGACCAGAGCCTCGATCGGTTCGTGCCGGTAGGTGACCGCGCGCAACAGCATGGGCAGGTTCACCCCGGCAATCAGTTTGGTGCCCGGGCCATCGATCAGCTTTTCGGCGATGTTGCAGGGCGTCGCCCCAAACAGGTCGGTCAACACCAACGTCTGCTCGACACCGAGCAGGTCCAGCGCCAGACGGGCACCGGCCAGCGTCTCTTCGGGCGGCACATTGGGCTGGACATCGCAGGCAACCAGTTCGTGCGCCACATCGGGGAACACATGCAGCACACATTGGCGCAGGGCCGTGGCCAGAGGCGCGTGGGCGATGATCAGGATGCCGTGATTCATAAGGTGACTCAGCCAGACTGATTATCAGGTCTGGCCCGCAAAAAATGCAGGTAGGAGGCCACGCAGGCCAGCAGAAACAGCGTCATCGCCAACTGGAAGGCCGCCACCTCGGACAGGCCGAGCGCCTTGAGTCCGTCGACCCCCAGCCCGATACTCCACTGCACCACAAACACCCCGGAAAAAATCGCCAAGTTGTAGGCAGACAGCGCGCGCCCGGCCAGGGCCGGGGGAAACGCCATGCCCACTGCGGGCTGCGTCAGCGAGACCACCGTGCACGTCATGCAATACAGAGCCCAGAGGGCGCCAGCCCATGATGCCAAACGACTTTCAGCTATGATAATAATAGCAAGAACCACAAAGCTCAGGGGCAAGCCCCAGGTCACCAGCCGGTCGGTGGTCCAGCCCCGCCGCGTCAACCAGGGGTTGACCAGGCCCCAGGCCCAGAAGGTCAGCAGCATGGCCACGTTGATCCAGAACAGGCCGGTGGCCGCCTGCAGCGGGCTGTAGCCGGCCACCTTCACCATCCACGGCGCGGCCCACAGGGTCTGGATCGCCACCAGGCCGCCATAGCTGAAAAACGCCATCGGCAGCAGGCGGCGGAAATAGGCGTTGCGCCAGATCGCGGCGTAACTCGGGGCCGGCACCACGGCGGTCGACGGCGCGACCGGCGTCACCCAGGCGGGCACCCAGGCCGCAATCAGCAGCATGGACAAGGCCACCAGCGCAGCCAGCCCCCAGAACATCGGGCGCCAGCCAGTGACCGGCATCAGCCATTGCACCGGCAGGGTGGACGCCACCATGCCCAGCGAGCCCGTCATCAACATCCAGGAATTGGTGCGGAGCTGGGTGCCGGGCTCAAACCAGCGGCGATAGCCGGTCAGGGGCGCCATCAGGCAAGCGCTCACGCCCACGCCGCACAGCACGCGTGCCGCCAGCAGGCCGGAGAAACTGGTCGCCAACGAGAAGGCGGCGCAGCCCAACACCGCCACAGCGAGAAAACCCAGAATCACCCGCTTGGGACCGTGCCGGTCCAGCCAGCGGCCCAGCGGCAACTGGGTGACTGCAAACCCCAGAAAGTAACCACCGGCCAGCAGCCCGAGGTCGCCGGCATTCAGGGCAAACTCCAGCGTGAGGGTGGGCGACAGGGTGGCCGTGATGGCCCGGATCAGCGCCGACAGAAAATAGGCAATCGCAAAAACCAAAAACACCATGACGGCGGCGCGCGCCGGCAAGCCGGGCGCTGCTTGGGCATTGGTCACGGTGTCAACACAGAAGGGCAGGGCATGGCGGCATTATCCTTGTTCGCCGCCAAGGCCTTAAACTGCTGGCCTACTTCAATCCAGGGCCATGACGCGACGTGATCTGTTTGCTGCTGCCACTGTGCTGGGCTTGACCGCATTTGGCCTTTACACCGTGACGGGCGACGATGCCGCGCCAGCCTCCACCTTTGTGCTGCTCGACGGCACCCGCCGCCACAGCGCGGACTTCGGGGGCCGGGTGACGCTGGTCAACTTCTGGGCCACCAGCTGCGCCAGCTGTGTGGCCGAAATGCCGGATCTGGCCGCGACGTACATTCGGTATCACCCCAGGGGCTTCGACACCATCGCTGTGGCGATGCAGTACGACCCACCGATCGCGGTGGTCAATTTCGCGCAAAGCCGCGGGCTGCCGTTTCCGGTGGCGATCGACAACACTGGCGCGGTAGCCAGGGTGTGGGGTGATGTGGCGCAGACGCCCACCAGCTACCTGGTGGACAAACGGGGCCGTATCGTCAAACGCTACGTCGGAGCGCCAGATTTCCCGGCGCTGCACGCGCTGATCGAGCAACTTCTGGCGCAGGCCTGAAGGTCAGGCCTGCGCCCTGCCCGGTTCAGTTGTTGCGAAACGCGTCGTGGCAGGCCTTGCAGGAGCCTGCCGTGGCGCCGACAGCGGCCTTGATGTTGTCCAGGCTGCCCGTGCGGGCCGCCGCAGCCAGTTTGCTCATTTCACCCTGCATTTTTTCGCTGGCATCGCGGAACTTGCCGCTGTCCGACCAAATTTCGGGCTTGGCCTTGGTGTCGCCCTTGTCACTGCCATCCACGAAACCGGCCCAAGGCAACTTGGACATGCTCTCGGCCACGGCAGCGTTGTCCATGGCGACTTTCGCATCAAAGGGCGCGCGTCCGCTGGCCATGGCCGCAACACGCCCAAAATGGGCAGCCATGACGGTCAGTGCCGCCTTGCGGTACTTGACGGCGTCCTCCGGCTTGGCAAACTGCGCCGACGCGGGCAGGGCCAGTGTGACCGCTGCGGCGGCGAGAAGAAGGGTAGCCAATGGTTTCATGGAGGTGTCCTTGTTGTGGTGATTGGATGGTGGCGCAATGGGTTGACCAAGCTTGAGCATATAAGTTCGACTCATCTGCCCTACCTAGGGAAACTACCAAGGGACTGCGTTGCCTTGATTTAGCGCGACAATTGGCTTGCGGCATGACGATCCCGGCACGGGCCGCCACAGCAAGGAGCGCCTTTCGAATGACCAAGTCACTGGTACGGGTTTGGGATTTACCCACCCGCGCATTTCACTGGCTGCTGGCCGCCTGCGTGATCGGGCTGGTCACGACGGCCCAGATTGGCGGCGCCGCCATGGAATGGCATTTCCGCCTGGGCTACGCGGTGCTGGTGCTGCTGCTGTTTCGGCTGGTTTGGGGTTTTGGCGGCGGTTATTGGTCGCGCTTTGGCACCTTCAGCTACAGCCCGACCACCATCATCGCCTACCTGCGCGGGCGCAGCGAGCCCCGCCATGAGCTCGGACACAACCCGCTGGGATCACTCTCGGTGTTTGCCCTGCTGCTTTTCTTGTTGGCACAGGTTGGCAGCGGTCTGTTCAGCGACGACGAAATCGCCGCCGTGGGCCCGCTGAGCAAGTTTGCCTCCGGCGCGCTGGTGAGCAAGCTGACCTTCTATCACAAGGAGGTGGGCAAGCTGGTGCTGCTGCTGTTGGTGGCGCTGCACATCGGTGCCATCCTGTTTTACCTGTTCAAGCGCCGCGAGAACCTGATTCGCGCCATGCTCACCGGCGACCAGTGGGATGCGGCAGGACTGCCGTGGGCGGG
>JBEGOC010000153.1:0-17359 GCA_041182225.1 Pseudomonadota bacterium | reverse complement strand
TGGTACTGCCAGGCAAAGTGGCGGGCCTGGTAGTCGGCGGTGGCTGTGAACTGGCCGGGCAGGGGGTTGGCGGGGCCGATGTAATGGGTCATGTGGGTTCCAGGGCTAGGGAGACAGGGGACGTCGAGGCCACAGGGGCTGTTGGGGCGATGGCGGCAGCGGTCTGGGCCTGGGCCTTGACCCGGCCCAGCAGCCGGTGCAGGGTGGCCACCTCTTTGTCGCCCAGGGCGGCAAAGGCGGCCACGATCCAGGCCTCATGCTGCTGCGCCATGGCGGGAAACTGCGCGCGCCCGGCCGGGGTGAGCTGCACCCGGTAGGCGCGCCGGTCGCCGGCCACGTCCTGCCGCTGCACCAGCCCTTCGCTCACCAATTGGTCCGTGATGCCGGTGACGTTGCCGCCGGTGACCATCATGCGCCGCGACAGCTCGTTCATCTTCAGGCCCTCGGGCGCGCGTTCGAGCTGGGCCATCAGGTCAAAGCGCGGCAAGGTGGTGTCAAACTGCTCGCGCAAACCAGTTCGCACCCGGGTCTCGATCAGCTGGGTGCAGGTCAGCATGCGCAGCCACAGCCGCAGCGCCTCGGGGTGCTCGGCCGGCGTGGTGCCGTGCAGGCGGGCCTCTTTATCCATGCTGCTTGGCAATCTCGCGGTACATCTGGTCGCGCCCGCTCAGGTATTGGCGCGGCCAGTCGATGGCGCGGCTTTGCAGCTTGGCGGCTTCGTGCAGGGTCCAGGCCGGGTCGGCCAGGTGCGGGCGGGCGATGGCGCACAGGTCGGCCCGGCCAGCGGCGATGATGCTGTTGGCCTGGTCGGCGTCGGTGATGGCGCCGACCGCAATGGTCTGGATGCCCACCTCGTTGCGGATGCGGTCAGAAAACGGGGTCTGGTACATGCGGCCGTAGACCGGTCGGGCGGCACGGGTGGTCTGGCCCGAGGACACGTCGATCACGTCACAGCCGGCGGCCTTGAACAGCCGCGCCATGGCCACCGCGTCGTCGGCGGTGTTGCCGCCGGGCGCCCAGTCGTGCGCCGAGATGCGCACGCTCATCGGCTTGGTCGCCGGCCAGACCGCGCGCATGGCGGCAAACACCTCCAGCGGGTAGCGGCAGCGATTGGCCAGGTTGCCGCCGTAGTCGTCGGTGCGCAGGTTGGTCAGTGGCGTCAAAAAAGACGACAGCAGGTAGCCGTGGGCGCAGTGCAGCTCCAGCCAGTCAAAGCCGGCTGCCGCCGCGCGCTGGGTGGCCGCCCCAAATTCATCACGCACCCGGTCCATGTCAGCCCGGCTCATGGCCTGCGGCACCTGATTTTGCGGGCCGTAGGGCACGGCGCTGGCGGCCAGCAGCGGCCAGTTGGCGCCGGGCTCGGGCAGCGGCTCGTCGGCCTGCGCCCAGCCGACCTGGGTCGAGCCTTTGGGGCCGCTGTGGCCCAACTGCAGGCCGATGGCGGCGCTGCTCTGACCGTGCACAAAGGCCACGATGCGCTGCAAGGCCGCGGCTTGGGCCTCGCTCCACAGGCCCGGGCAGCCGGGGGTGATGCGGCCCTCGGGGCTGGGGCTGGTCATCTCCACCATCACCAGCGCGGCGCCACCGAGCGCGCGGGCGCCCAGGTGTACCAGGTGAAAGTCCTGCACCAGGCCGTCGACCGCGCTGTAGGTCGCCATCGGCGACACCACGATGCGGTTCTTCAAGGTCAGCTCCCGCACGGTGAGCGGCAGCAACATCGGCGCCACCGGCTTGCCGCCGGCCAGCCAGGCCTCGTAGCCGCCCAGCCAGGCGGCATCGCGCAGGCGCAGGTTTTCGTGGCTGATGCGCTGCGACCGGGTCAGCAGCGAGTAGGCAAACTGCTCGATCGCCATGCCGGTGTAGCGGGTGACGTTTTCGAACCACTCGGTCGAATTGCGCGCGGCGTTCTGGATCTTGAGCACCTCCACGCTGCGCCGCGCCTCGTAGCGCTGCAGCACCGGCATCAGGTCGGCGCCGGCCACCAGTTCGTCGGTGCTGGCGGCAAATTCATTGACCAGGTCGATCGCGTCTTCCACCGCCAGCTTGGTGCCGCTGCCAATCGAAAAGTGCGCGGTGTGGGCCGAGTCGCCCATCAGCACCACCGGCACCGGACGCTCGGGCAGCGGCAGCTGGTGCACCCAGGTGTTGCAGACCACGCGCGGAAAACGGATCCACTGGGCCGAGCCGCGCAGGTGCTTGGCATTGCTGACCAGCGCCTGGCCGTCCAGGTACTTGGCGAACAGGCGCTCGCAGAAGGCAATGCCCTCCTCCTGGCTCATGGCCGCCAGGCCGTGCGCCTGCCAGACCGCCTCGGGCGTCTCGACGATGAAGGTGGAGGTGTGCGCGTCAAACTTGTAGGCATGGGCCTGAAACCAGCCGTGCTCGGTCTGCTCGAAGGCGAAGGTGAAGGCGTCAAAGGTTTTGCGGGTGCCCAGCCAGACAAAGCGGCAATCGCGGGTGTCGATGTCGGGCTGGAACACGTCGGCATAGCGGCTGCGGATGCGGCTGTTGAGGCCGTCGCTGGCAATCACCAGGTCGGCCTGATACTGCTGCGCCAACGCCTGGTCGTCCGAGACATCGACCTCAAACACCAGGTCCACCCCCAGCGCCAGGCAGCGGTCCTGCAGGATGTTGAGCAGGTGCTTGCGGCCGATGCCGCAAAAGCCGTGACCCGTGGAGCGCACGCTGCGGCCCTTGAAAAACACCTCGATGTCGTCCCAGTGGTTGAGCGCGTCACCAATCAGCTGGCCGGTGACCGGGTCGGCCGCGCGCATGTTGTCCAGCGTCTGGTCCGACAGCACCACGCCCCAGCCAAAGGTGTCAAACGGCTTGTTGCGCTCCACCACGGTGATGCGATGAGCGGGGTTTTGCAGCTTCATCAGCAGCGCGAAATACAGACCGGCGGGGCCACCGCCTATGCAGAGAATATTCATAAGCCAATAGTTTAGACCTGAACTATTGGCTGTCAAGGGCTGGCGGCCTCGGTCCGCTCAGGTGCTGGGCTTCATGCTAGTATTACGCAGTAATACTTGAGGGTCTAGCATGCAAACCACCATCACCAGCAAGGGGCAGGTCACCATCCCGCGCGACGTGCGCCAGCAGTTTGGCCTGAAGCAGGGCATGGCCGTCACATTCGCCGTGGAGGGCGACCACATTGCCCTGCGCCCGGCTGCAGCCCTGCGCCAGCCGGGCGCCAGCGGTTTTGGTTTGATTCCCAGCCGCCGCCCGGCCGTTGCGCCTGATTTTGACGCTGCCACCCTGTTGGCCAGCAAGCCATGATCGGACTGGATACCAACGTTCTGGCCCGTTACTTTGTCGCAAGCAGTGACGAACCATCCAGGCAGCAAAGCGAGTCAGCCCGGCAGTTGCTCGAAAGCGGCAAACGCCTGTTTGTCAGCAAAACCGTGCTGCTGGAACTGGAATGGGTGCTGCGCGGCTACTACAAGAGCGCGCCGGACGAGGTGCAGACCGTGATGAACCACCTGCTCGGCATGCCCAACATGGAGATTGAAGACCGGGTGGCGCTGGACCTGGCCACTGCCGCCTTGGCACAGGGTTTTGACTTTGCCGACGCGCTGCACCATGCCTCATGCCGCCATTGCACCAGCATGGTCACCTTTGATGACAAACGGTTTGCCCGGCGCGCTCACACGGCGGGCTGGAACCCGCAGGTCAAGGTGCTGGGGGGCGATCGATGAAAGCCCCCGCCCGACTGCAAACCCTGGTGGAAGAAGGCCTGATTGACAGCGTGGTACGCCAGCTGATGAGCGGCAAAGAGGCCGAGGTGTATGTGGTGCGCTGCGGCGCCGAAACCCGCTGCGCCAAGATCTACAAAGAGGCCACCCAGCGCAGTTTTCGCCAGGCGGTGGACTACACCGAGAACCGCAAGGTGAAAAATTCACGCCAGGCGCGCGCCATGGCCAAGGGCACGCGATTTGGCCGCCAGGCGCAAGAGGCAGCCTGGCAAAGTGCCGAAGTGGACGCGCTGTACCGGCTGGCCGACGCCGGCGTGCGCGTGCCCAAGCCTTACAACTTTTTTGAGGGCGTGCTGCTGATGGAGCTGGTGACCGACGCCAATGGCGACGCCGCGCCGCGGCTGAACGACGTCGCCTTCACGCCGGAGCAGGCGCGCGCCCACCACGCCACCCTGTTGGGCGAGGTGGTGCGCATGCTGGGCGCCGGCATCGTGCATGGTGACCTGTCGGAGTTCAACATCCTGCTCGGGCACGAAGACGGCGAGGCGGTGCCGGTGATCATCGACCTGCCGCAGGCCGTGGACGCGGCCGGCAACAACCACGCCCAGCGCATGCTGCTGCGCGATGTGGCCAACCTGCGCGACTTCTTTGGCCGCTTTGCGCCCGAGCTGCTACAGACCCACTACGGCCCCGAGATCTGGGACCTGTACCAGCGCGGCCTGCTCAGCGCCGAGGCCAGGCTGAGCGGCCAGTTCCAGGCCAAAGGCGGCGTGGTCGATGTGCGCGCCCTGATGCGCGAGATTGACGACGCACGGGCCGAGGACGCCGCGCGGCGCTTGCGGATGCAGACGCCGGCCTGAGACCGGCCCCCCATTCAGCGGCTCAGCGCAACACCGCGCTGGCTAGCGCGGCGGCAATCAGGTCAGGGGCATCAACATCCAGCCCGACGTTGATTGGCCAGAACAGCCAAACAGCCGGCCCCAGCAATACACAAACTGAGAGCCGGATGGCCGCGAACTGATTCTGGGCGGCCTCATAAGAGCAACCTCGGAGTGACTGTTTCATCCCAACAGATGCCATGCCTTGGGTCTAACCCAACAATAAAATTCGCATGAACAATGGCTGATTGATAGAGAGATGGGCCAACTACAACATTTATACAAATATAATTCGGCTGTGTTGAAAAATCGACACAATTTCCGGACTATTGAGGTTTAGGGAGCCTGAGTGCTCCCTTTTTTTGCCCCTCAATAACGGCGCTACCGAATGAGTCACTATCTGCGTGCCCTTACAGCACAGTCGCGTCTTTCGCCTCCCGTTTTTTGAATACCACCTTGGTAGTACAGGTTTCGGCGGTGAGAAGCAGATAGACCGACACATCAAGATCGTCTGAAGCCCAGTGAGAGGACTGCTGCACGCTACTGCCAGTGTCGAGTTTTCCTGTGACCGGGTCTTTGCCTTGCCAGGCACCCAGAACGGCGACGGTGGCTGCCCAAGGGGCGCGACTGCGGCACCGCACGTCGGGGGCCGTACTTGTCAATTCGATGCGCTGCACAAGGCCGTTCCTGAGGTAGAAAATCGTGTCGTAAGCCTCTGGGCCGAGATACACCTCGCGCTGGACCCAGCGACCGCGGGTGTTACGTGGGCCGGCCACTGGCTTGGCCACTTTCTCCAGGGTGCGGATGCTGCCGATCAACTCGCGTTCGGTTGCCAGCAACAAGCCGCCGTAGACCTCACACACGAGGCCACAGTCTGGGACCTTTGCGGCAACACCGCAGTAAAGCAACGGCACGAAGCACACCAACAAGGCCTTTCGCAAGTTGCGCAGCAAGCGGTTGCGACTGGCAAATAGAGTGACTGTGGTGCACTCGAATGCGGGCTTAGTCATCCAATTCAGGCTCGTCGGGCGTGCCGGATTCTCTCTTTGGAGATCGATGTTCAAAGGGCCGGCGCAGGCCGCTGCCTCGATTCGCGACCAAGGATCGGTCTTTGCAGACGAGCACCGGTACAGTGGCCTTGGAGATTAGCCCCGGAACAATGCTGCCGCTGAGCAAGCGCACCACGGCGTTTTGTTCGTCGGTGCCCACCACGATCAGGTCACAGTGCCTTTTCGCGGCCGCGTCGGCCACCGCTTGGGCTGCATCGGCGGCAGTAGACGTGCCCTGATGACTAAGGACACCGCAGCGCTCAGCCCAGGCGCTCGCCGCTGCCAGCAAGCGTGCTGCTTCCTTGGCAGCCTCGGCCTGAAAGGTCTCGGCCGTCACATAGACTACAGCGAGCATGTCCGACACAGGGTAATCGTAACGGGGCAGAACACAATAGAAAAAAATATCAGCTCGGTGGACCTGTGCCACTTCGATCGCATGGTCAATGGCGGACTGGGTGACAGGTCTATCGTCCACCACAACAAGGATTTTTCGGACCATGGCAAAACCTCAGGTTTTGGGAAGGCGAGTGAGTTGCAGCTCTGCCAGTGACATGTACAAAGGCGCACTGATGAGGCGAGAAACGGCGCTGGCAAACAGGGCGCTGGCCATCAGGCTGAGCACCAGGGCGTGGCCATCCACCATTTCCATGACGATGATGAAAGCGGTGAGTGGGGCTTGGGTTACGGCAGCCAGAAAGGCCGCCATGCCAAGGGCGATGAGTGTGGGCGGGTTGGAATACGAAGTCCATTGCGCCACGTCGCTACCTACAGCCCCGCCGATGGCCAGCGACGGCGCAAAGATGCCTCCAGGCACGCCCGCCCACGCTGTGAGCCAAGTGGCTATGAACTTGAGCGGGACGTACAGGGAACTGGTGTCGCCCGTGCTCTCCAGAGCAGCCCTGGTGTGCGCGTAACCGCTGCCAAAGGTATCGCCTGAAGTTACCACACCAATCACAGCAACGCTCAGGCCGCAAGCCGCGGCAAAGGTCACTGGTTGCACCTGGCGCTGTGTGCTAAACCAGTCCAAAGAACGGCCGGCTAATGACACCACCAGCAGGCGCGCAAACAAGCCGCCCAGCAGGCCACAGGCCAGCGACACGAGAACACCCGGTAGCAGCGCGTTCCAGCCGAAGCCCTCGACGCGGATGAGGCCAAAGTAGCTGCCATTGCCATAAGCCGAGACGCCTATCAGACCGGCCAACACAATAGCGGCAATGGTGAGGCCATGGTTTCGGTACTCGGCTTTGCGGGTCAGCTCCTCGATGGCAAACATGATGCCACCCAAGGGCGTGTTGAATGCGGCCGCAATGCCGGCCGCACCACCGGCCGCCAGCAGACTATGTTCGCTAATCTGGGACCGCTTGGGCAACCAGCGGCGCACGCTGTGCATCACACCGGCTGCAATCTGCACGGAAGGGCCTTCGCGGCCCAGAGACAAGCCACCCAGCAGGCCCCAGGCGGTAAGAACAATCTTGGCCAGTGTCAGCCGCAAGGATACAAACAGGCCCCGCGTGCCCTCTGTGACGGACGGGTCTTGCGCCGCCATGACCTGCGGAATGCCGGAGCCAGCCGCTCCCGGCACATACCGACGGGTGATCCAGACGATCGCCGCAGCGGAAAGTGGCGTCCATAGCAGGGGAGCCCACCAGTAGCTGGTCTGTACCTTGAAGAACAGGTCCAGCGCATTTTCGGAGAGCCAAGTAAAGCTGACCACCGTCAGGCCAGCAAGGGCAGCAAAGACAATGAACAGGGCGCGGCCGCGCCAGAGGTGAGCGTCGTACAGCTCGTTTTTAAACGCCGAAACAATGTTGGGGTGTTGCCGCATTGTGTTGCTGCTCAAGTGGTCTCTGGCAGCAATCATACATTGGTACAAATGTAATTTGGTATATTTGCACAAATGTTTTTCAATGTTGTCACAGCAATGAGGGGGCTGGGATGAAAGTGGGATTGATCGGATACGGCAAGGCGGGTAGCGCAGTGGCCCAGGTCTTGAGCGAGGACCCAAGGTATCGGCTGGAGTGGATTGCCACACGCAGTGGCAGCCCGGCATCGGTGGCGTTGGGCGGCACCAGCATTCCCGTCACTGCGCTGACGCAAGGCGGCTTGACCGCTTGGCTGGACCAGCACCCAGTGGATACCCTGGTGGATTTTTCGAATGCAGCGTCGGCGGCCATCTACGGGGAAGAGGTCAAGCGCCGGGGCCTGACACTGGTAACAGCCATATCATCATATGACGATGCAGAGCTGGCCTACCTCCGGTCCCTGGGGACACACGCCAAGGTGCTGTGTTCACCCAACATCACTGTCGGCATCAATTTTTTGATTATGGCTGCCCGCCTGCTTCGCGAGATTGCACCGTTTGCCGACGTGGAAATCCTGGAGCAGCATTTTCGGGACAAGCCCGAGGTCTCGGGCACGGCCAAAAAAATTGCCGAGAGTCTGGACGTAGGTAGTGAGAAAATCACTTCCATGCGTCTGGGCGGCATCGTGGGGCACCACGAGGTTATTTTTGGGTTCCCGTACCAGACGGTGCGGCTGATCCACGACTCCATCAAGCGCGAAGCGTTTGGCACCGGAGCGGCATTTGCCCTGAACGAACTGCGCGACTGCCCCGCGGGCTTTTATACATTTGACGATTTGTTGATGAAACGGGTGCGTGCGCAAATCCTCTCGGAGACAGCCCCATAGCCGCATCGTCGGCACTGGCCACCGTATGATTCGGGCATTATTGTCATCTTTGAGTGCGCATGAATGCCTCCAAGCCATCTGCCGACCCCGCTGACAGCGCTGCTCAGGCGCTACGGCAGTTCCGTGTGCTGTTTAACGCTGTCAGAACGCACTTCCGACAGGTGGAGAAAGAGACTGGTTTGGGTGGTGCCCAGGTCTGGGCGCTAAGCCTGATCCAGAAAAACCCCGGTTTGGGCGTCGGCGAGATTGCCTCCCGCATGGATATTCATCAGTCCACTGCGAGCAACCTGATCAAGGGCTTGCTCAAGAGACAGCTGATCACACTGAACAAGTCGGCAATCGACAAACGCGTGGTGGAGCTGCGCGTGACGCCCGAAGGCAAAAAAGCACTTAAAAAGATGCCCGGCCCCTTCGAGGGCGTGTTGCCCGACGCGCTGCGGCGGCTCGACGACACCGCTCTTTCCAACCTGAATCGTGAACTGGCAAAGCTGGTTCGGCTGCTGGAAGCGGACGAAGGGGCAGGCAATATCCCGCTGGCGCATCTTTAACTGGCCAATAATGGCACGAGGGTGAGATGGCTTGGGGTCCAACGAGATGAAGAGTTGCGCCAACACGTGTACAGGCTGTTCCAGATGGTAGGACCATGCAGTGTGTTTTCTCATGGGGTATCCACTTCATTGTTAGTGGTGGAGTCGTACTGCTTGCGACGCACTACCTTTTCAAGCTCCACCGCAACCCACACTACAGATGCCGCGGCGAGGCACAACGCCAGTTCGGCAAGGCTCAGCGGCTCGGTCTTGAAAATGGGGTTGAGAAACGGAACGTAAATAGTGGCCATTTGCAAGGCAAAGGTCAGCAGCACGGCACCCAACAGTGGCTTGTTGGTGCCGATCCCCAGTCGCCATAAGGGTTCGCTTTCTGAGCGGATCGCCATCACGTGGGCCATTTGACCCAGCGTCAGTACCGTAAAAACCATGGTTTGCCAGTGTGCATGACCCGTGGAAATGGCCCAGGCTTGAATGCCCAGGCACAAGCCGCCTAGAAGTAGTCCGACACCCAGAATGTGTTGCCACATGCCATGGGCAAAAATGCTCTCTGTGGGTGCGCGGGGTGCGCGTTGCATGATGCCGCGCTCGGCCGGTTCTGCCGCCAGAGCCAGACCCGGCAGACCGTCGGTGACCAAGTTGACCCACAGAATGTGGATGGGTAGCAGCGGTATCGGTAGCATCAGCATAGGGGCCAAAAAGATAGTCCAGACTTCGCCCGAGTTGCCGGTCATGGCGTAGCGGACAAACTTGCGGATGTTGTCGTAAATGCGCCGCCCCTCCCGCACCGCCTTGACGATGGTGGCGAAGTTGTCGTCCAGCAGCACCAGGCTTGATGCCTCGCGCGCCACGTCAGTACCGCTCTTGCCCATGGCGATACCAATGTCGGCCCGCTTGAGCGCCGGGGCATCGTTGACGCCGTCGCCGGTCATAGCGACAAACTCACCCTGGGCTTGCAGTGTCTCGACGATGCGGATTTTTTGCGCCGGGTCCACCCGCGCATACACGCGCACCTGGTGCACCTGCGCCTTCAATGACTCGTCATCCAGGCTCGTCAGGTCTGCGCCGGTGAGTACGGGGGCATCGTCCGCGGTCACAATGCCAAGCCGCAACGCGATCGCCCGCGCGGTGGCCGGGTGGTCGCCGGTAATCATCACCGGCGTTATGCCAGCCGCCAAACATTCACGCACTGCCGCAGCGGCCTCCTCCCGCGGCGGGTCGATCAGGCCAATGAGGCCAATCAGACATAAATCGTGTTCAATAGCCGCAGTGTCGGATGCGCTGTCAGGCAGCTTGTCATGGGTGCGCCGAGCAATTGCCAGCACCCTCAGGCCCTGTGCCGCCAGCGTGTTAGCGCGCATCAGCCACGCCTCTGAATCGAATTGTGCTGATTTCCCTTCTGTTTGAGCCGTCCATTGGGTGGTGCACACAGGGATCACCGACTCGGGTGCACCTTTGGTATAGGCAAACAAGCCATTGGTATCGCGGTGAAAAGTGGTCATGCGTTTGCGAACTGAGTCAAACGGCAACTCCCATACCCTTGGCCAGCGGGCATCGAGTTCGGCTTTGACCAGCCCTGCCAGAGCGGCCGCCTCGGCGAGGGCCGTCTCAGTCGGGTCGCCCAGCCAGGTGTTGTCCGGCGCAGCGGAGGCGTCGTTGCACAGGGCGGCAGCTTGCAGCAGCGCGGTGTGGGCGGCGTACGCTGGCACAGCCCCCGGCATCCAGCCCGTAGCACCCCAAATATCTCCCGCAATCAGGCACTGCGCCTGCATCCGGTTTTGCGTCAATGTTCCAGTTTTATCGGAACAGATGTAAGTGACCGAGCCCAACGTCTCCACCGAAGGAAGGCGGCGAATCAGCGCGTTGACCGCCACCATCTTGCGCGCGCCCAACGCCAGCAACACCGTGACGACGGCCGGTAGCGCTTCCGGAATGGCCGCCGCGGCCAGGCTAATGGCAGTCATCACCATCAGCAAAGGGGCTTCACCACGCAGCACACCCACGCCAAAGATGACTGCGCAAATGGCCAGTACGGCGATTGCCACGCGCTTGCCAAAGGCGGCCAGCCGGAGTTGCAAAGGGGTGCTGCGGTTGTTGTTCTGGTCCAGTAAACCAGCCACTTTTCCCAGCTCTGTGGCCATGCCAGTGGCCACCACCAGCCCATGCCCACGCCCATGGGTGGCGGTGGTGCCCTTGAAGGCCATGTTGAGGCGGTCACCCAGGGCATGCTCTGAGCCATCGAGCACGTCGGTGTGTTTGTCCACGGTGACCGATTCCCCAGTGAGCGCAGACTCATCAACCTTGAGCTGCGCCGTCTTGATCAGCCGCAAGTCGGCGGGCACCTGGTTACCAGCCTCCAGTAGAACGATGTCGCCGGGCACCAACACGTGCGCGGGCACCTGCTGCACTTGGCCGCTACGCAGCACCGTGGCCTGGGCGGCAGACAGGCGTTGTAGTGCTGCTAGCGCTTGGTCTGCGCGCCAGGACTGCACCAGCCCGATAGCCGCATTGAGCAAAACAATGACAAGAATCACCAGTGTGTCGACCAGATCGCCCACTACGCCGGATATCACCGCAGCCGCCAGCAGAACCAGAATCATGAAGTCGCTGAACTGCTCCAACAACAGCGAACGCAGGCTGCGCTGGTCGGCAGTCGGAAGCGCGTTGGGGCCAAACTGAAGCGCGCGGTCATTGACCTGGTGTGCATGTAGACCGTGAGCCGGGTCTACGTCATGCTCCTGCGTGAGTGCGTGAACCTCTTGCAGGTGCCATTGGCCGGATGGCTGGGCAAGGTCGGGCAAAGGTTTATTCGCCATGGAGAAAGAGCACGTACGTATTCAGTAAGTACATGGCTACCAACCCTAAGCTAATCCAACTGACGGCCCGCATGACGCGCCCGCCCGGCTTGAAGAACAGGCCGACCATGGCCAAACCAGTCATGGTGATCGCCGATCCTGCTGTGACCGCATGCACCGGTGACACACTGGCCAGCAGCACACCGGGGCGGTAAAACAGGTTGTCCACCGCAATGATGGCCACATTGAACAGGTTGCTGCCCAGCAGGTTGCCAATAGCCATATCCAGCGCACCCATGCGCAAGGCGGACAAGGTGACGGCCAATTCCGGCAACGAGGTCGCCAGGGCCACAAACAGACTGCCGACAAAAGATTTGTTCCAGCCCATGGCGTTGGCCAGGTCGGTCGCCACAAACGGCAACCAGATGCCAGCACCCGCGACTACACAGGCTGCCATGGCAAAGCGGATCACGGCTGTGCGCAGGGCTGGCAACGCGGCGCCCACCCCAACCGTTTCCAGCGCGGCATGGTCGCGTTCATACGCAAACACGGTGCGCATGGCGACCAGATACAGGGCTAGCAAGGCCGGCGTGGTCAAGCCAAAACCCAGTTGTGTCGCGCTTGCGGCCACCGCCATTGCTCCAAAAGGCTTGACTTGGCTTATCAACAGGCTGACCAGCGTAAAGCCCAGCATGACGACCCCAAACGCTGCGGCCAGCACATGGCCCTGACCCGCGCGATGCCAGACCGGCTCTTTGCGAAAGAAGAAGTCAATCATCACCAGAAACACCAAATTCACGACGCAACTGCCCAGCGCATCGCCTACTGCCAAATTGGGCGCGTGGGCCACGGTGACGCTGGTGATTCCGGTTGCCAGCTCCGGTAGCGAGGTGACAGTAGCCAGCAATGCCAGCCCGATCCAGCTGCCAGACAAACCCGTGCGACGGGCGATGGCATCGCCGTAGCGGGACAACTGATAGCCCGCTACGCCGATCAATGCGGCGCACAAGACGAATTGAAGCCAGATAAGGCCAAGGGAATTCATGGGAAAGCGTAGCCTGTTACCTGCGAGGCTTTGCTTATACCGGAAGGATCAAATGCGCAATTGACCCTGATCATGTGACCAACTATTCACGTGGTAGTCCGCGCGGCAGAGAACGCTGCGCAAGCCCTATACACCCAATCACAAACTTTGTACAAAGCAACTGCTGCCCGCTGCACGTGTTCAGTGGCATCGAGCAGGCCTTCTAAAGGCCCTGATGGGATATTTTTAGAGAAGCTTGAAAGCCAGTACTGCCACAATAGTTGGTGCAAGTGCCCCTAGCAGCAGGCCCGCTGGATGAATTGCGTTGTCCGAGAACTTGTCTTTGAGAATTGCAGCGCCTGCAGGATTCGGGGCGTTGGCAATGATGGTCAAGCCGCCACCTGTGACTGCACCCGCCACCAGAGCCACCTTGAACTCCTCACTGAGACCATTGACCAGGGAGCCGAGATAGGTCAATGCGGCGTTATCGGTAATGGCGGTGAGCGCGGTGGCTCCAAAGAAAACAGAATTGACGTTCATACCCATCAGTACAGGTTCCAGCCACCATTGCTGCAGGCCGCCTAAAACAACAAGCCCCGCGAGGAAGAAGGCCACCAACAGCGCCTCCTTCAGAATCAAGGGGTTCTGGTGGCGCTGATATGCCGTCGTGAATCCCATGAAGAACAGGAACAGTCCCATGAAAACCGCAGGATGGTGAGAGAACACGACCACCAGCGCGAGAAACGCCAGGTGCACTAAGACGACCGACAACGGCACCGCGGGGTTGGTCGTTGAGGGCGCTTGTTTGCCCATGTGCCCGACTTCTTTGCGGAATATCAGGGCCGCAACCGTCGCATTAATAGACACGGCGATAGCAGCCTTCCAGCCGAAGTTCGTCATCATGTAGACCATGTCCCAGTTCCATTTGGCGGCCACCATAAGTACGGGAGGAGCGGCGAATGGCGTGAGCGTTCCGCCAATGGAAATATTGACGAACAGCACACCGATCGTGGCGTACTTGAGGCTGGTGGATGTTTCCTTGGAAAAAAGCGTATTCCGTAGCATCAAAGCCGCGAGAGTCATCGCTGCGGGTTCTGTGATGAAAGAACCCAGCAAAGGAACAAATGCCAGCACCAGAAAGTAAGTGGATACCCCTTTGGGCAATGGCATCAGTCTGGCTAAGATTCTGACCGCAGAACCAGCAACTTGGAGAATGGGGCGCGTACCAGCCATCACCATGATGGCAAATACGAACATGGGTTCGGTGAAATTCCGGGAATCCAGATAGGCAGTGGCTTCCTGCTTTCCGCCGATTCCAAACATGAACAGCATGAGTACCATGGCCCAAAATCCGAAGACGACTTCCACTTCTCCAAGCAAGTGCCAAATCCCGGCATGACGAGGGTTTTTGTGCGCCAGGTGCTCAAAGAACTTCGTGGAAAAAGTATGGAGGACCGCAAGCGCAAAAAGCGCGGCGCCAATCATTTGAATCAATGTGGGGGTTTGCATGGGCGTAGTTGGTTTGCGCGGCGGCCCGACCTACGCTAAAGCCTGTTGCCATCGCCTTGCGCAATGACCACACCCAGCGAGATTTTAACTTGCTTATCTTGATGAATAATTCTCAGGTATACGCTTAGCTTTTTGGTAGGCTTCAAGCTTTTACTCATGATCCACGGCTTCGGCCTGCTGCAAGAGAGCCAGGCAGTTTGGACGTCCAATATGATGTTTTGACCCGTGTCAAAGCACGGCCCTCCGCCTTGCGCCATGCTGCTCACAACCATTCATCACCATGCTCTACAAATTCAAATCCAAGGCCACCGGCGACCTGATCATGCTGGAGGCCAACGGCCGGCGGGTGCTCGACATCATCGGCAAGGACACCTCGCCCGCATCAGACGGCAAAGGCATCCTGCTGCCCGAGGAGATGGCCGGTGCCATGGCCGCGCTGCAGGCCGCCATTGCGACAGAAGAGGCCGCGCAGCAGGCGGCAGTGGCCGAGGCACTGGCCGAGCACAGGACGCCGCCGCGCTTCGAGGCCATCGGGCTGCGCACGCGCACCCAGCCTTTCATCGAGATGTTGCGCCGCTGTCAGACGGCCGGGAAGGAGATTGTTTGGGGGGTGTGAGCCGCCGCGCCGGGCTCAGTCCACCCGGGCGCCCGAAGCCTTGACCACGGCCGCCCATTTCTTGATCTCGGCGTCGATCAGCGCCGCGAATTCCTGCGGCGTGTTGCCGCTGGGAATCGCGCCCTGCGCCAGCAGCTTGTCTTTCATGGCCGGCGAGTTCAGCGCCTTGGCGATTTCCTGCTGCAGGCGGCTGACCACCTCGGGCGGCGTACCGGCCGGTGCCAGCAGGCCGAACCAGCTGCTGGCCTCAAAGCCCTTGAGCTGGCCAGCATCTTCCACCGTGGGCAAGTCCGGCACTGCGGCGGAACGCTGCGCGCTGGTGACGGCGAAGGCCTTGAGCCTGCCCGACTTGATCAGGGCCATGGCCGATGGCAGGTTGTCAAACATCACATCGACCTGACCCGACACCAGTCCCAACAACGCCGGCGCCGAGCCGGTGTAAGGGATGTGCGTCATGAACACGCCGGTCATGGACTTGAACAACTCGCCCGCCAGGTGAATAGAGGTGCCGTTGCCGCTGGAAGCCATGTTGAGCGCGGCCGGGTGGCCGCGCGCATATTGGATGAAATCCGGCACGCTGTTGATGCTGAGCTGACGCGCCCGCTCGGTGTTCATCACCATCACGTTCGGCACCCCGGCCACCAGCGTGACCGGCGAAAAGTCTTTCTGCGGGTCGTAGGCCAGTTTGGCGTACAGCGATTTGTTGATGCCGTGTGTGCCGACCGTGCCCATCAGCAGCGTGTAGCCGTCGGGCGGGGCCTTGGCGACCTGCTCGGCGCCAATGTTGCCGCCGGCGCCACCGCGGTTTTCAATGACGAAGGACTGGCCGAAGGCCTTGGCCAGCTCGGGCGCCACCGCCCGCGCCAGGATATCGGTGGTGCCGCCGGGTGCAAACGGCACCACGATCTTGACCGGCTTGTTCGGCCAGGGGCTTTGCGCCCCGACCGGAACCGCTACCAAAAACGTAGCTGCAAGCCCTACAGCCGCAAGGGCTAGAGCCCGAAAAGCACCCGATGGGCCAGCCATTATGTTAGTCGGCAAATTTGCCGGCTGCCTCAATGGCGGGCTTGAGCTTGGCGATCTCGGCGGTCACAAAGGCCTTGTGCGCGGCCGGGTCGGTGCGGTTGTCAGTGACCACCACAGCGCCCAAGGCCTCTTGTCGCTTGAGGAACTCGGGGTCTTTCAGGGCGGCTTTCATGGCGTCGTTGAGCTGCTTGAGGACGGCCGGCGGTGTGCCCTTGGGCGCGTACATGCCGTGCCAGACCGTCAGGTTGAAGCCTTTGAGGCCCATTTCCTGCAGCGAGGGGTAGTCTTTGAGCAGCTTGTGGTTATTCAGGCGGCCGGACGTGGTGACGGCAAATGCCTTGACCCGACCGGTTTCGATCTGCTGCGTGGTGTTGGTGGTCTGGTCGCACATCAGGTCGACCTGGCCGCCAATCAGCGCGGTCATGGCCGGCGCGGTACCGTTGAACGGGATGGTGGTCATGGCCTCCTTGGCATTGACCGCCGACTGCCACATCAGACCGCACAGGTGCGAGGCCGAGCCCAGACCGGCATGGGCGATGTTGAGCGCGCCGCCGTTGGCGCGGATGTAGTTCTCGAAATCGCGGTAGGTGTTGGCCGGCAGCTGGGGCTTGCCGATCAGGGTCATGGGCACGTCGTTGATCATGCCCAGGTACTCGAAGTCTTCCAGCGGCTTGTACTGCAGCTTGCGGTACAGGCCGGCGGTGGCCGCCATGCCGATATGCCAGACCAGCAGGGTATGGCCATCAGGCGCGGCGCGGGCCACTTTGGTGGCGCCGATGGTGCCGCCGGCGCCGTTGACGTTTTCCACCACAAAGTTGCTGCCGGGAAGGGTCTTGCGCATGGCCTCACCCAGTTGGCGCGCCACCAGGTCGGTCGGGCCACCGGCGGCAAAGGGCACCACCAGGGTGATCGGCTTGCTGCCGGGGTAGGTTTGCGCCTGGGCCAACAGGGCAGCGGTGGCGGCGGCAAGTGCCAGTAAACGTTTCATCTCAGGTCTCCAGTTGAATTGATGTTGGGAGCGTAACGGGACCGGCTGCGCCACGCAATGCGGAAACTACCTAGGCCGCCCGCGCCGCAGCCGCAGGACGCCGGTCAGCCCCGGCTATTTGTAACTGCGGGCGTCCTCGATCACCTTGCCATCGTTCGGCAGGCTGCCCAGCGGCAACAGCTCCACTTCGCCACGCAGCTTAGTGATGTCGCGAATCGCGTCGCCAATTCGGCTGGCCAGTGCCGACGGCTGCTCGGTCGTCTCGACCTTGAGCGTCATGGCGTCGTTGGCCATTTCACCGGTGACCACCAAGCGGGCCCGCGCCACCTCGGGGAAGCGCTTGGCGATGGCATCCACCTGGGCGGGGTGCACAAACATGCCGCGGATTTTGGTGGTCTGGTCGGCCCGCCCCATCCAGCCCTTGATGCGGGTGTTGGTGCGCCCGGTGGGGCAGGGCCCGGCCAACACGGCCGACAGGTCGCCGGTGCCGAAACGGATCAGCGGGTAGACCGGGTTCAGGCTGGTCACCAGCACCTCGCCCACTTC
>JBEGOC010000152.1:0-2822 GCA_041182225.1 Pseudomonadota bacterium | reverse complement strand
GCGCCGGGCCGCCCTGCCGCTGCCCCGCCACACAGGCCTGCAGCAAGGGCCAGACATCGCGGCCTTCGGCCACCGAGCGCCCGACATAGGGCGCCACATGCGCCACCTGCAGCGACTGCGCCCACAACAGTTGCACCGGGTTGGACAGGCCGGTCAGCAGCAGCGCCTGGCCTGTGGGCTGCAGCGCTCGAACACTCGGCAACCAATCGGAATGGCTGGGCAACTTCAAGGTCAGGCGCACCCCAGCCTGTTGCGCCACCGCCTGCAGCCGCGCCTGCCAGTGCAGCGCCTGCGCCGGGTCCGGCACCGGCAGTTGCAGCATCAGTTCGGCCAGACCGTGGTCACCGGCCACCCGCAGCAGGCGCTCACCGGTGGCCAGGGTCACCGGCAAGCCGGCCTGATGCAACAGGCTGGGGTTGGTGGTGACACCCTGCACCGGCGGGCAGCCGGCCGGCAGCGTCCAGGCCCGGGCGTCGGCCGAATCCAGGTACAGCTTCACGCCAGGTCCTGCTTCAAAAAGATGTCTTTCACTGGGAAAAACTGGGTGTGCAGTGGCAGCAGCGAGCCGCCCAGGGCGCGTGCGTGAGCCCCGACCTGGCCCGGCAACACAGCCGGCGCCTTCAGCCCCTCGGGCTTGTAGTACTGCAGCTGCTCGCGCGTGGCCCCCAGCAGCGCCTCGATCAGGCGGCGCCCGAGCGAGCCGTCGATCACCACCGCGTCCAGGTCCAGCAAGGCGGCAGCGCTGGTGACGGTCATGGCCAGCGCCCGACTGGCCTGGTCCAGCCAGGGGCCGGTGAAGCCGGCGTAGGGCGCGTCCATGATCTGGTCCCGGTGCACCAGCTGTGGATCGAAACCGGCCGCCTCCAGGGCCTGCTCCAGCTGCCAGCCCGAGGCCAGCTGCAGCAACTGCGGCGGCCGCGTGCCGGGCTCGCCCAGGCCAATCGGCATCGATCCGATGGCGCCGGCATTGCCGCGCGAGCCGGCCATGATGTGGCCGGCCAGCACCAGCCCGCCACCGATGAAGGTGCCGACAAACACATACAGGTAGTTCTCCACCTGCCGGCCCTGCCCCTGCAGCATCTCGGCCATGCAGGCGGCCGTAGTGTCCTTGGCAAACTCCACCGGCAGCCCGGTCAGGGCCTTGACCTCGGCCAGCAGGTCGATGTGCTCCCAGCGCTGCAGCGCGGCAGCTGCGGCGCCGCCGAGCAGGTCAGACCACTGGTGCATGGACAAAGGTGCGGTCAGGCCGATGCCGACCAGGCGAGCCCAATGCGGCCCCATGGCCGCCTGCATCTGCGCCAGGCTTTGCCGGATGTTGGGCAGCACCACATCCGGGTCCGGGTAGGGGTAACTGAACTGCAGCTGATGGCGCGGCTGCCCCACAAAGTCGGACACCAGCACCTCCAGGCTGCGCCGGCCCACCTGCAAGCCCAGGCTGAATGCGCCGTCCGGGTTCAGCGAGAGCGGCACCGAGGGCTGGCCGATCTTGCCGCGCACCCGGTCCTGCTTGAGCAACAGCTCGTCGCCGAGCAGGCGGTCGACAATGATGGACACGGTTTGGGTGGACAGCTGCGTCAGTCGCGCCAGATCGGCCTTGGCCATGGCGCCATGGTGGCGGATGGCCTGCAGCACGATGCGCTCGTTGAACTGGCGCATGCCGTTGTGGTTGGAGCCGCGCATCAGGCGCGGGTCGCGGACGAAATCGGGGGTGGCGTTCAAAACAGCCTCTCATTCAGTTGAGGATCACGCCCTTGCAAAACATGGCGTTGCCGTAGGCGGTGGCTTCACCACTTTGCACAATCAGGCTGGCGCCCCGAATCTTGTCATAAAAAGCAAAACGCTCCACACCTTCGACCCGATCGGGCGGCAAGCCTTCCAGCGCCAGCAGATCCACCACCGCCTGTTGCGCCGCCGTGCGGTGGCTGGCGGGCTGCTGGCAGACCTGCATATAGGCCGCGGGTTGCGCCACATCGGCCGCCAAGGGCATTACCGACAGCACCGCCTGGCTCACGCGCGCCAGGCTGTTGCCAGGCAGGCGCACCAAGGGCTTGCCCTGGCTCAAGAAATCCGCCGTGAAATTGGCGTCCACCACCGCCACCCATTCGCCATGGCCCATGGCGCACAGGTGCATCAGCAACTCGGGCGTCAACAACGGGTCGATGCCTTTCAGCATGCCACGGCCTCCTCGGCGCTCAGGCGCGCCGGGTCGATGGCACCGGTGATCAGGCCCACGATTTCTTCCGGGTTGGTCTGCCGGGTCAGGCGGCTGCAAATGATGCGGCCCTGGCGGAACACCCAGATGCGATCCACCAAGTCAAACACCTGGCGCAGGTTGTGGCTGATGATGATCAGCGGCACGCCGCGCTCTTTCAAGCCCTTGATGATCTGCTCCACCCGTGCCGTCTCGGCCACGCCTAAAGCGGCGGTGGGCTCGTCCAGGATGATGAGTTTGCGGGCAAAGCCGGCGGCGCGGGCGATGGCCACGCACTGGCGCTGGCCGCCTGACATGCCGCGCAGGCTTTCTGACATGTCCTGAATCTTGACACCCGTGGTGGCCAGCATGGCATTGGACTGCTCACGCATGGCCTTGTGGTTCAGCACCGACAGCGGCCCCAGGTTGAAGCGCGTCAGCTCGCGCCCCAGAAAGATATTGGCCGGCACATCCAGGTCTTCGGCCAGCGCCAGCGTCTGGTACACAGTCTCCATGCCCTGCTCGCGGGCATCGAGCGGCGAGGCAAAACTAACTTTCTGCCCATCCAGCAGGATGGCGCCGCTGTTGGGCTGCTCCACGCCGGTGATCAGCCGCACAAAGGTGCTTTTGC
>JBEGOC010000151.1:0-5958 GCA_041182225.1 Pseudomonadota bacterium | reverse complement strand
TCCCAGCACCCACGCTGCGGGTCTATCCGGTCTACACCGTGATCGCCGAGAAGTACCAAGCCATGGTGATGCTGGGGCAAGCGAACACCCGCATGAAGGACTTCTTCGACCTCGCAGTGATCGCACGGCGCACTGAGCTGGATGGCGCCACACTGGCCGCTGCCATTGCCGCCACCTTTGCCAGGCGCCAGACCATATTGTCAACCGATCGCCCCTTGGCCTTGACCAAGAAATTCGGCGAAGACACGGCCAAGCTACGCCAGTGGCAGGCCTTCCTGAACAAGAACAGCCTATTTGCTGCCAGCCTGGGTGACACCGTTGCGCGGCTGGATGACCTGCTGTGGCCACCCACACAGATGGCCGTTGCCAACATTCAGGCAACGGCCACTTGGCACCCTAAACTGTTGTGCTGGGTCTGAGCCGTAGACCATGATGCCGAGCGAAGGTCTCCCAACCCCCATGGGCCGCCTGTAGGGCTACCGGTTTGCAAAAGGCAGGCAGGCCACGGACGAGGTGGTTGACTGGATGAGGTTCTACAACCACCTCAGGATCCACTCGACTTTAGGCTACGTCAGCCCAAGTTGTGGGTGCCCCCGGCTCAGTCGGCGCGGATGTTTTTCTCGGCGGCGAGTTTTTTCCAGCGCGCCACGTCGCCGTTGACGCGGCTAGCAAACGCCTCGGGTGTGGCGGGTGCCGGGTCGCAGGCCAGGGTGGCGAGCCGGGCCTTGATGTCGGGTTGCTCCAGCGCCTGATTGACCAAGGTGTTGATGCGCTCCACCACCGCCCGTGGGGTACCGGCCGGTGCCAGCACGCCAAACCAGGCCAGGGTCTCAACACCCGGCAGGTTCTCCGCGAGGGCCGGGACCTCGGGCAGGCTGTGGTGGCGCTGCGCGGTGCTGACCGCCAGCGCCTGCACCCGGCCAGCCTTGATCTGCGCCGACCAGGGCGGCAGGTTGCCGATCATCACCTGCACCTCATCACCCAGCAGGCCGGCCACGGCCGGCGCCGAGCCCTTGTAGGGCACGTGGACGAGGTCGGTGCCGGTCAGGCTCTTGAACAGCTCAGCCGACAAATGGGCCGAGCTGCCCACGCCGCCCGAGGCGTAGTTGAGCTTGCCCGGGTTGGCCTTGGCCAGCGCCACAAACTCGGCCACGTTGCGGGCCTTGACGCTGGGGCTGACCACCATCACATTGGGGGTGGTGCAGATCATGGCCACCGGCACAAAGTCTTTCACCACATCGTAGGGCAGCTTGCTGTAGATGCCGGCATTGACGCCATGCGAGCCGGCATTGCCAACAATCATGGTGTAGCCGTCAGGCGCAGAGCGGGCTGCGGCTTCGGTGCCCAGCACGCCGCCGGCGCCCGGCTTGTTGTCGATGACCACTGGCTGGCCGAGTTCGCGCGACAGGCGCTCGGCAATGATGCGGCCGGTGACGTCCGAGCCATCACCCGGCGTGCTGGGCACCACCCAGCGGATCGGCTTGCTCGGGTAGGTCTGGGCCTGGGCGCTACCGCCCCAAAGGGCGCCGACGAAAGCGGCGCTCAGAGCAGCCTTCCATGCAGTCCGTGCGAGGTGTGTCATGCTTGTCTCCAGGTCATACGCCAGTCTAGGCTGTCAAGTTCGATCAATCGACCTTGGCGCCGCTGAGTTCCACCGCGCGCTTCCATTTTTGCAGGTCTTGCCGCAAGTAATCCGGGAATGCCTGATGCCCGAGCCCGACAATTTCGGTGCCGTCAGCCTGCACCTTGTCCCGGAAGGCCGGGTCGGCCAGGGCCTTTTGGATTTCCTGGTCGATGCGGCGGGCCAACTCGACGGGAAATTTGGCAGGCGCCATCACCCCGAACCACGATACCACCTCGAAGCCCGGTACCGTCTCACCCACCGGGGGCACCTCCGGAAGCGCCGGATTGCGTTTTGGTCCGGTGACAGCCAGGGCGCGGATCTTGCCGCCCTTGACCAGTGGCACCGCGGTGGACAGGGTGGGAAAACCAAACAGGGCCGAGCCCCCTATCACCGAGGTGATGATCTCGGGCGCACCTCGGTAAGGCACATGCACCGCATCCACTCCGGCCATGGATTTGAACAATTCGGCACACAGGTGGGCGCCGCTGCCATTGCCGCCCGAGGCGTAGTTGTACTTGCCCGGTTCAGCTTTGAGTGTGCGCACCAGATCGGACACCGTCTTGAGGGGCGAGTCAGCCTGAACGATCAGGGCATGGGGCATGGCATAGGTCAGATTGACCGGCGTGAAGTCATTGACTGGGTCAAAGGGTACCTTGCGATACAGGTGGGGGTTGATGGACAGGCTGCTGGTACCCAGCCCCAAGGTGTAGCCGTCCCCGGCGGATTTGGCGATGGCATCCAGTCCGATATTGCCGCCAGCACCTGGCTTGTTGTCAATCACCACGGCCTGACCCAGCGCGATGGTCAGCCGCTCGCTCAGGCCGCGGGCGATCACATCGGGCGCGCTGCCTGGAATGAAGGGCACGATGAGCTTGATCGGGCGCGCCGGCCAGGCCTGGGCCCGGGCGGTGGGCCAGGCACCCAGTGCGGCCAGGGTCGCACCAAAGCCAATGAATTTGCGTCTGAACATGTGCGTCTCCTTGAGAGTCAACAAACCAACATCAATTGAAAGCGGCCTCAGTGCCCGGCGCCGGGGTAAAGCCTAGGTCCCCGCGAGCCAACGCCGCGTCGCGCCCACCGTGGGCCGCCAGCAGGTCTTGCTGCCTTTGCTTGGCTCGGTGGTCTACCTCTTCGGGGTTGAGCACCCGCCTCAAGGCCGCTTCGCAGGTCGACAGGGTCTCGTGGTGGGCCGGGCTGGTGGCCAGGTCCTGCAATTCCTCGGGATCAGCCGCCAGATCAAACAGCTGCGCCGGGTGGTCCACATAGTGGCAGTATTTGAAGCGGCCCTGCCGCAGCAGGGTGGCGCCACCGGTGCAGCCGATGGCGTGGTATTCCGACAGCACCGGGCGGTGGGCGGTGGCCCCCTGCGCCAAGTCGGTGAGTGATTGACCGCTGGCCTGCGGCAAGGCTGGCGCTGCGGCCGCCTGAAGGATGGTGACCGCACAGTCCACGTGGCTGACCGGCTCTGCCACCACCTGCCCCGCCGGGATACCCGGACCAGCCAGAATCATCGGCACACCGGCAGATTCTTCGTACAGCGTGGACTTGCCCCACAGGCCGCGCGCACCCAGGTTGTCGCCATGGTCACTGGTGTAGATCACCAGGGTGTTCTCGGCCAGCCCGGCTTGACCCAGCGCCGCCAGCACCTGGCCCATTTGTTCGTCCATGAAGGACACCAGGCCGCAGTAACCGGCAATGGCCCGCCGCACATCCTGCGCGTTGTGGAAGTGGCTGTCGTAGTCCACCACCCGCGCGTACTCGTCGGTGAAGGGGTGGTGCGGCCGGACCGCCGGGTCATAAAGTTTGGGCAGGGGCAGGTCCAGGGCCGCATAGTGCTCGTACCAGCGGGTAGGCGCCGTCAGCGGAAAATGCGGCGCCACCATCGAGACAAACAGCACCCAGGGCTTGGCGTCGGGCTGCTGGGCTCGCTCTTGCAGCCAGGCGCAGGCCGCATCGCCGATGTTGCGGTCGTAGCGGGTGTAAGTGGATTCACCCGGGCCGGCCAGCTTGGCCATCTTGTCGCCGCCGCGCCGCACCGGGATGTCACTGCGGACCAGGCCCTTGATGTCGCCGATGCCGTCGATCACGTGCATGGGCAGGATTTCTTCAGACCAGCCATGGTCATCGCCGGGCCGACCCCGGAAATGCAGTTTACCGATGGATGTGGCCCGGTGGCCCGCCTGGCGCAGCACATGGTGCCAGCTTGGCACGCTGCCGTCATAGGCGTCGGCGTTGTCCCAGAAACCGACCTCATGCACATAACGCCCCGTGGCAAAGGCGGCGCGGGCCGGCACGCAAATGGGGCTGCAGGTGTAGGCCTGGCTGAAGCGGGTGCCCCGGCCGGCCAGGCGGTCCAGGTTCGGGGTCTGGATGAACGGATGGCCGGCACAGCCCAAGAACTTGGGGTTGTGCTCGTCAGACATCAGCACCAGGACGTTGAGCGGTCGGGTCATATGGGGTCAGGAGGTGGGGGTCAAAATGCCGCAAACCACTGCTGCCATGCCGGCTGCGCCAGCACCTCCCGGTTCACCACGTGCGAGGGCAAGCGGTGGCCGCAGACATCGGCCACGGCGCCCAGCCCGCTGCGGGCAATGGCGCCAAAGCACTCGTCGGTCCAGCACAGTGAATGGGGCGTCACGATCACGTTGTCCATGGTCAGCAGCGGGTTGTCGGGCGCCACCGGCTCCTGCTCAAACACATCGAGCGCAGCCCCGGCGATACCCTGGGCCTGGAGGCAGGCGATCAGCGCCGCCTCGTCGATGATCGGGCCGCGCGCCACATTGATCAGGTAGGCGCTGCGTTTCATCAAGGCCAGCCGCGCGGCGTTGATCAGGTGGTGGGTGGCAGGGTTGAGCAGGCAGGCCAGCACCACGAAGTCGGCCTCGCGCAGCAGGGTGTCCAGCGGCACCAGGGTGCCGCCGCGCGCCGCCACCACCTGCGGCTCGGCGTAGGGGTCGGCGGCCAGCACGCGCAGGTCAAAGGCCCGCGCCAACCCGATGGTCTCCAGGCCGATGCCCCCGGCGCCCACCAGGCCCAGGGTCTTGCCGGTCAGGCCCTGACCCATGTGCTCGACACGCTCGTTCCAGCGGCCGCTGCGGGTCAAGCCATCTTTGATGAGCAGCTTTTGCGCCAGCGCCAGCACCAGGGTCAGCGCCATGGTGGCCACCGGGCGGCGCACCGCATCGGGGGTGTTGGTCAGCAGCACGCCGCGCGCACTGAGGGCGGCGACATCGACCGAGTCGTAGCCCACGCCGTGGCGCGCAATCAGCTTGACGCGCGGCGGCGCCGCGCCAAAGCTGTCAGCACCGACCCGGGGTGCGTTGACATAGAGCGCGTCATAGCGGGCGGTCAGGTCCGGCGTGATGGCGGAGACGGCCTCCGGCAGGTACTCCCAGCGCAGGCCGGGGGTCTGGTCGAGCCGGGCCAAGGCCTCGGCGCCAAAGGTGGGTTCGCCGGCGGCATTGCGCAGGTCGCGGGTCAGGCCGACAAGAAAGGGGGCGCTCATGGGTGGGTCGTCCAGCTTACGATGTGGGGTCAAGCCAGCGCCCGCACGGCGCCAATGCCGGCGGCCAGCGCACGCTGGAACAGTTGGGCATCCAGGCCGTAGGCAAACATGCGAAAGCCCAGGCCATGGTAGCGCTGCGCCCAGGCCTCGTCGCCGGCCATCACGGCCGCGGTTTTACCGTGCCGCTGAGCGGCAGCCACGATGCGGTCCACGGCGGCCAGGTAGTCGGGGTGGTCAAACTCGCCGGCAATGCCCATGAAATTGGTCAGGTCAAAGTGGCCCAACCACAGCACATCCACACCGTCCACTGCGGCAATAGCGTCCACATTGGCCACGCCTTCGGGGGTTTCGATCATGGCAATCACCAGCGTGCGCTCGGCGCTGGCGGCGATCTTGTCGCGCGGCGCGCCCGGCAGGTAGCCGTCGTGCGCCACCCCAAAGGCGGCGCCGCGCCGGCCCAGCGGCGGGTAGCGCGACCAGGACACCAGCGCCCGGGCTTGCTCGGCGTCGGCCACCATGGGCATCATGATGCCGTGGGCCCCGGCATCCAAGGCCCGGGCCACAAAATGGTAATGAAACCCCGGCACCCGCACCAGCGGCACCACACCGGTGCCGTTGCAGGCAGCGCACTGGGCCTTGATGGTCTCGATGTCGGCGCCGCTGTGCTCGGTGTCGTACATCAGAAAGTCCGCACCCACGGCGCGTGCCATCTGCGCCATGCCCGGTACAAAAAACTCGAACACCATGGTACCGACCGGCACTTGTCCATTTTTCAGGCGCTGTTTCAGGGGGAGATCGGTGCTGGCAGGGGCGGCGGTCATGGGGCGGG
>JBEGOC010000150.1:0-6524 GCA_041182225.1 Pseudomonadota bacterium | reverse complement strand
GAAGCCCTGAAGTTCTTCTCCTGGGCCTACAAAAATGGTGAAAAAGCGGCTGATGACCTGGATTACGTGCCGATGCCCAAGCCTGTGGTGGCCAGCATCGAAAAGGCGTGGGGTGAACTCAAGGACGCGGCGGGCAAGCCAATTGCTTTCAAGTGATTTAGAGCGGCGCAAGCAACGGACCCGACCGCCTGGCAAGTCTCATGGTGTCATCTACACTCTCTGCTTCCGAAATGTCCGCCAACCCGGCTTTACGTTCGACCGGACGTGTCATGACCAACCCTTCCCCCCAAAAGCGGGGCCGTTCCAGCCCCATCGCCGATCGTATTTTTGGCTGGCTGGCAAAAGCGGCTGCGGTTTTCACGCTGGCCATGCTCCTCGCTATCCTGGTGTCGCTGACCATCAAGGCGTGGCCTGCCATCAGCAAATACGGACTGGGTTTTTTCCTGAGCACAAGTTGGGATCCGGTCAAGCTGGAGTTTGGCGGGCTGGTGATGGTCTACGGCACGCTGATGACATCGATCATCGCGCTGCTGATCGCTGTGCCGGTCAGCTTTGGCATTGCCATATTCTTGACGGAACTCTCGCCCGCCTGGCTGAAGCGGCCACTGGGAACAGCGGTGGAATTACTGGCAGCCATCCCGTCCATCGTCTACGGCATGTGGGGTTTGCTGGTGTTCGGCCCCTTGCTGGCAAGCTACGTGCAGCAACCGCTCCAGTCCCTTTTTGGCGATATGCCTTTTTTGGGTGCGTTGGTGTCTGGGCCGCCGGTGGGCATCGGTATTTTGTCTGCCGGCATCATCCTGGCCATCATGATCATTCCCTTCATCGCAGCCGTGATGCGTGATGTGTTTGAGGTCACGCCCACCTTGCTGAAAGAGTCGGCTTATGGCCTGGGTGCGACCACTTGGGAGGTGGTTTCTAAGGTGGTCTTGCCGTACACCAAAGCGGGCGTAATCGGGGGCATCATGCTGGGCCTTGGCCGGGCCATTGGGGAGACGATGGCGGTGACCTTTGTCATCGGTAACTTCAACCAGTTGGATTCCTTGAGTCTGTTTCAGGCTGCGAACAGCATCACGTCGGCCTTGGCCAATGAATTTGCTGAGGCTGGCGAGGGCTTGCACCAGGCGGCTCTGATGTACTTGGGGCTTGCGCTGTTTTTCATCACCTTTGTGGTCCTGGCCCTGTCCAAGCTGCTGTTGTCCCAACTCCGTAAAAACGAAGGTAGCAGGACATGACTACTGGCGAAAAACTGCTCAGAGAGGCCGATCTGCTGGCAACCCGGCGCGCCAAGTTTGCGCATCGCAAGAATGTCAATGCAGCGGCGCTGACCCTGTCGCTGCTGGCCATGTCCTTCGGCCTGCTCTGGTTGTTCTGGATTTTGCTGGACACCATTGTGTTGGGCATTAGCGGCTTGACCTGGACCACGCTGACTCAGATGACACCGGCGCCCAATGATGTTGGTGGCTTGGCCAATGCCATGTTCGGCTCCTTGTTGATGGTGTCGTTGGCCACATTCGTCGCCACACCGATTGGCATCATGGCCGGCATTTACCTGGCTGAGTTTGACACCAAGGGCTGGCTGGCCTCGTTGACCCGCTTCGTCAACGACATTCTGCTGTCGGCGCCGTCCATCGTGATCGGGCTGTTTGTCTACTCCGTGGTGGTGGTCAGGTTCAAATCCTTTTCTGGCATTGCGGGTGTATTGGCGCTGGCACTCATCGTGATTCCGATTGTGATTCGGACAACGGAAAACATGCTGCAACTGGTGCCGTCCGGACTGCGCGAAGCCGCCTACGCCTTGGGGGCGCCCAAGTGGAAGGTGATCATCAGCATCACGCTGCGTGCCGCCAGAGCCGGGGTCGTCACCGGTGTGCTGCTGGCAGTGGCTCGGATTGCGGGCGAAACAGCCCCTTTGCTGTTCACAGCATTGAGCAATCAGTTTTGGACTTCTAACTTGGGTGAGCCCATGGCGAGCCTGCCGGTGACCATTTTCAAGTTTGCCATGAGCCCCTACGAAAACTGGCAAAAGCTCGCCTGGGCCGGTGTGTTCATCATCACCATGATGGTGCTGGGTCTCAACATCCTGGCGCGGGTGTTGACGCGCAGCAAACTCTGACCCCCCGACCATTGACCCAATCGACAAAATGACCATGATGACACCCAGCACCACACTTGAACGACCCAAAATTGCTGTCAAAAATCTGGATTTTTACTACGGCAAATTTCACGCGCTCAAAGGCATCAACCTGGAGATCCCTGAGAAAAAGGTGACCGCATTCATCGGCCCTTCCGGTTGTGGCAAATCAACGCTGCTGCGGGTATTCAACCGGATGTTTGAGTTGTATCCCGAACAACGCGCCCAAGGGGAAATCCTTTTGGATGGGCAGGATTTGCTGACCAGCAAGGACGATGTGGCGCTGCTTCGCGCCAAAGTCGGGATGGTTTTCCAGAAGCCCACGCCGTTTCCGATGTCGATTTTCGACAACGTGGCGTTTGGCGTGAAATTGTTTGAGGACCTGAGCCCGACCGACATGGAAGAGCGTGTCGAGTGGGCCCTGCGCAAGGCTGCGCTGTGGACGGAGGTCAAGGACAAACTCCATCAAAACGGTTCCAGCCTATCTGGTGGCCAGCAGCAACGCCTTTGCATCGCGCGCGGCATCGCCATCAAACCCGAGGTCTTGTTGCTTGACGAACCCTGCTCGGCGCTGGACCCCATCTCGACTGCGAAGATTGAAGAGCTGATCACAGAGCTGAAAACCGACTACACGGTGGTGATCGTGACCCACAACATGCAGCAGGCGGCGCGTTGCAGCGATTACACCGCCTACATGTACCTTGGTGACCTGATCGAATTCGGCGCCACAGAGCAAATTTTCTTCAAGCCCAACCGCAAGGAAACTGAAGACTACATCACCGGCCGTTTTGGATAAGGACCTGCCATGCCAGATAAACATCTCTCCACCCAGTTCGACAGCGAGTTGACTGCGGTATCGAGCCGGGTCATGGAACTCGGCGGCCTTGTGGAGTCGCAGATTCGGCAGGCCATTTATGCCCTGTCACATTTCAGCGTGGAGGTCGCCAATCAGGTGACCGAGGTCGAAGCTCGTGTGAATGCCATGGAGGTCGATATCGACCGCGAGTTGTCCAGCATCATTGCACGCCGTCAACCCACTGCCCGCGACCTGCGCTTGCTGATCGCCATCTCCAAGACCACCGCCAATCTGGAGCGCGTTGGGGATGAGGCGGAGAAAATTGCCCGGATGGTGCGTTCCATCATCAACAGTGGTGCACCGCGTTCCCTGCCGTCGCTGGAGTTGCGGGTCGCCGCCGACCTGGCGTCGGGCCTCTTGCGCAAGGCACTTGACGCCTTCGCCCGGCTTGACACTCAGGCTGCGTTGTCGATCCTGAAAGAGGACGATGTCATCGATCGTGAGTTCGATGGCTTTGTGCGCAAACTGGTGACCTACATGATGGAAGACCCGCGCACGATTTCGCCCAGCCTGGACCTGCTGTTTCTGGCGAAGGCGATCGAGCGCATTGGCGACCACGCCAAGAACATTGCCGAGTTCATCATTTATGTGGTGAAGGGGGCGGATGTCCGCCATACGCCCATGGAGCAGATTGAATCGGTGGTGAAATGAGGCATCAACCTGGCGTGCTGATTGTGGAGGATGAGCCGGCCATTGCCGAACTGATCGCCGTCAACCTTCGCCACAACGGTTTCCGGCCCACGTGGGCCATGGACAGTGCGCTGGCCCAGTGCGAAATTGATGCTGTATTGCCGGATGTGATTTTGCTGGACTGGATGTTGCCGGGCGAAAGCGGACTGGTGCTGGCCAGGCGCTGGCGCGCCAATGCCCGGACCAAGGACGTGCCCATCATCATGCTCACGGCACGTGGCGACGAGCCCGATCGGGTTGCCGGCCTGGATGCCGGTGCCGACGACTACATTGCAAAACCCTTTTCCACCCGTGAGTTGTTGGCCAGGGTGCGTGCTGTGCTGCGTCGCCGTGCGCCCGAGCAGATGGGGGGGGTGGTGGTCATCGGCGATTTGGCGCTTGATGGTTCAACATATCGGGTCACATTCAAGGATCAGATGCTCAAACTCGGACCCACAGAGTTCAAGCTTCTGCATTACTTCATGAACCACGCTGAGCGGGTTCACAGCCGCTCTCAGTTGCTTGACAAGGTTTGGGGCGACCATGTGTTCATCGAGGAACGAACGGTGGACGTGCATGTCAAACGCCTGCGCGAAGCCCTGGGGGTCGGCGCGGGCCAGATGATCGAGACGGTGCGTGGCGCGGGCTACCGCCTCACTGCGCACACCGCGTCGGCCTTGCCCTCGAAAGCCAATGTCTGATTTGAAGTCAGCTAAATTCTGATGACATTGCCTGGACTTTGACTGTGTTGGGTCGTGCTGTTGTTTTTTTGGGGCTGCAAGGTCTGGGTGCCCTGGTCGGTATATTGTTCTGGCCAGACCGCCCGGCGGTTGGCGCCTTGGGTGGCGTCGTCGCCGCCGGCAGCGTTTGGATTCTGGTTGATCTGTCACGCGCCGCCCGCGCCTTGACTTGGCTGCGCCAGGGCGCCGCTTTGGACGCAGGCATGGCCGCCAACGGGGCGTGGGGTGACATGGTCGAGCGTGTGCGGCGGCTGCTGCGAGCCAGGGATCAGTTGATCCAGGCGAGCCAGGCGCGCCTGCATGATTTCCTGGCGGCTTTGCAGGCGTCACCCAACGGCGTCGTGTTACTGGATGCCCAGGCGCAGATTGAATGGTTTAACCAGACGGCAGCCGCCCATTTCGGCCTGGAAACCCAGCGTGACCTGCAGCAGCACTTTGGCAACCTGGTGCGCGATCCGGCCTTCGCGGCTTACCTGTCCAGCAGAGACTATGGCCGCGAGGTGTCGATGCCCGGTCGCATGGCTACGGCGTTGCGGCCTGTCAGTCTGTCGGTCCAACTGCACCCGTACGGCGAAGGACGCTTGCTACTGCTCTCGCGGGACGTCACGGTGTTGGAGCAGGCTGAAGCCATGCGACGTGATTTTGTCGCCAATGTGTCGCATGAGATCCGCACACCCCTGACCGTGCTGGCTGGCTTTGTAGAAACCTTGCAGACCCTGCCCTTGACGACACAGGAGCATGACCGTTACCTCGACATGATGGCGCTGCAGGCGCAGCGCATGCAGTCCCTGGTCAGCGATCTGCTGATGTTGTCCCGCCTGGAGGGCAGCCCCCCGCCAGGGCTGACCGAATGGATCGCCGTACCGGCTGTCATGAGTCAGCTGCAGCAGGATGCTGTTGCCTTGTCCGCGACCTTCTCAAGTGGCGTCCAGCCTGCCCATGTGATCACTTTCGAAGGCTCTGAGGATATCGAGTTGGCGGGCGTCGCCAGTGAAATCCTGAGTGCGACCAGTAACCTCGTCAGCAACGCCATCCGCTACACGCCAGTCAATGGCTCGATTCGGGTTCGCGTCGGGGTCCTGCCGGACGGTGGCCTTGAGTTCTCGGTGACCGATTCCGGGCCGGGTATCGCGCCAGAACATATTCCCCGTTTGACCGAGCGCTTTTACCGGATTGACCGTAGCCGCTCCAGGGACACCGGCGGTACGGGGCTGGGCTTGGCCATTGTCAAGCATGTGGCGCAGCGGCATGGCGGCCAGTTGAGGATTGACAGCGTACCGGGTCAGGGTTCTTGCTTTACCCTGTCCTTTCCGTCAAACCGGATTCGCTCGGCGCGGTGAGGGCCCGTCCGCGCAGGCTCGACGTTGCCGATTCAAGGGGCTGTGATGCGCCGGTAAATCAGCAGCTTGTCGTCGCGTTCGACCGGGTGCTGGTGTTGCGCGTGGCGGGTCCAGCCCGACAGTCCACTGGCCGTACCCAATTGGCCGGCGGTCTCCGGCGTCGTGATCAGCCATTGGCAGCCACCCTGATCCAGCGGCTTGAGTTGCAGCTCACCATGGAACCGCAAGGCAGTGCTGTGTTCGGCGTTGAGTCGGTAGCCATGGGCGCAGGCCCCCGCGGGCAACTCGCGCATGATCCTTTGAGCCAGTGCGACATCGCTGCGGGCGTAGTCCAGCAAGGGTAGCCACAGTGTCATGAGGAGCAGCCAGCACAGGGCTGCGCCTGCGGCCGGTAACACCAGACTTTTCCAGATCGCTGCCCGGTGCCGGCCAACGCGCCATTTGACCAGCCACAACCAGGCGGCGGTGGCTGCCAATGCACAGGCGAAGGCGACCCAGGAAAAGCTGGGCACAAAGCCGGGCGCCAGGCGCTCGACATTGGCTGCGGGTTGCCAGGGCACCCCGGTTTGCATCGCGATCCACACCACCCAGACGATGCAGGCACAGCCGGAAAAAAACAGCAGGGTGAACCAGTCCACCAAGGCTCCCACCATGCGCTCCAGTGTTGGCAGCGCAAAAGCCGCCAGTGTCGCCAAGGGCGGCAGGGCCAGCAGCAGCGAACGCTCGGGCGAAGCGGTGCCCAGGGCCGCCCCCAGCGCGGCACCTGCACACCAGAGCGGCAGCAG
>JBEGOC010000149.1:0-32178 GCA_041182225.1 Pseudomonadota bacterium | reverse complement strand
CTTCACTCCACGCTGGGCTACGTCAGTCCGATGCAGTTTGAGAAACGCTGGGACGCGGCACAGCTATTGAAAGCCGCATAATGGAACGGCTAAGCGGTACGTCAAACAGGGGCAGGTTCAGCTTACCAAAAATAGCCTAGCTCGTGCGGATCACCAGTTCGCCGAGCGCGCCGACGGTGGCAACATGTCCCGGCAATATCAGACAGGTTGAATCGAATGAGTCAACGATGGCGGGACCCGTCAAGACGTTGCCAGCTCTCAACTTCGAACGGTCGTAGCGAGGGGTTTCCACGCCAACGAAACTGCCCATGTAGGCAACCCTCGACCCAACATAAGCAGCTTGTGGGTCTTCGTCGCCGGTGGCAATCGGCCGGAACTGCACCGCTGGTGCCTCCCCACTCGCCCGGGTTTTGACAGACACGATCTCCACTGGTGCATCGGGATCAGAGTGGCCATAGTTCTGCGTATGCGTGGCATGGAATGCAGCGATGACGGCGTCCAGGTCCGCCTGGGACTTTAGCTCGCCATTGACCGGGATCTCTAGCTCGAAACTCTGCCTCGCGTAGCGCATGTCAAGGAACTTGGCAACGCGCCATGAGGACTCGGGCACGCGCTCCCGCTTGAGCGCGGCATGACATTGAGCAACGAACTGTTCGAACCAATGACTGACAGCGGATAGCGACTCAGGCACAGCGCGCATAAGTACGGTTCGGCTAAACCCGGCATGAATCTCGCTCATCACCAACCCCACCGCTGAAAACACTCCAGGGTTCGGCGGCACGACAATCTGGGTTATGCCCAATTCATTGGCAAGGTCGCCTGCATGCAAAGGCCCACCGCCGCCGAAGGGAATTAGGGCGAAGTCGCGTGGGTCAAAGCCACGGGCGACGGAAACCACGCGAAGAATACGAAGCATGTTGGCGTTGGCGACATCGATGATGCCTTGTGCGGCGGCATACACATCCACGCCTAGTTTCGCCGCAATATTGTCCTGAATAGCGCGGCGCGCCGCCTCTGGGTCAATGCGCAAGCGACCACCAAGAAGAGCGTCTGGGCTAATGTGCCCCAGCACCGCATGCGCGTCGGTCACTGTCGGCTCAAGCCCACCGCCACCATAGCAAGCTGGCCCCGGCGAAGCCCCTGCGCTGCCTGGCCCCACCTTAAGGATGCCGGCCACGTCGACCCAGGCGATGCTGCCGCCGCCGGCGCTGCACTCCACCAGGTCAACTGATACAGCGCGCACCGGCAGTCCCGCGACGCGCGCGCCGAGGATACCGGGCCGGTTGTTGTCGGCACCGACCACCAGCAAGTCGGTGACATTAGGCTTGCCATCGCGGATAAGGCATGCCTTGGCCGTGGTGCCGCCCATGTCGAACGCTAACAGTTCGCTTTTACCAAAGCGCCTGCCAAAATCGGCGGCTGCCAGCGCACCGGCGGCAGGGCCAGACTCGATGGTCAGGTGCGGGCGCTCTGCGGCAAACTGTCCACCCACAACGCCCCCGGAAGATTGCATGATGTACAGGCTAGGCGTCGGCTTGAATGCGTCGTCGAGCTTCTTGATCAACTCTTGGACGTAACGGCTGAATACTGGACCCACGTAGGCTGCGACCGCAGCCGTACTGAAGCGCTCGAATTCGCGAAATTCCGGCGCAAGATCCGAGGAGGTCACAACATAGGCCTCCGGTAGCATCTCGCAAACCAAGGCGCGAATTTGCTGTTCGTGCTCAGGATTGGCATAAGAGTTGAGCAGGCACACGGCCACAGCCTCGACCTTGGCGTCGCGCAAGCTAGCGAGGGCTTGACGCACATCCGACTCGGCCACCGGGACGAGAACCTCGCCCTTTGCTGAAATGCGTTCGGTTACCTCGAAACGGAGATGCCGCGGGATCAGCGGCGTTGGACGGTTAATGTGCCAACGATAAAGATCAGGGCGGGTCTGGCGCCCGATTTCCAAGATGTCACGAAAGCCGCGCGTGGTGATGAGGCCGCATCGGGCACCCTTGTGCTCTAGGATGGCATTTGAGTTGACAGTGGTGCCGTGAATGACGCGGCTCAGCGTCGGCAATGTACCGTACTGCTTGCTGAAATGCTGGATGCCATCGACGATGCTCTGACCCAGTTCCAACTGGCGTGTCGGAATTTTCCAGGCGACCAACTCGCCCGTGTCTTCATCGAGCAGAACAAAGTCTGTAAATGTCCCACCGATATCCACTCCGACCCGAGCAGCTGTCATTTAAGCACTCTCCCCGCGCGCAATTGGCCGGAAAAACAATAATGTAGGTCGCGGAAACCCGCAACCAGCTCGAGTACGTCTGGGCGCACAGCCTCCGGCTGTTCGCGGTCGACCAGCACTCGGCGAATTAGCTGCGCCGCCATTTTCATTTCGTCGAGTCCCATGCCAAGGCGAGTGACCATAGACGTGCCCAATCGCAGCGCAGTCATTGCAGGATAGTTGTAAGACATTGCGAGTCGGGTGGTGGCGATGCCGGCGCGCTCGAGTTCAGACATCGCCTGCTTCGCCCCGACCTCCGTTTTCATGTCCACTAAGATCATGTGCGACAGCGTGTAACCACGATCGCCGCGCACGACCATCACACCGTTGCTGCAAAGGGCATCGGCAAGGGCGCGCGCGTTGGCAATTACATCCTTTGCGTAATCCTCGCCGAACTGCAACGTTTCAGCAAGCGTGACCGCAAGTGCCCCGATCCGATAGTTGGAGTAATTCGAAATCAGCACGTCCGAGGCCGACGCGATCGCCCGAGCGATTTCCGGGTCGTTGGATAGCACCAATCCACCCACCGGCCCGCCCAGCGTCTTTTGCGCCGACCCGGTCATGACCGCGACGCCATCGGTCATCGGGTCCTTAAACTGACGACCCGCGATGAGGCCCAGCGTGTGGGCGGCGTCGTAGAGAATTCGCGCGCCGACTGACTGAGCTGCCGCCTGCAATTCGCGCAGCGGCTCCGCAAAGAGTACTCGGCTAGAGCCAAGAAAAATCCAGTCCGGCCGACGCTTGACGATGTCGTCGATGGTTTGCGGGAGATTGAGCTCGCCCTCGCCATCGATTTCTTGATGGGGCACCGGCACGTAGTCGAGCCCCATGTGCCGCGCATAACCATCGCGGAGATACGTTTTGTGACCGCCATGCCGCCCTTCGCTCACCATCACCCTCTGGCCCGATCGGAGCAGACCAAGTATCACAACGGCATTGGCGAAGCTCCCCGACATCGGCCTCAATTCCGCGTACCTAGCCCGGAACAATCTCTTGGCCAGTTCCGTCGCCACGGTTTCGATGTTATCGATCCATTGGGTACCACTGTTCAGTCGTGCGCCAACATTGCCGGATTGAGTCAAGCCGCCAATGCGCGCTTGAATCGCGCTCGCGGTTGGACTAAGCAAGTTATGGCCCGCTATCAAGTCGAGGACCTCGCGGCGCCCCGTCTCATGGCTGCCAGCAAAACTCCGAAGTTCATCGCAGATTTCCTCGGGAGTACCCTCCCAAGCAAGGCGCGCTGCCCGGTCAGACAGTTCGGCACTCTTCGCGGTGCCGTGCATCATGTCGAGGTCTGATCCCGCACGCCTTCGCCAGGCAGCGCTCGCATACGTTCGCGCAGCGATGCGGTTTCCAGTAGGTCAGGCGTGTAACTTCCCGCAGAGATTACAACGCCGTAATCGGTTGCAGCATGTTCGAGGCTAACCTTGCCATTGAGTACATCGCTGGCGACCAGCGCAGGATCTCGATCAAGCGCCTTCCCGCAGCCACCACCTCCGCCTGAGAAAATGGTGAGTACGTCTCCCGGCTTCACAGGAATGAGCGAGCCCTGTCGGGCAAGCAGTCTGGATTCACCCGAATCCACATCGCGCAGCTGTATACGCGACAGCGCGCCAGTTCTCCCACCAAAGAGACCCGGGCCCGGGATGTGGTGGCGGTTCGACTGCACAGCAGCGAGCAGGGGCACTAGGGCACGATAGTCCTTACGGACACCCAGGCCTCCTCGGAAAAGCCCTGGCCCGCCAGTGTCGACTAGGTATTCGAGACAGTCGGCCATTATTGGAAACTCCGACTCCATTGCCTCGATCGGCATGTTGGAGGTGGTGTGCACACAATCGATACCATCGTCATTGGAGCGTCCGCCGGAGCCGCCGGCGACCGTCTCGTAGTAAATGAACCTGGGATTCCTGCTGCTGAAACCGATGCCATGCACACCATTGCTGCCAGCCTCGATTGAGGGGTGTCGCACCGCTGAGGCGAGTGCATGGGAGATCAAATCGACCAATTGACAGACCACTTGGTATCGGGCGCCCACTGGGGACGGTGCGACTGGACACACGATTGAACCCTGCGGGGCCGCTATATGTAGAGGCCTACTGAAGCCATCATTTGGCGGTATCGAAGGATCGAGAATCGAGCGCATCACCCAGTACACGGTCGCCAGTGTGCCTTGGTAGGGACAGTTCATTCCGAGCTTGATGGCGGGCGCAGTACCAGTGAAGTCGACCGTCACAGAGGGTTCCGGGGTGTGAGTCACCGTCACCTTGACCCGAAGCGGGATCGGGCCATCTGAATCCAGGTCGTCGTCAAGGAAGTCGATGGCCTCAAACACACCAGCATCCAGTCGGTTGAGTATGGCGTGACGCATGCGAATCTCAGAGGCGCGCGCCAAGTCGTCGATGGCATGGCGCAGCGCAGGCGCGCCATGCCGGGTCGCAATCTCCAAAACCCGACGCTCGCCTAATCGAAGGCAGCCGACATGGGCGCGAATGTCGCCCATGCGGTCGTCCGCATCACGCACATTACACAGGATGATATCGAGCATGTCGCGCCGCACCACCCCCCTCTCGTAAAGCCGAATCGGCGGTATGCGCAGACCTTCCTGAAATACTTCCGTGGCGTCTCCCAGCGAACACTGACCAGGCGCCTTGCCGCCAACATCAGGCCAATGCCCGACATTTGCTACAAACGCGATGAGCGCGTCGTCGCAGAACACAGGGGAGACGAAAGTCACGTCAGCGAGGTGCGAAGGGCCACCGGAGTAGGGATCATTCACCACATAGACGTCGCCCTCGGCGATATCAGTGAAACGCTCGAGCAGTGCCGCGCCCGTCAAGCTGAAGGAGCCCAGGTGAATCGGAATGCTCATGTCACTAATGGCCGCAATGCGACCCGCAGCATCAATGATCGCAGCGGAGCAATCTTGCCGCTCCTTGATATTTGCCGAGTAAGCTGATTTCACCAGGGCGGTGTAGACCTCGTCTGCCACTGACGCAAGGGCGCTTCCGATGACTTCTGTCGAAATTGCGTCATTCATTGTTGGATTTCATGTGGCAACTCGCAATGATCAATTTGAAAGCAAGCCCCCTGCCGAGGCCACGGGCCTGCCACTCCCGCGATTCCCGAACACCAGCCTGGTAATCGCCCGAGTCCTCCAAGACGAACTGCATCTACTGAGCAGGGACGCCGGTGGCTCTTATGACGGCGCTCCATTGATCAACGTCTGTTTTCAGAAATTTGGCGAACTCGGACGGGCTGGAGTCTGTCTCGACATAGGATCCGACGGCCAGCAAAGCCTGGCGCATTTCAGGTAGTTCCATTGCTTTTTGCAAAGCTCTATGCAAGGTCGTGACAGCGTCCGCCGACGTCCCTTTGGGTGCAAACAACGCGACCCAATTGGAAAAATTCAAGTCATTGAACCCTGCTTCCAGCGCGGTCGGTACACCTGGCAATAGGGGGCTGCGCTCTGTCGAGGTGACAGCCAGCGCTTTAAGGCGACCGCTCTGAACATGTGGCAGAGCCTGCGGGATGTTCGCAAAGACCATGTCTACCCGGCCCGCCATGGTGTCGATAATGAACGCCGACGAATCTTTATAGGGCACGTGGAGTAGGTCGATCTTGGCGCTCGACTTCATTATTTCGCCCATCAGATGCGTACTGGTACCTGTTCCACCCGATGCAAATGTAAGGGGCTTGGATGAGCGCTTGGCGAGTTCGACGAGTTCTTTGATCGAGTTCACACCAAGCGAAGGTGCGACGACCAGGACATTGGGGAAAGAATTCATCCGGCCAATGGGAACGTAGCTGTCTATGGGGTGGTAAGGAAGCGATTTGTACAAAGCAATATTGAAAGTCGCGGTGGTTCTCGTGCCCGCAAGCAAGGTGTAGCCGTCGGGTGGAGCCTTGGCGACCAGTTCGGACGCGATGATCCCCGCGGCTCCTGCGCGGTTATCGATGACGATGGACTGACCCAAAATCTTGGACATGGCGTCCGCAACCCGGCGCGTGGTCACATCTGATCCACCACCAGGTGAAACGGGCACAACGATTTTTATCGCACGTGTGGGGTACTGTTCGGCAGATGCTGCTTTCGTTGGTGCCACGGCTGCTAACGCCAATGCCGCACATAAGACAAAAACAGACTTCAGAGATCTAGGGTGGCTAATCTTCACGGATACCTCCAGTAAGTGCTGCCGACGCTCGGAAGCAATGCCGCTCAGACACACGAAAACTCTAACACGCGCGCACGAGGAGAGCAATAGGAGTTTTGGATCAACCAGAATTGCCTATCATCCCTGCAGCGCACTGCCGGGCCGAAAGATCAGACTGCGGCTGCTCAGTTCCTGGCGCAAGTCATCCTGCTGCCGCTTACAATTGGCTTCCGCTTTTACCTGCTTGGCCAAGGGGTTGTAAGCGGTCAAGAAAGCGCTGCGGTCCACACCGTGGGCTTGGTGCAGGGCAACCAGACTGGCACTGGTTTGGCCAACGCGCAGGGTCAAGGGTGGCGCATCCGGCCCATGCTGGTGGACGCGGTAGTGCGTTTCCAGAAAGGCCTGGATCAGTTCAGGTGAGAGCGTTGTGTCTTGAAACTAAAAACCCTCCATGAATTCCTGGAGGGTTGACGCTGGCTATCCCGATTGGTTGCTCCCGAAGGAGCCACATCCGCTGTAGCGTATACACCTTGCCCGGGCGGGCAGGTTGGCATGGGCGTCAACCCAATTCCAAACGTTCTGCTACTTTAACCCGAGTTTGAATGGCTTGGGGCTCACCAGATGAGCCTGTGTTGGAGCGGCAACAAAACAAACATTCATCTCCCGCAAAACCGCCCACCACGCCACGTAAACCATCGCCAGACCGTTCGCGGCATCGCCGTAAACGCAGGCCGGAAGGCTTTGTGGACAAGGTCTTTTTCATGCTGAGCATGGTGGATTTCGGCCCGCCGCGGGCATCGAGCCCAGCTGACCAGCCCATGAAATTTGATTTTTCTGTTTAATTTCAATAGCTTACGTGGCTTTTAAGGACCTCGAAGAGTTCAAAACTAAGTGAGAAAAATTCAAAATCAAGTGAGAACCGACATCAGCGTTAACACATGACCTGGCGTAAAGAACCACCGATTTCAGGGAACTAATCGATTAGCACTCTACCCAAGAGAGTGCTAACATTCAATTTATGACAACAAGGAGTTCTGGTATGACGACTCACCTCGCAACCTCAGGCAACGCTGTGGCGGTGACCAATCCCTGGTCACTGGTTCCCCCACTGGGCAATCTGGACGCCTACATCTCGGCGGCCAACCGGCTACCCATGCTGACGCTGGAAGAAGAGCAGCATTTCGCCCGCAAGTTCAAACAGGACAATGACCTGGAGGCTGCCGGCAAGCTGGTGCTGTCACACCTGCGGCTGGTGGTGTCAGTGTCGCGCCAGTACCTGGGTTACGGTCTGCCGCACGGCGACCTGATCCAGGAAGGCAATGTGGGCCTGATGAAAGCAGTCAAGCGCTTCGACCCGGACCAGGGCGTGCGCCTGGTCAGCTATGCGCTGCACTGGATCAAGGCCGAAATCCACGAGTACATCCTGAAAAACTGGCGCATGGTCAAGGTGGCCACCACCAAAGCCCAGCGCAAGCTGTTTTTCAACCTGCGCTCGATGAAACAGCGTTTCAAGGCCGATGACGCCGCCAGCGACAGCGGCACCCACCGCGACACCCTCAACGAGGCGCAGATTGACGCCATGGCCCATGAGTTGCACGTCAAGCGCGAAGAGGTGATCGAGATGGAAACCCGGCTGTCAGGCGGCGACGTGCTGCTGGACCCGAGCCCGTCAGATGACGGCGACGAAGCCTTTGGCCCCATCACCTACCTGACCGACGCCAGCCACGAGCCCACCGCCATGATCGAAGCGCGCGAGCGCGACACCCTGGCCAGCGACGGCATCGCCATGGCGCTGGAAGCGCTGGATGCGCGCAGCCGCCGCATCGTGGAAGAGCGCTGGCTCAAGGTCAACGACGACAGCTCGGGTGGCATGACGCTGCACGAGTTGGCCGCCGAGTACGGCGTCAGTGCCGAGCGCATCCGCCAGATCGAGGTGGCTGCCATGAAAAAGATGAAAACCACGCTGGCGGCCTACGCCTGAGTCTCGGTGGCCGGGCTGATGCCCGGGCGCCGCAATGCGGCACAATGCCCCTGACGGTTTGGCCCGCAGGGGCTTTTTCTTTTTTCGAGGGGTTCCGCATGCGGCTGAAACTTTGGCATTTTGCTTCTTTTCTTATAGCGTCTCAGGCCCTAGTGACGGGGGCTGCAGCCCAAATTGGTGCTCAAAGCACGCCAGGCTGGCCAAGCCAGCCAGTGCGCCTGGTGGTCGGTTTTCCGGCTGGCTCATCACCCGACCTGACCGCCCGCACCCTGGCCGAGCCGCTGGCCAAGGCCCTGGGGCAAGCGGTACTGGTGGACAACAAGGTGGGGGCGGCCGGCAATATCGCTGCTGACTTTGTGGCCAAAGCGACCGACAACCACACCATCGGGCTGATGATCAACGGCAACATGACGATTGCCAAGCTACTCAACCCCAAGCTGCCCTACGACCCGCTGACCGACCTGACGCCGGTCAGCCTGATAGGCGTGTCGCCTCTGGTGCTGTGTGCCCCGGCCAACGCGCCAGGCGCCAGCGCCGATGAATTTCTGGCGGCCGCCCGAGCCGGCGGCAACCGCTGGAACTACGGCACACCAGGCGTCGGCACCGTGGGCCACCTCGGGATGGAACTGTTCAAGGCCAAGACCGGTACCGCCGCTGTGCATGTGCCCTACCCTGGCTATCCCCAGGTCACCACCGCCATGATTGGCGGCGATCTGCAGTTGAGTCTGCTGCCGCCAGCATTGGCCAGCGCCCAGGTCAAGGCCGGCAAGTTGCGCGCCATCGGCATCACCGCCAGCGCCCGCAGCACGCTGGTACCCGAGCTGCCCAGCCTGTCAGAGGCCGGGGTGAAAGACTTCAACCTGGAAATCTGGAACGCCGTGGCCGCACCCAACAGCCTGCCCAAGCCTGTGGTAGCACGCCTGTCGGCGCTGCTGGCTGAGATTGCCCGTGCACCGGAGGTACGGCAAAAGCTGTTTTCGCAGGGCTGGCAGGTCGTAGGCAGTACGGCTGAAGAACTGGCCAGCCGCGTCAAGTTGGATACTGCCCAGCTCGGGCAGATCATCACCAATCAAGGTATCAAGGCGGACTAGCCGCCAGGGTGCTCAGGCGCCCTTGATCAGCAGGGCGATGTCAGCCGCCAATGCCGCCGCACCGCTGCCGTAGCGGGTGTACAGCCGCAGTTTGCCGCGTGGGTCGTAGATGTAGCAACCGGCTGTATGGTCCATGCTGTAGCTGGTGGGCGTTTTGCCCTCGACCTTCTTGTAATACACCTTGAAGTCTTTGGCCAGTGCCGGCAAGGCCGCGGTGCTCGGAATCAGCGCCAAAAAAGCCGGGTCGAAATTGCCCATGTAAGCTTTGAGGATCTCTGGCGTGTCACGCTCGGGATCGACCGTGATGAACACCGCCTGTAGTCGTTCGCCGTCTTTACCCAGCAATTTCTTGACCTCGGCCAGTTCGGCCATGGTCGTTGGGCAGGCATCGGGACACTGGGTGTAGCCAAAAAAGACCACCACCACCTTTCCAGCGAAATCGCGCACGCTGCGCAACTGCCCATTGTGGTCGTTCAGCGAGAAGCCGCGTGCGTAGTCGGCGCCGGTCACATCAATGGCGGCAAAATTTGGCTTTTTGTCAGAGCAGGCAGAAAATAGAGCGCTAACCCCCGTCACCATTGAGGTTGTTGCTATAATTTTAATAGCTGATCGTCGTTGCATCGGTGTCTCAGAGCAGGTAGTGGTCCACCAGCAGCGCAGCGAACAGCGCGCTGAGGTGGATCAGCGAAAAGCGAAAGGTCTGCCGTGCCAGTGCATCGGAATACTGCCGCCAGAGCCGGAAGCCATACCAGCAAAAGCCCAGACTCAGCCCCACCGCTGCCACCAGGTACAGCCAGGAACTCATGCCATACACATAGGGCAACAGGCAGGCAGCAAACAGCACCAGCGTGTAGAGCAGAACTTGCAGCCGCGTGAATTCATTGCCGTGCGTCACCGGCAGCATCGGTAAACCGGATTTGCGGTAGTCCTCCACCCGGTACAGCGCCAACGCCCAGAAATGGGGCGGCGTCCACAGAAAAATGATCAGAAACAGGATCAGCGCCTCTGGGCCGACATCACCGGTCATGGCGGCCCAGCCCAGCACCGGCGGCATGGCGCCGGAGGCGCCACCGATCACGATGTTTTGTGGCGTCAGCGGCTTCAGGATCACGGTGTAGACCACCGCATAACCGACAAAGGTGGCAAAAGTGAGCCACATGGTCAGGGGATTGACCCAGACATACAGCAGCACCGAACCCAAGCCGCACAGCACCGCAGAGAACAGCAAGGTCTGGCCGTTGCCGAGTTGGCCCTTGGCGGTGGGGCGCCAGGCGGTGCGCTTCATCTTGGCGTCAATGCCCTGCTCGACGATGCAATTGAAGGCGGCCGCCGCACCTGCCACCAGCCAGATACCCAGGCAGGCCAACAGCCCCAGGCGCACTTCGGCCCAGCTCGGGATGCCGGGCACCGCCAATACCATGCCGATCAGCGCGCAAAACACAATCAGCTGCACCACCCGCGGTTTGGTCAGCGTATAAAACTGGCTGTACACCGACAGGGCACGGGGGGAGGCTGAGACACTCATGCGCGAAATCCAAAGGCGACGGGGCGGCGGGATGCCGGTACGGTGGCCCCAGCCCGGGTGGCCAGCAGCGCCCAGGTGAGCACCAGCACCAAGGCCGCAGCACCACCGGTGTGCAGGATGGCTGCCAGCAGCGGCCAACCCAGCACCACATTGCTCAGCCCGGTCAGCAGCTGCAGCGCAGCCAAACCGGCCAGCCAGCGCGCCGGCTGGCGTAACAACGGCAGCCGGCTCAGGCGCCATGCCAGGAGCCACAGCAGGCTGAGCACCAGCACCGCCATGAAGCGGTGGGCATAGTGAATCGCCGTCAGCGCGGCAAAGCTGATCGGATCGCCGTCACCCGTGAGACCCAGCGCACGCCACAACTCAAAGCCCTGCTCAAAATTCATCGGCGGCCACCAGCGGCCCTGGCAGGTGGGGAAGTCCGAACAAGCCAGCACGGCGTAATTGGTGCTGACCCAGCCGCCCAGGGCCAGCTGGGCCGCCAGCATCAGGGTTGTCAACAGCAGCAGCCCGCGCAACCCTGGGCTGACGGCCACCGGGCTCAGCCCCTGCGCTGCTTGCGCCTGCCGCACCGCCTGCCCGCCCAGCAGTGCCAGCAGCATCAGACCGCCAAGCAGATGCAGCGTGACGATCGCCGGAAACAGCTTCATGGTCACGGTCAGGGCACCAAACGCACCCTGAAGACAGACCCAGACGAGGGTGAAGGTGGGCCACCAGGGGCTCAGCACGGGTGGCGGGGCGCCACGCTGCCGCGCTTTTGCCGCCCGCCAAGCCAGCACCGTCAATACCAGGATCAGGGCGCCCACGCCAGTGGCCAGGTAGCGGTGAATCATCTCGATCCAGGCTTTGCCGTGCGTCACTGGCCCGGTCGGCATCGCCGCCTGTGCTGCGGCAATCGGCTCGCGCGCACCCAGCGGGCTGGCCTGGCCGTAGCAGCCTGGCCAATCCGGGCAGCCCAGGCCCGAATCGCTAAGCCGGGTGAAGGCGCCGAACAGCACCAGGTCGAAGGTGAGAAACAGCGTCAGCAGCGTGAGTGCCTGCAGCCGAAGCTGGGGGCTGGCATGGCGGTTGCGCCGCCACACCCACAGCAGCGGTCCAGCCGCCACCAGCAGGCCTAGGCCTAGCAAGGTCAGCAGCGGTGACAGGTCGTAGGCGGTATTCATGGCCATTCGGCGCTATTTGCGGGGCTCACGACCAGCCTGATCCCAAAAAGTCGAGGCGCGCAGCAGGCGTTCGAGGTCCCGCTTGGCGCGCGATGCCGTGGCACGGTCCAGCCCGGCCGGGAACCGCATCATCCAGTTGCCGATGGGGTCGACCACATACAGGTGCTGGGCGAGGGACTGGCCTTTGGCCGGCGCTAGCCAGGCAGCCAGTTCGGCCGGCGGCACCCGCAGCACGGTCGCGCCCTTGAGGGCCGGTTGCAGGGTTTCGGGCACGGCGGCATCGTCGGCGACCAGCCAGACCCAGTCCAGCCGGTCTTTGTCCTTGCCCAGCCCCTCGCGCAGCTGACGCTGCAGGTAGAGGTGCTCAGCGCAGGGGGCATCACAGGCGCCGCCAGCCACGCTGACCAGCAACCACTGGCCTTTGAGCGAAGTCAAGGGTATTGGCTGGCCGTCCGGGCGCAGGGCCTGGGTTGGCGGTAGCGGCCGCTGCGGGTCGATCAGTTCGCCGTACACGCGCCGGGCCTCGGGCCGGATCACGTAATAGGTGAGGTAGGACGCCACCACCGGTGCCGCACAGGCCAGCAGCACCGCCAGCATGGTCCAGCGGCCGCGGCGCCGCGGCGCCATGGCTTGTCCGGGCTGCGGCATGGCATGCACGGTCAAACCCAGCGGTTCATCGGCGGCGGGTTTGGAGGGGTCTAACAATTTGGAACCAGACATAAAGAACGGCAATCAGGGCGCTCAGACCAAACCATTGAAATGCGTAACCGTGATGTTTTTCTACCCCGGCAGCGATGCGTGGCCAAGTCCGCAACAAGCCATCATCCGTGCCGTCGGTCTGCTGCACCGACACTGGCCACAGCAGCAAGCCCGATTCGCGTGCGTAATCTGCCAGGTCCAGATTCTGCCGGATGCGGCCGCCCGATGCCGGGCCCAGCTCGTATAACTTGCCGGGCGGCGGGGCCATCCGGCCCGCGATGTTGACCACGTCAGCCACTGTGACGATCTGCGGCAAGCTGCTGCGCTCCAAGAAATTGCGCGGCACCCAGCCGCGTTGCACCAGCAACACGGCGTCACTGTCTTCCAAAGCCAGCGGCGTGATCACGTACAGCCCCTGGCGGCCCTCCATCTGGCGATTGTCCAGGAAGACCGTGTGCTGACTCAGCCAGCGCCCACGCAACTGCACCCGGCGATACATGGCATCCTGCGGCCTGGCCAGCGCTGCCAACTCTGAACCGGTGAGCGCGGGCAAGGTGGCCTGTGCCGCGATGGCGCTGGCCACCACCTCCTTTTGCGCCGCGCGCGACAGCTGCCAGCGCCCGAGTGACACGGTGATGCCCAAGCCCAGCAGGGCGGCCATTGCGATCAGCCAGAACCGCCGATCGGCGTTCACCGGATAATCCCTCTCATGAAATACCTCGTTTTACTTGCGTTCCTGGCCATTTTGTCGAGCCTGGGTATTGCCCTGTACTTCATGCTCAAGCAGGGCAGCAAAGGCAACCGGATGGTGGTGGCGCTGGGCATGCGGGTGGGGATATCAATCCTGTTGTTTGTCTGCGTGCTGGCGGCCTGGAAACTGGGCTACATCCATCCGACCGGCATCGCTGCCGGCCGCTAAAGCAAGCCACGCATCAAATAAAAAGGCACCGTCATCGGTGCCTTTGGCAGTGCCCAGGCCCGGTACGCCTACAGCCAGTAGACCAGGATATACAGACCGAGCCACACCACATCGACAAAGTGCCAATACCAGGCCGCACCTTCGAAGCCGAAGTGCTTGTCCGAGGTGAAATGGCCTTTTTGCAGCCGCAGCGTGATGAACAGCAGCATCAGCATGCCGATAAACACGTGGAAGCCGTGGAAACCAGTCAGCATGAAAAAGGTAGATCCGTACACGCCCGAGCTGAGCTTGAGGTTCAGATCGACGTAAGCATGGTAATACTCGTACCCCTGTACAAACAGGAACACTACCCCCAGCAGCACGGTGAGCCACATGAAGGCGATGGTGCGACTGCGGTTGCCTGCGATCAATGCATGGTGGGCAATGGTGAGGGTCACGCCCGAGCTCAGCAGCAGCGCGGTGTTGATGGTCGGCAACCAGAATGGCGTCATGGTGGTGAATGGCTCGACGATGTCAGCCGGGGAGGCTGTCATGCCGACGGACAGGCTAGGCCAAACGGCCTTGAAACCAGGCCAAAGCAGCCCATGCTCGGAATTGCCCAACTCCGGCACCGAGTGAGCGCGAGCCCACCATAGCGCGGTGAAAAACGCACCGAAAAACATCACCTCCGAGAAGATGAACCAGCTCATGCTCCAGCGGAACGAGAGGTCGATCTTCCGACCATACTGACCCCCCTCACTCTCGCTGACCGACTCGCTGAACCACTGGTAGAGCACGCCAAGAAACCACAGCAGGCCAAATGCCAAAGCGTATTTGCCCCAGTTCACACCATTGACCCACTGTGCGGCACCCAGGATGACAAAAAATAAACCGAAAGACGCCATGGCCGGGTGCCGCGATGGGCTGGGCACATAGTAGTGAGGCGTTGTGCCGTGTGTTGTTGAACTCATGTCCGTTTCATTCCTTCCAATGCTCAGCCAAAGACCAGGGTGCAGGTGCGGCCTTATTTGGCCACGACCCAATTCACCAAAATCACCAAACCAATGACAAACAGCGCGGCACCGGCGATGCCCACCACAATGATGTGGAACGGATTCACCCGCGCCATGTCTTCCTGCGACTCGCTGCCCTTGCGAATCCCCAAAAACGACCACGCCACCATGCGCATGCTGCGCCAGAGCGAGGCCGAACCCGGCTTGGCCAATTCGCTCATGACCCGGTCCCGACCGTGACCTGTCCACGCGCATCAGCGACAGGCGCCGGGGGCGTCTTACCACCCACCTCGAAAAACGTGTACGACAAGGTGATGGTCCCCACATCCCGCGACAGCTTGGGATCAATCACAAACACCACCGGCCAGGATTTCTTTTCCCCTGGCTCGAGCGTGTACTGACTGAAGCAAAAACATTCAAGCTTGTTGAAATGCGCGCTGGCCTGCTGCGGCGCATAGCTGGGGATGGCCTGTGCCGACATGCGCCGGTTTTGCATGTTTTGAAATTCATACATGACCGTCGCCATCTCACCCGGGTGCACCTGCATCGAACGCTGGGCCGGCCGAAACTCCCAGGGCCCGCGCGCGTTGGCATCAAATTCGACCATGATGGTTCGGCTGGTGTCTACCTGGGTGTTGGCCGGGGTTTTGGCGGTGGCACCCGGAATGTTCCGGTCGCCCAGCGCCAGCACGTTGATACCGGTCATCTCGCAGATCGCCTTGTAGATCGGCACCAACGCATAGCCGAAGGCAAACATGCCGACGGTGATCACCACCAGCTTGCCCACCATCCGGATATTGGCGCGGTGCAGATTCATGGCTTAATGGCCCAGTATCACCATCTTGGCCATAAAGCCGATAAAGAACACCAGCGCAATCGAGGCCAGGATCAGGCCGGTGCGCAAATTGGTTTTTTTCTGCTCAGGTGTCATACCGATGTCCGCAGCGCAATCAGCCAACGACCTTGTTCGCCGCAGCATTCAGACGGGGCGGTGTCTCAAAGGTGTGGAACGGTGCCGGCGAGGGCACCTCCCACTCCAGTCCTTCCGCGCCTTCCCACGGGCTCTGCGACGCTTTTTCGCCCTTGCCCATCATGGTCGGCAACACGATAAAGAAGAAGAAATACACCTGGGCCAGACCGAAGGCAAAACCGCCCACCGAGGCCAGCGCATTGAAGTCAGCAAACTGCATGGGGTAGTCGGCGTAGCGGCGCGGCATTCCAGCCAGACCCAGGAAGTGCATTGGGAAAAACGTCACGTTGAAAGCGATCAGCGACCACCAGAAGTGGATCTTGCCGCGCGTTTCGTTGTACATCACGCCTGTCCACTTCGGGCTCCAGTAGTAGTAGCCAGCAAACATGGCGTACAGCGAGCCCGCCACCAGCACGTAGTGGAAATGAGCCACGACGTAATAGGTGTCCTGCAGCTGGATATCAATCGGTGCCATTGCCAGAATCAGGCCGGTGAAGCCGCCCATGGTGAACACAAAGATGAAGCCCACGGCAAACAACATCGGCGTCTCGAAGGTCATCGAACCTTGCCACATGGTGGCAATCCAGTTGAAGATCTTTACGGCGGTGGGCACGGCGATCAGCATGGTGGCGTACATGAAGAACAGCTGCCCGGTCACCGGCATGCCGGTGGTGAACATGTGGTGCGCCCAGACGATGAAGGACAGGATCGCGATGCTGGAGGTGGCATAGACCATGGAGGCGTAGCCGAACAGCTTCTTGCGCGCGAACGCCGGCACGATCTGGCTGATGATGCCAAAGGCCGGCAAGATCATGATGTAGACCTCGGGGTGACCGAAGAACCAGAAGATATGCTGGTACATCACCGGGTCGCCGCCACCGGCGGGGTTGAAGAAACTGGTGCCAAAGTGGCGGTCGGTCAGCGTCATGGTGATGGCGCCAGCCAGCACCGGCATCACGGCAATCAGCAGGTAGGCCGTGATGAGCCAGGTCCAGGAAAACATGGGCATCTTCATCAGCGTCATGCCGGGTGCACGCATGTTGAGGATGGTGACGATGATGTTGATCGAACCCATGATGGACGAGGCACCCAGCACGTGCATGGCAAAGATGCCGGCATCCATGCTCGGACCCATCTGCAGGGTCAGCGGCGCGTACAGCGTCCAGCCCGCTGCCGGCGCACCGCCGGGCATGAAAAACGAGCCGATCAGGGTCAGGCCAGCCGGGATCATGAGCCAGAACGAGAAGTTGTTCATGCGGGCAAAGGCCATGTCGGCGGCGCCGATTTGGAGCGGGATCATCCAGTTGGCAAAGCCGACGAAGCCGGGCATGATCGCGCCGAACACCATGATCAGGCCGTGCATGGTGGTCAGCTGGTTGAACAACTCCGGGTTGACCAACTGCAGGCCGGGTTGGAACAACTCAGCGCGGATCAGCAGTGCCAGCACACCACCCACGATCAACATGGTAAAGCTGAACAGCAGGTACAGCGTGCCGATGTCCTTGTGGTTGGTGGCATACACCCAGCGTCGCCAACCGCTCGGGGCGTGGTCGTGGTGGTCGTCGTGGGCGTGGTCGTGGTGGTCTAGAACGGCACTCATACTGGTTTCCTTCTCAATGCTTGAATCTGGAGCGGCGGTCTATTTGCGCGCTGCGGTCACATCGGCCGGCTGCACCAGCTGGCCGGTCTTGTTGGACCAACTATTCTTGGTGAACGTGATGACAGCGGCAATCTCTGTGTCACTGAGCTGCTTCCACGCGGGCATGGCCCCGTTGTTCTGACCATTGAGCAGGATCGCGATTTGTTTGGACTTGTCGGCGTCCAGCACCACGGCAGCACCGTCCAGCGCCTTGATCGGGCCGGCGCCCTTGCCGCTGGCCTGGTGGCAGGCGGCGCAATTGGCGGCATACACTTTTTCCCCGCGCTGGGTAATCTCTTCTACCGTCCACACCTTGGTCGGATCATCCGCCTTGGCGGCCAGCTTCTTCTTCTCGCCAGCCACCCAGGCTGAATAGTCTTCGGCAGACACCACTTTGACGTGAATCGGCATGTAAGCGTGCTCTTTGCCGCACAGCTCGACGCATTGACCATGGTAATCACCGATTTTTTCCGCACGGAACCAAGTGTCACGCACGAAACCGGGAATGGCGTCCTGCTTGATGCCGAAGGAAGGCACCATGAAGCCGTGGATCACATCGTTGGCCGTGGTGATGATGCGCACTTTTTTGTTGACGGGGACCACCATCGGGTTGTCCACCTTCAGCAGATAGTCATTCATGACCACCCCCGGCTTGGGGCCGCCGTTGTTGGACAGCTCGCGCTGACTGGTGTCGAGCGCTGAGATGAAGCCAATGCCCTCGCCCTCGCCCTTGATGTAGTCATAACCCCATTTCCACTGCATGCCTGTGGCCTTGATGGTCAGATCTGCATTGGTGGTGTCCTTCATGGCCACCACCACCTTGGTGGCCGGCAGGGCCATGAGGATCACGATGATGAAGGGCACGATGGTCCAGATCATCTCAACGGTGACCGATTCATGGAAGTTGGCTGCCTTGTGGCCGACCGACTTGCGATGTTTCCAGATCGAATAGAACATGACTGCGAACACCGCGAGAAAAATCACGGTACACAAAATCAACATGAACCAATGCAACCAAGCCTGCTCTTCCGCGATTTTGGTCACGGCGGGGTGCAGGTTGAGTTGGCGCACGGCCGGACCGCCGGGCAGGTCACCGACGGCGTGCGCTGCGCTCAAGGCTGCCGTACCGGCCCAGGCCACCAACGCGGACAAGAGGGCCAACGGTTTGTCAAGAATGCTCTTCATCATGTTCAATTTATTCCATGCCTCAAAATAATCCGATCCGACCCAGCATCCGGCGCCCGCTCAGGCAAACCGCAAAGCCATCCGAATCTCCTTGGCCAGCACTGGCCGCAGTTCTGGCCGGATAAATCGGCCAATCCTGATCGACCGGCCCTGACCGGATACCTCTATCAGCGAGTTGTCCGCCACCTTGGGCTCAACCCGCACCCATTCGCGCTTGAACTCAATCCGTTCGAGCTTGCCTGCGTTTTCAAACTCGACCACCAAATGCCGGTCCCGCAGGCAAATGCGTTCGCCGTCCGTGGCATGCCGCGCGTACAACAAAAATGCCGCACCCACCGCAATCAATTCCAGCCAGGCGAAGGGCATCACCAGAACCGCGCCCTGAAGCCAGAAACCGGTGGCAATGCCGATCGACACCACACACAGCAGCAGGTACGCCAAGCCCAACTGGGCCGGCGTGACCGCGCAATTGCGGCGCAGAAACCAGTCGATGTTGCGGCCCTGCACCGTGGCAAAGCGAAATACCAGGTTCGTCACTTGTCGATTGCCCGTTCGCGTTTGGGGCCCGCACAGTCTAAAAATAACCGCGTCACAGCCTGCCAAACAGTGGACAATTGTAGCCCACGCCCAGGATCACCCCAGCGCGGCAGGGCCTGTTCATGCGGGGCCTGGCAGTCGGGTTTTACCGTCCCGCAGGGCCTCACGCATTTGCGCCAGGGAGAGCACGGTTTCACCGCGCATAGCAAGTTTGGGGCGAGGTTTGAACGCATGCCCGTAGATGATTTCAAAATCGAGTTGTAGCGGCGTGGCCGCGAGCGCGGCATGCAATTGAGCCTGCCACTGGCGTCCGCGCAAGCCGGCAAAACGGGCCGGATGCAGGTTACGCCCCAAGCCACGCAATTCCTGCAGCAGGCGCTCGGGCGTCTGAAAAGTCAGGCTGATGCGCTCCATGTCCATCACCGGCTCGGCAAAGCCGGCGGCGACCAGCATGTCGCCCCAGTCATGCATGTCCGTGAATTCGTGGGCCGGCGGCGGCCAGCCCAACCGACGGTACAGCTCGCGCAACTGGGTCAGCGTATCGGGCCCCAGACAGGAAAACATCAGAAAGCCGTCCACCGCCAGTGTCTCGTGCCATTGCGCGATCAGTGTTTGCGGATCGGCTGCCATGTGCAGCGTCATGTTGGCCCACAGCAGCTCGGCCGACGCCGCTGGCGCCTGCCCGATTCGGTTACTGCCGCCGGACCAGCCCGATGGCCGCCACCAGGGTTTGCGTAGCACACGGCTGGCGTAGTCAGCCCGCTGCGGGGTGGCTTCGGTCAGGTGACAAAGCGCCTGGGGGTAGCGTCGGGTCAGCAATTCATGGGCCTGCAGCCCGCCAGTCACCGGGGCCCAGTGACTCCAGGCCGCCGGCTGACGCTTGATCCAGGCCAGCCGCTCTTCCATGCGGCGCGCCACCTCCTCGTGCAGCCAGGGTGAAGGCGCAGGCGGCAGCTGCTGCCAACGGCGGGCAGCGGGGGGATCGATGGTGGGCGGGCGCTGAGTGGACATGGTGCAAACGGAGCAGCCCGGAGTATATTGACCAGATGTTCAGGGACATGTTTCAAGGGCTGTGCGCAGGCCTGCCGAGCCAATGCCGGGTGTGCCACGCCTGGCCGGCTCAGGTGGTGTGCGAGGGCTGCGTCAACCGCTTCGCGCAACCGCAGCCGCGTTGCCGCACCTGTGCGCTGCCGGTACCAGCTGGCGTCACGCGCTGTGGTGCCTGTCTGACCCACCACCCGCCGCTGGACGAATGTCTGGCAGCCGTGAACTACGCCTACCCCTGGTCGGACTTGGTGCTGAACTTCAAATTTCAGGGTGAACCGGGGCTCGCCGCCGCCTTCGGCATGCTGCTGCGCAGCACCCCATGGGTAGAGCCGGCGCTTGAGGCGGCCGACGCCGTACTGCCAATCCCGCTGTCGCCCCAGCGATTGCGCAAGCGCGGCTTCAATCAGGCTTTGTTGTTGGCGCAACAACTGGCGCCCGGCAAGTGCCCGTCGAACTGGCTGCTGCGCCTGCGCGACACTCCGGCGCAAAGCTCACTGGGGCGGGCCGAGCGGCTGCGCAGCCTGGACGGTGCATTCGCCGTGGAGCCACTGCAGGCCGCCCGGCTGGCGGGCGCGCGGGTGGTGCTGGTGGACGACGTCATGACCAGCGGCGCCTCGCTCGGGTCGGCAGCGCGGGCGCTGCGGCAGGCTGGCGCCGCGCACATCACTGGCCTGGTGGTGGCCCGCACGCCAGAACGCTGAGCCGAGGTGACAATCGGGCGCCATGTTTCACATTGTTCTGGTTGAACCCGAAATTCCGCCCAACACGGGCAACATCATCCGTCTGGCGGCCAATACCGGCTGCACCCTGCATCTGGTCGAGCCACTGGGCTTCTCAATGGACGACCGGCAACTGCGGCGTGCCGGCTTGGACTACCACGAGTACGCCAGAGTGCGCAGGCACGCCGGCTGGCAGGCATTTCTGGCGACCGAGCAGCCAGTGTCAGAGCGGTTGTTTGCCCTGAGCACGCAGGGCAGCGCCACCGTGTATCAAACCCGGTTCGAGGCCGGTGACTGGCTGGTGTTTGGCGCAGAGACGCGCGGCCTGAGCGAATCGGTGCGACAGTGCTTTTCCTCAGATCAAACGCTGCGGCTACCGATGCTGGCCGGGCAACGCAGCCTGAACCTGTCCAACGCGGTGGCTGTCACGGTGTTCGAAGCCTGGCGCCAGACCGGTTTTGCCATACCGGGCGCAGGCACACCGCCACCTCAGGGATAGCGGCGCGCGATCGACTCGGCCACACAGACTGGTTTGCTGGCGCCCTCGCACTCCACCGACACCAGCCACAGCATCTGGAAACCGTTGTTGTCAATTGGTTCGCTTTGCAGCAGGGTCATTCGCGCGCGCAGGCGGCTGCCCACCCGCACAGGCGCCATGAAACGCACCCGGTTCAAGCCATAGTTGACGCCCATGCGGGTTTCCAGCACGGTCAGCGCCGACTCAAAAAACTGCGGAATCAGCGACAGGGTCAGAAAGCCATGGGCGATGGTGCCGCCAAACGGGCCGGTGCGGGCCCGCTCCTCATCCACGTGAATCCATTGGTGGTCACCGGTGGCCTGGGCGAACTGGTTGACGCGCTCCTGCGTCACGACCAGCCAGTCACTGACCGCCACTTCCTGTCCGACCAGGGCTGAGAGCTCAGCCAACGTTTGAAAAGTCTTCATGACGCCAATGTAACCAGGCCGACTGCCCCCGCTTGTCAAGCGGGTGACAAAACAGGGCCGACAGGGCGCCCATCGCTCTACCAGTCAGGCGGCGTACCCAATGGCGGGCTAGCGCCAGGCATCCCACACCAGTTTGCTGCCGGTCAGGAACATGCCCAGATAGACCAGCCGGTAAAACAGCTGAGGCCGTATGCGCCGCGCCAGGCGAACCCCCACCAGCACGCCGATCGGCGCCAACGGCAACAACACCAGCGAGGTCGCCAGGTTGCGCAGGTCGAGCAGGCCGAGCCAGGCGTAGGGCACCCATTTCGAGAGGTTGATGAAAAAAAAGAAAAACGCCATGGTGGCGGTGAAGCTGACCGGCGGCAGACGCAGCGGAATCAGGTACGCGTTGATTGGCGGCCCGCCGGCGTGGGCGATGAAGCTGGTAAACCCGGAGGTGGCGGTCAGCATGGCGCCCAGCCAGCGTGGCGGTGGCGCACTGCCGGGCTGCGGCGGAAACAGCAGGCGCTGGGCCAAAAACAGCAGCGTGAAGACGCCCACCACGCCGGCCACCGTTCGCGCATCCAGCACCTTGAACATCAGCGCGCCAATGACAATGCCTAACAGGCCAAAGGGCAGCAAAAAACGCAGCAAACGGAGGTCCAGGTCCTTGCGAAAAGCAGCCATCCCCAGCACGTCCATCACAAACAGCACCGGCATCAGGATCGCCGCCGCCTGTGGCACCGTCACCGCCAACGCCATCATGGGCACGGCCAGTGAGCCAAAGCCGGCACCAAAGCCGCTTTTGCTCACACCCAGCAGCAACACCGCCGGCACGGTGACCGCATAAAAATAGGGGTCGGTGATCAGGGGAAAATCCATGGCGGCCTAGCGGGGTGGGTGAAGCACAGCGGCGTTCGGTTCAGCGCAGGGGACACACCATGTGGATCTTGGCGTAATCCCGCCCCTCCACCTGCACCGCGCGTGGCAGCACCCCGAACACCGTGAAGCCCAGGCTGGCATACAGAGTCTGTGCGGCGGCATTGCCCTCGGTCACAGTCAGGTCCAGCTGCAGCAGTTCCGCCCGGGCGCGGGCGCTGTTCAACAACTCAACCATCAGCGCACGGCCCAACCCACGTGCGCCAGCCTCGGGCGCCACGAACAGTCCGACCACTGTGGCGTTGTGCCGCTCCTTGAGTCGGTAACGGCCTTGCAATCCGACCAGACCCTGCAACTTGCCGTCTACAAACGCGCCCAGAAACAAGTCGTTCGGCCGCTGCGACGCGTCGGTCAGGCGCTGCACCGCCCAGTCGAGCGGTCGGGCCACTTCTTCTTCGGCGCTGGAGGTAAAGGCCAGCGGATACTCAGTCAAGCCGCGCAAGCGCAGGGCGTGGTAGGCCGGCGCATCAGCAGGCCCCAGCCGACGGACCAGCGCTGGCGCTGCGGCGCTGGCAAGGGGTGGTAGGGCGGCCGTCACAGGCGTGATTGTCGCCGTTGGACCCATGACCATCGCCCATCAAGCCGCATTGGTGACAATACCGGTCACCATGTTCTCACCCTCACAAGCCGACGTTCGCCGTTTTTTCTGCTCGGTTTATGCCAAGACCCTTGCTGGACATTCCCTGGAAGCTATTGAAACCATAGCAAGCCTGTGGATTGCCGAGCATCCGGAATACCATGCTGAGCTGGCCAACCTGGATGCTGCACTGAGCAGCATGACCCAGGCGCAGGACGGCCGCGACAACCCGTTCCTGCACCTGTCCATGCACCTGTCGATCAGTGAACAGTGCAGCATCGACCAGCCGCACGGCATCCGGCAGGCGGTGGAATTGTTGAGCCACCGGCGCAACTCGCTGCACCTGGCGCACCATGCGGCCATGGACTGCCTGGGCGCCATGATCTGGGACAGCCAGCGCGCCGGCCACCCGCCTGACGGCGCGGCTTACATCGCCTGCGTGCAGCAACACGCGACCCGGGATTGAACCAGGAGCCCCTTATGAGTCAATCCCAGTTTGATGAAACCAGTCTACGGATCGACCTCGCCGCCGCCGTCCGGTGGGCGGCCCGGCTGAACCTGCATGAATCGATCGCCAACCACTTCAGCGTGGCCGTGTCGGACAGCGGGCGCCAGTTTCTGCTCAACCCGGTGGGCAAACACTTTGCCCGCCTGCGCGCCAGCGACTTGCTGCGCCTTGACGTGGACGACCCCGCCAGCCAGCAGGGTCCGCAGGCGCCCGACCCCACGGCCTGGCACTTGCACGCCGAACTGCACCAGCGCCTGCCACAGGCGCGCTGCATCCTGCACACCCACATGCGGCATGCCACGGCCTTGGCCTGCTTGCAGGATTTTGAATTTTTGATGTTGGACCAGAACGCATGCCGCTTTCACCAACGCATCGCCTACGACCGCGATTACCAGGGCATGGCCCTGTCCGCCTCTGAAGGCGCCCGCGTGGCGGCCCTGCTGAGTGGCGGTCAGAGTGTGCTGTTCATGGCCAACCACGGCGTGATGGTGATCGCCCCCACGGTGGCCCAGGCCTTTGACGAGTTGTATTACCTGGAAAAAGCCGCAGAAGTGCAGATTTCGGCGCTGGCCACCGGTCGGCCGCTGGCCTTGGTGCCACCGAGCGTGGCCGCCCTTACCTGTGCGCAATGGAATGCCTACCCGACCCGGTTCTCAGAACTGCATTTCAGTGAGTTGCGGGCGATCCTCGATGTCGAGGCCCCTGACTACCGGGACTGATCTGGCACGGACGGTCAGCGGAACGGGCCCTGCGGCACGGTCTTGAGTTCACCCGGTAGCGCGCCGATGTAACCGGCCAGTGCCTTGAGATCGGCATTGCTGAACTGCTTGACCACCCCACCCATGACCCCGTTGGCGCGCCCGACCTGCAGATTGCCTTCGGTCTTGTAGGCTTTGAGCGCCACATACAGGTAGTCGCTGTACTGGCCAGCGATCTTGGGATAACTCGGGTCGATCGGCTTGCTGAAATTGTCACCATGGCAGGACACGCAGGCGCCTTTCTTGAGCAGTTCGGCCACCTTGGCGGAGCTGTCGGCCGCCTTGGCGGGCAAGGCAAAGCCTTCGACCTTGCCGTGAGCTTCGTAGTAAGCGCCGAGATCAGCCATGTCCTGGTCACTGAGGTTGTCAGCCACGCCGCGCATGGTGGGGTGCTTGCGCTCGCCTTTCTTGTAAGCCGTCAGGGCCGCAGTGATGTACTTGGCGCTCTGGCCGGAAATCTTGGGCACCTTGTGGATCTCAGGAAAACTGGCTTGGTAGCCCGGGATGCCATGGCAACCGATGCACGTGGCGATCTTTTTCTCACCGGCTTTGGCGTCTCCTTTGACCTCCTGGGCCTGGGCGAGGGAGGTCGTCGCACACGCGACAATCAGGGCAGACAGCAGGGAAAGAAATTTGTTCATTTTGGGACGACAATCAACCGGTACGTGACGTTTAGGCTGTGCATTATATCGGCCGTCAACCCTAGAAACCGACGCCCGCAAGCGTCCCGCAAAGCCCCCGCCATGAAATTCCAAGGAAGTCAGAATTACGTTGCCACCCAGGATCTGATGTTGTCGGTGAATGCCGCTATCACGCTGCAGCGCCCCTTGCTGGTCAAGGGCGAGCCGGGCACCGGCAAGACCATGCTGGCCGAAGAAGTAGCCACCGCCCTGAACATGCCGTTGTTGCAGTGGCACATCAAGTCGACCACCAAGGCGCAGCAAGGGCTGTACGAGTACGACGCCGTGAGCCGGCTGCGTGACTCGCAGCTGGCCGACGTGGATGGCGGCGAGCGCGTGAAGGATATTCACAACTACATCGTCAAGGGCGTGCTGTGGCAGGCCTTCACCGCCGAACAACCCGTGGCGTTGCTGATTGACGAAATTGACAAAGCCGATATCGAGTTTCCGAACGACCTGCTGCGCGAAATTGACCGGATGGAGTTCTACTGCTATGAGACCCGGCAGCTGATCCGAGCCAAAAACCGGCCGCTGGTGTTCATCACCTCCAACAATGAGAAGGAATTACCGGACGCGTTTTTGCGCCGCTGCTTCTTCCACTACATCAAATTTCCGGAAGCCGACACCATGCGCAGCATTGTGGATGTGCATTTCCCGGGCCTAAAAAAAGAGCTGCTGAGTGCCGCGATGAAGACCTTTTACGAGGTGCGCGGTCTGCCTGGCCTGAAGAAAAAACCCTCCACCAGCGAGCTGCTCGACTGGCTCAAGCTGCTGGTGGCCGAGGACATCCCGTTGGAGGCATTGCAAAGCAAGGACGACAAGATTGGCGTGCCGCCGCTGGTCGGCGCCCTGCTCAAGAACGAGCAGGACGTGACGCTGTTCGAAAAATTGGTGTTCATGCAGCGGCACAACCGCTGACCATGGACGGCACCGATGGACAGATCCCCCTGGGTTGAAGGGCTGGCCGATGCGATCGGCTTTGTCGGCGGCGCCCTGCTCGGTTTCTGGCTGGGCCGGCTGCTGGGCCTGGATATTTTCAGCCCGGGTTACGACACTGCCAGCATCGGCGGCATTGTGCTGGTGGGCCTGGGTGGCGGGCTCGGCCTGCAGTTGGCGCGGCGTTGGCAATTGGCACGCCGGCGCAAGAAAGAATGACCGTGCAGCTTTGTCAACCCGTCACCCTGGCCGGGCATACCGCGACGCTGGTGCCGCTGTTGGCTGACCACCACGATGACCTGGTGCAGGCGGCCCGGGACGGTGAGCTCTGGCGCCTTTGGTACACCGCGATTCCCGACCCGGCCGGCATGGCCGCCGAGATCCGGCGCCGGCTCGATCTGCAGGACAAGGGCAGCATGCTGCCGTTTGCCGTGATTGACAATGCCAGCAGCCAAGCGGTGGGCATGACCACTTACATGAACATCGACAGTGGCAACCGCCGGCTCGAGATCGGCTCGACCTGGTACCGCCAACGGGTGCAGCGCACTGCACTCAACACCGAATGCAAGCTCATGCTGCTGCGCCACGCCTTTGAGGCGCTGCACTGTATCGCGGTGGAGTTCCGCACCCATTTTTTCAATCACCAAAGCCGCGCCGGCATCGAGCGGCTGGGCGCCAAGCTCGATGGCGTATTGCGCAGCCATCAGCTGAACCCGCACCCTGCTGCCACCGGCAGCCTGCGCGATACCTGCGTCTACAGCATCACCGCTGGCGAATGGCCCACGGTGCGGGCCCACCTGCAGCACCAATTGACCCGGCCCCGCCCGGCGGCCGGTGTTTGAACCCATCGAAAGCTTGCCATGCTGATCGATTTTTTTTACACCCTGCGCTCGGCCAAGCTACCGGTTTCGGTCAAGGAATACCTGACGCTGCTCGAGGCCCTGAAAAAAGGCGTGGTCGGGCCGCACGCCGCCATCGCCGGCGATGAGCGGCCGGAGAGTGGCTACCAGATCGACGACTTTTACCACCTGAGCCGCACCACCCTGGTGAAGGACGAGAAGCACTACGACAAATTCGATCGCGCCTTTGCCGCCTATTTCAAGGGCGTCGAAACGGTGGCTGACTTCACCCGGGATATCCCGCTGGAGTGGCTGCGCAAGAACCTCGAGCTCAACCTGAGCCCCGAAGAATTGGCCAAAATTGAAAAAATGGGCTGGGACGAGCTCATGGAGACGCTGAAAAAGCGCTTTGAAGAACAGAAAGAACGCCACGAGGGCGGCAGCAAGTGGATCGGCACCGGCGGCACCAGCCCGTTTGGCGCTTTCGGACACAACCCGCAGGGCATTCGCATCGGGCAGGACAAGGGCCGCAACAAGAGTGCGGTCAAGGTCTGGGACCAGCGCGCCTACAAGGATTACGACGACACCCAGGAGCTCGGCACACGCAACATCAAGGTGGCGCTGCGCCGGCTGCGCAAGTTCGCCCGCGAGGGCCACGAAGAAGAACTGGATCTGGACGACACCATCCGCTCGACCGCCGCCAACGCCGGCTACCTCGATATCAAAATGGTGCCGGAGCGCCACAACAACGTCAAGGTGCTGCTGCTGATGGATGTGGGCGGCACCATGGATGAGCACATTGCCCGGGTGGAGGAGCTGTTTTCGGCGGCCAAGACCGAGTTCAAGCACCTGGAGTTTTATTACTTCCACAACTGCGTCTATGACTTCATGTGGAAAAACAACCGGCGCCGCTTCAGCGAAAAATTCCCGACGCTGGACATCATCCGCAAGTACAACAAGGATTACAAGCTGATCTTTGTCGGCGACGCCACCATGAGCCCCTACGAGATCCTGCAGCCTGGCGGCAGCGTGGAATACAACAATGAGGAAGCCGGTGTCGAATGGCTGCAACGCCTGACCCGGGCCTTCCCCAAGTTTGCCTGGATCAACCCCGAGCCGCAGGGCGTCTGGCAATACCGCCAAAGCATCAGCGTGATGCAGCAGATCATGAGCCAGCGCATGTACCCGCTCACGCTGCGCGGCCTGGAAGAGGCGATGCGCCTGTTGACCAAGTGATGAATGGCGACTGAGCCAGATCGTGTCACCGTACGCTGCGCGCTCGGACAATAACCGCATGTTCAGGTCTCGCGCCATTTTTTTTCTGCCGGTACTGCTGGCGTTCACCCTGCTGTTCTTGACGCCCATGCACTCGGCCGCGCAGCCGGCGCCGACACTGGACGCTGCACCCCCCGACCCCGGCGTCGCTTTCACGCTGGATATCCAGGCGCCGCCCGACCTGAACGAGTTGCTGGCGCGTCATCTGGAGCTGCAGCGCTACCGGGAGCTGACCGATCTCGGTGAGGCTGAGCTGCTGCGCCTGATGGCTGCCGCTGAGATCGACGCGCGAAAACTGGCAGCCACGCTGGGCTACTTCGCACCAGAGGTCAGCCTGACGCGGGTCCCCAGCGCGCCTGGTGAACCAAGGGTGGTGAAGCTGGTGGTGAGGCCGGGCTCGCCAACCACGGTCGCCGGCGTTCGCATCGTGTTCGCCGGTGCCATCAGCACCGACGCGACCGCCCAGGCGCAACGGCAGCAGATCGAGACCAGTTGGTCGCTGCGTCAAGGGATGCGCTTTACCCAGGCCGCCTGGGACGCGGCCAAGCTGCAGGCGATACGGCAGCTGACCAGCCAGCGCTTCCCGGGTGGGCAGCTGGCCAGCAGCACCGCCGACGTGGATGCCGAAACTGGCCGCGCCGAGCTGATGGTCACGCTCGACTCCGGCCCCGCCTACCGCCTGGGCGAGCTGCGCATCGAAGGCCTGCAACGCCACCCGGCCAGCCTGGTGCAGCGACTGGCGCACCTGGCGCCTGGCAGCGACTATGCCCTGACGCCGCTGATGGAGGCACAACAGCGGCTGGCCGACAGCGGCTACTTTGACTCGGTGTTTCTCTCGCTCGACACCTCGGGCGACCCGGCGGCTGCCCCGGTGCGGGTGCAACTGCGCGAATCTCAGCTGCAGAAACTGGTGCTGGGCATCGGCGCCAGCACCGACGGTGGTGCGCGCCTGTCGGCCGAGCACACCCACCACCAGTCACCCGTGCTGGGCTGGCGCGCTGTCTCCAAATTGTCACTGGACCGGGAAACCCGTTCCATCGGCTCCGACCTGAGCTCACCGCCTGATGACCAGCAGACGCGCTGGATCGCGGGTGCGCTGCTGCAAACCCAGCATTCCGGCAGCTTTGACGCCACGAGCCAGCGCCTGCGCTTCGGGCGCAGCCAGGCCAGCGAACAGATTGACCGCAACTACTACCTGCAGTATGACCGCGCTGACACCATCGCCAGCGACGGCAAGGAGTTGGTGATCGCCCAGGCGGTGAGCGCCAACTACGCGTTTGTCGTGCGCCACCTGCAGGGCCTGCCGGCGCCGGTGAGTGGCTGGGGCCTGGGCGTGGAACTCGGTGGTGGCAGCACACTGGGTGCAGAACGCCAACCCTTTGCCCGGGTCCTGGCGCGTGGGCTGGCCGTTCTGCCCCTGGGCGATTGGCTGGGCAGCAGCCAGCGGTCCGGCGGACGACTGGCGCTGCGCGCCGAAACCGGCGCGCTGCTGGCCGATGCCAATGCCGTGCTGCCCAGCACCCAGCTGTTCCTGACTGGCGGCGACAAGACGGTGCGCGGCTACGCGTACCATGACATCGGTGTTACCTTGAGCAATGGGCAGACCGGGCCCGGACGCTACCTGGCCTCGGGCAGCCTGGAATGGCAGCGCCCGATCAGCGTGCGCGGCTCCAACGATTGGGAAGGTGCCCTGTTTGTGGACGCCGGTGCCGTCGCCGACGCGCCGGCCGAGCTGCGCGCCAAGGTCGGCGTGGGTGCGGGGCTGCGCTGGAAAAGCCCGGTCGGCCCGCTGCAGCTGGACCTGGCCTATGGCGTGGCGCTCGAACAATGGCGGCTGCACCTGAACGTGGGGTTTTCATTTTGATCCGGCTGTTGGGGCTGATTTGGCGCCTGGTCGCCACCTGCCTCATGGGGCTGCTGGGGCTGGCAGTCTCGTTCTGGATCTGGAGTGGCAGTACCGGGTCCCTGGCGACCGCCTTGCACTACGCCCTGCCGCAGTTGCCAGCAGGTCAGACGGCTGTGGTCAGCGCGGTCGGTGGTTCTCTGCGCGACGGAGGTCAGATCGGCCGGCTGCACTGGCAAGGCCTGGGTTTTGTCGTTGAAGCCACCGATGTGACTGTGGCCTGGGACTGGCGCGGGCTGTTGCAGCGTGAGCTGCGCCTGAGCCGGCTGGCGGCCAGGCGCGTGGTGGTGGAAGACCGCCGTCCGCCCAGCCCGGCCCGGCCCCCGGGCGACCTGAGCCTACCGCTGCGGGTGACGGCCCAGGTCGCGGTGACTGAACTGGACTGGCAGGGCACCGCGCCACTGCAGCTGCGGCAGCTCGCCGGACGCTTTGTTTTTAATAGTGAAGAACATAGTCGGGATAAGGGTGAAGTCCGGATTTCATCTGGAACCTATCAGGTCCAGGGCCGCATGCAGGCGCGGGCCCCGCAGGCCCTCAGTCTGACGGTCTCGGGCACGGTGCAGACGCGCGTGCCCAGCATCACCCAACTGATGAACCTGCAAGCGCAGGCCAGCCTGGACGGCGTGTTGGCAGGGACCGACGCCGAAGTGCAGTTGCGGGCCCGACTGCAACCCAGTGCCGGCAGCGGTGGCCAGCGCAGCCCGGTGCAAGCAGACGTACAGGCGCGGCTGCGGCCCTGGCAAGCGCAGCCCGTGGTCAGCGCCACGGCCAACTGGCAGGGCCTGGACCTGGCTGCGCTGTGGCCGCAGGCACCACACACCCTGAGCAGCGGGCAGGCCACGGTAGCGCCCAGCGGACCGGGCTGGCGCGCCGATGTCAAGCTGGACAACCGGCAGAGCGCCAGCCTCGACCGGCAGGGCTTGCCTATTGACCAGTTGCAGGCCGCCCTGCTGTACCGCGATGGCAGCTGGCTCATTGAATCGGTGCTGGCCAGCAGCGCTGGCGGCCGCATCGAAGGGCGCGGCAGCTACATCGCCAAGTCGGGCCAGAGCGAAAGCCCCGTCTGGCAAGGCTCGGCCACCTTGCGCAACATCAACCCGCGGGCGCTGCACTCGCAACTGCCAGCCGCCAACCTCGACGGCGAACTCACGGCCAGCCAATCCGGCGCTGGTTGGAGCTTCAGCGCGAACCTGCAGACGCGCGCCGGTTTCTCGGCAGGTCAGAACCCGCTGGCGCAAATCGGCCAGCGCCTCAAGGCCATCGGCCTTGACGGCCACTGGCGCACGCCACGCCTGCAACTGGACCGGCTCGACCTGCAGACCGATGGGGCGCGCCTTGGCGGCCAACTGGCCCTGGACACGCAAAGCCGCGCTGCCGAAGGTCGGCTCAACCTCACCCTGCCCGGCGGCACCGCACAGCTCAACGGCACGCTGACCAGCGGTACTGGTGGGGGCGACATCAAGCTCAACATCACCGAGGCCGCCTCGGCAGCGCGCTGGCTGAGCCAGTGGCCGGGCATGGCTGGCACCGCGGCCTACCTGCCGCGCGGTGGCGAACTCCAACTCGACGGCCAGTGGCAGGGTGGCTGGCAGAACTTTGAGCGCGATCTGCAGCTGACCCTGGCCCTTCGCTCGCCACGGCTCGATTTGCCGGGAGGAGGCGCGGGCGGATCAAGCTGGCAGCTGCGCGACCTGCAGGCCGACCTGAGCGGCCGCCTTGATGCGCTGGCCTTCAATGCGCAGGCGCTGTCGCTGCGGGACGAGCAACGCCTTCAGGTGCAAACCCGCGGCCGTGCCGCGCTGCTGGCCGAGGGCCATTGGCAAGTGCAGGTAGCACAGGCCCAGCTGGGCATACAAGACCCCGCCCTGCCCGGCCGCTGGGCCATGCAGCTGAGCCAGGCCGCGATGCTGGATTGGGTCCAGCGTGGTGCCAACAGCACGCTGGAC
>JBEGOC010000148.1:0-2526 GCA_041182225.1 Pseudomonadota bacterium | reverse complement strand
GGATGGCGATGTCTTCCAGCATGGCCTTGCGACGGTCACCGAAGCCCGGGGCCTTGACGGCGCACACCTTCAGGATGCCGCGGATGGTGTTGACCACCAGCGTGGCCAGGGCCTCGCCTTCCACTTCTTCGGCGATGATCAGCAGCGGACGGCCAGCCTTGGCCACCTGCTCCAGCGTGGGCAGCAGGTCACGGATGTTGCTGATCTTCTTGTCGAAGAGCAGAACGAACGGGTTCTCGAGGATGGCGCTCTGCTTCTCGGGGTTGTTGATGAAGTAGGGCGACAGGTAGCCGCGGTCGAACTGCATGCCTTCGACGACGTCCAACTCGTTGTTCAGGCTCTTGCCGTCTTCAACGGTGATGACGCCTTCCTTGCCCACCTTGTCCATCGCGTTGGCGATGATGGTGCCGATGGACTCGTCGGAGTTCGCGGAGATCGAGCCGACCTGGCTGATTTCCTTGCTGGTGGTCGTGGGCTTGGAGGCCTTCTTCAGCTCATCGGTCAGGGCCACGACGGCCTTGTCGATGCCGCGCGTGAGGTCCATCGGGTTCATGCCGGCGGCCACATACTTCATGCCTTCGCGCACGATGGCCTGGGCCAGCACGGTGGCGGTGGTGGTGCCGTCGCCAGCGATGTCAGAGGTCTTGGAAGCCACTTCCTTGACCATCTGCGCACCCATGTTCTGCAGCTTGTCCTTGAGTTCGATTTCCTTGGCCACGGACACACCGTCCTTGGTGACCGTGGGGGCGCCGAACGAGCGCTCCAGCACCACATTGCGGCCTTTCGGGCCCAGGGTGACCTTGACGGCGTTGGCGAGAATGTTCACACCTTCGACCATGCGGTGACGGGCTTCGCCACCAAAACTTACTTCTTTAGCTGCCATGTTGATATCTCCAGAATTCGTTGGTTAATTACTTTTCGACCACAGCAAACAGGTCGTCTTCTTTCATGACCAGGAGCTCGTCGCCACCGACCTTGACGGTCTGGCCGCTGTATTTGCCGAACAGCACGCGGTCACCGACCTTCACGGCCATGGGGCTGATCTCACCCTTGTCGTTCTTCTTGCCGGGGCCAACCGCCAGCACTTCGCCCTGATCGGGCTTTTCTGCGGCGCTGTCAGGAATGACGATGCCGGAGGCGGTTTTGGTTTCGTTCTCGACACGTTTGACGATCACGCGATCGTGCAGGGGGCGAAGTTTCATGAAAGCTCCTTGAGTTATTGAAACAGGGGTTGAAAATCACAAGCATCAACCAGAATAAGTTGGCACTCATTAACTTGAGGTGTTGATGCCGCAGTCAAACTGTTAGCACTCAACACCTACGAGTGCTAATGATACGGGTTTTTCGCCGGTTTTCAAGGGCGGCGCGTGAGAAACCGCCGCAAACATCGGTTTAGCCGCTGTTCCAAATGACCAAAATGACCGCTGCCATGCCGAGCCGTAAGGACACAACGCTCTCCGGGCCAACTTGCGCCAAGCGTGTTTTTGCCGGGGCGGCGCCGATTTGGACAGACAGCAGGGCGGTCAGGGTCGCTACGAGCGGGTCGTGCGATGGAATCGTTATGGAGGCCCAAGCTAACCCGCTTGGTTGGCCCGACATGCAGACTCGAGCCCCGCAGGTAATCGCTAGCGGCTGGATGCCTGTTCCAATCGATGCGAAATTACCCTGCGCCCAACGGTGTCTGTGCTCATGGACAATCTCACCGGATTAACTTCAAAACCGCCACAGGACGCCACATGACCGCACACCTGATCGCCCTCGACTGGGGCACCTCCAACCTGCGCGCCAGCCTGCTGGGTGCCCGTGGCCAAGCGCTGGAGACGCGCAGCGCCCCAGGTGGCGTGATGGCGGTCAAGGATGGCCAATTTGCCCAGGCCCTGCTGGCGCTGTGCGCGGACTGGCTGGCGCAGACCACCTGCCCGCTGATGGCCAGCGGCATGATCGGCAGCCGCCAGGGCTGGCGGGAGGCGCCCTACCTGGACGCGCCGACCAGCCTGGCGCAGGCCGCTAGGCAGCTCATCACGGTCTCTGTGCCTCTGCCCGATGTTGGGCCCGAGCGCCTGCTGCACATTGTGCCGGGCCTGCGCTGCCTGGACAGTGCCGGTGAGTTTGATGTGATGCGCGGCGAAGAAACCCAAATCTGGGGCGCTGACCTGCCGGCGCACAGCTGCTGCGTGCTGCCGGGCACCCACAGCAAGTGGGCCTGGCTGGGCGAGGGTGGCGCGATCTGCCACTTCAAGACCTACATGACGGGCGAGCTGTATGGCCTGCTGACCCAGTACAGCATTCTGGGCCGGCTGATGGCCTTCGGTGCCGAGCCGATCGCGCTGCAGCACGACGCCTTTGCCGCCGGGGTTCGGCTGGGCCTGCGCGGCCACGCTGAGTTGCCCCACACCCTGTTTGCTGCGCGCACCGCTGGCCTGATGGGCCGGGTGACTCCCGAGGCCTTGCCCGACTTTTTGTCGGGCATCCTGCTCGGGGCTGAAGTCGGTGGCGCGACCGCTGCCGCCGAGCCGCTGCAGCACA
>JBEGOC010000147.1:0-5584 GCA_041182225.1 Pseudomonadota bacterium | reverse complement strand
GGCTGCCTACATCGCCAGCCATGGCATGGTCGCCTTCCAGGGCGCCATCACCCGCGGCCAACATGAGTTTGCCGACGGCCTGTTTTACGGCGGCACCGCACCCACCTGGAGCAACCAGACCATCCGGCAGATTTTGCGAGACCATGCCCAAGCAGCCTGCCGACTGGCCTGGGTTGATTTGCACACCGGCTTAGGGCCCAGCGGCGTGGGCGAGCGCATTTTTGCCTGCCGGGACGACGCCGCCGCGCTGGCCCGCGCCCGCCGATGGTGGGGGGGTGATGGCGCCACGCCCGTCACCTCGATTTATGACGGCTCATCCAGCTCGGCCTTTCTCACCGGCCTGATGTGGGTCGCCGCCTACCAGGAGTGCCCGCAGGCCGAGTACACCGGGCTGGCGCTGGAATACGGCACCCTGCCGATTGCCGACATGCTGCAGGCGCTGCGCGCTGACCACTGGCTGCACCAGCACCCGCAGGCGCCAGCGGCGCTGGCCGCGCAAATCCACCAGCAGGTGAAAGACGCCTTCTTTACCAATACCCCGGTCTGGAAAGCCCAGATTTTGTGTCAGGCGCGTCAGGTGTTGAGTCAGGCGGCGGCTGGGCTGGCTGCCTGAGTCAAGCGCCCAAACGGCGCCCGGCCATTTCCAGCAGGCCGTCAAAGATCAGGTTGTCGACCAGTTCCACCGGCAGGTTCATGCTGGGCGCCATTTTCCAGCCGGCGCCACCGGTCATGACACAGTGCGGCTCGGTGCCGCTGTGGGCGCGCAGGTGCTCCACCATCCGGGCCACGGCGCCGGCAATGGCGTAGGTGCCGCCGCTGGTCAGGGCATCGCTGGTGTTGGTGGGAAAGGCGCGAACCTCGCCGGTGGGGACATGCAGGCCGGCCGTGCCGGACTCCAGCGCGCGCAGCATGATGCCGTGGCCGGGCAGGATCAGGCCGCCCAGAAATTTGCCGTGCGCGTCTATGGCATCCACCGTGACGGCGGTGCCGACCATCACCACCACCAGCGGCCGCGCCGGGCCCTGACCCAAGAGGCGGTGCCAGGCACCGATCATGGCCACCCAGCGGTCGGCGCCCAGCCGGGCCGGGTGGTCGTAGCCATTGACCAGCCCAGCTTCAGCCGCGCTGGCCACCACCCATTGGGGTGCCACATCCCACAGCTCCATCTGCTCCTGCACCCGGTGTTTGACGGCGTCGCCAGCCACGATGCAACCCAGCATGTGCTGCGGCGCCGCCAGCTTGGCCCAGGGGCCTTCAGCCAGCTTGTCGACCTGCTCCAGGAACTCGGCGCCATGCGCCAGCGGCCGTGCGCCGACATGGGGATGGGGGTAGAGCGCCCACTTGAGGCGGGTGTTGCCGACGTCGACGGCCAAAAAGGTCATGGCGCCATTATCGACAAACTCAATTCTGGCGCCAGGGCAAGCCGTGGTGGCGCCAGCCGCCGCGTTGGCCGCGGTGGGCGTGGTCGTCGGGGTCGCCCTCGAAGCCTTCGAGGATGTTGTAGGCCTGCAACCCGAGTTCGGTGGCGCGCTTGGCGGCCGCGATGGAGCGCACACCGCTGCGGCACAGCAGCACCACCTTTTTGCCGGCCGGCACCGCAGCCAGCAGGCCAGCGTCAAAGTCGGGGTTGAAGGCCATGCCGGGCCATTGCTTCCAGGCCAGCGGCACCGCGCCCGGTACAAAGCCCACCCATTCGCGTTCGGCATCGGTGCGCACGTCGACCAGCACGGCCTCGCCGGCGCTCCACCAGCGGTGGGCCAGCTGCGGTGAGACATCGCCAGCGTAATCAGCGGCCGGACGCTCTTGCACCGGCACGCTGCTGCTGGCGTCATGCCGCTGGCCAGAACTCAAATTGGCGGGTAGCGCCTCGTCAATGCGTTTGGGGCGCGGTAGCTGCAGGCCTTCCATGATGGCGCGGAACTCGGCCAGCGACTTGCCCGCGATGCGCGGGTTGCTCAGTTTTTCGTTGCCAATGGTGGTGTGCGTGCGACCCTGGTAATCGTGACCGGGCCAGACCGTGGTGGCATTGGGCAGGGCAAACAACACCTGCGTCAGGCTGTAGTAGAGCGCCTCCGGGCTGCCGGATTGGAAATCGGTGCGGCCACAGCCGTTGATCAGCAGGGTGTCGCCAGTGAAGACATGGTTGCGCCACAGGAAGCTCATGCTGCCGGCGGTGTGGCCGGGTGTGTGCAGCGCGGTCACCTGTTCCTGGCCGAAGCGCAGCACATCGCCATGCTTGAGCTGAACGGCAGCGGTATGGATGCTGCAGCCGATGGGCGCGGCGGTGCGGGCGCCGGCCAACTCGGCCAATTGCGCCGCGCTGGTGATGTGGTCGGCGTGGGCATGGGTCTCTACCGTCCAGAGCAGTTTCAGGCCGTGCTCACGCAGCACGGCCAAGTCGCGCTCGATCTGCTCGTCCACCGGGTCGATGATGAGGGCTTCGCGCGTGCTGTCGTCAAACAACACATAGGTGTAGCTGCTGGAGGCCGCATCGAACAGTTGCAGGGGTGTCATGAGTGCCTTCGGAATGGGGTTGGAATTGAAATAAATTATGCATCCGCCTGAAAAAAATCATGACGCATCTCGTGGTTTGTACCTAGGCGCGATTGCCGGTGTGGTCTGATAATTTGCTTTTAGCGACAGATTGTCGTTTGTGTGGCTGTTTCATAACTCTGGAGAAGCACTTGACTGATAGCACTACCCCCCGTCGTCGCAGCCTGCTCAAGGGCGTCGCGGTTGCCGCTGGCGCCCTGTCGGCCCCCATGATCGCCAAAGCGCAAACTGGCCCGATTTCCATGCGCTGGCAGAGTACCTGGCCGGCCAAAGACATTTTTCATGAGTATGCACAGGATTACGCCAAGAAGGTCAATGACATGACCGGTGGCGACCTCAAGATTGAAGTGCTGCCGGCGGGCGCCGTGGTGCCAGCCTTTGGTTTGCTGGAGGCGGTGTCCAAAGGCACGCTCGACGGCGGCCACGGCGTGCTGGGCTACCACTACGGCAAGCAAAATGCCCTGGCACTCTGGAATTCCGGCCCCGCTTTCGGCATGGATGCCAACATGATACTGTCCTGGCACAAATTCGGCGGCGGCGCCGAGCTGCTGGCCAAGCTCTACGCCTCGATTGGCGGCAACGTGCAGTCATTCCTGTATGGTCCGATGGCAACCCAGCCCCTGGGCTGGTTCAAAAAGCCGATTACCAAGGCCGAAGATTTCAAGGGCCTCAAGTTCCGCACCAACGGCCTGGCCATTGACCTGTTCACCGCCATGGGTGCGGCCGTCAATGCCCTGCCCGGCGGTGAGATCGTGCCGGCCATGGACCGCGGCCTGCTCGACGGCGCCGAGTTCAACAACGCCACGTCAGACCGGCTGCTGGGTTTCCCCGATGTGTCCAAAGTGTGCATGCTGCAAAGCTACCACCAGAGCGCAGAGACCTTCGAGATCATGTTCAACAAGACCAAGTATGACGCGCTGCCGGCCAAGATGAAGGCCATCATCGCCGGCGCCACCGAGGCGGCCTCGGCCGAGATGTCCTGGAAGGCGATCGACCGCTACTCCAAGGACTACATCGAGCTGCAGACCAAGGACAAGGTCAAGTTCTACAAGACGCCAGACAGCATTTTGCAGACCCAGCTCAAGCTGTGGGATGCCATTCTTGAGAAAAAATCAGCGGAAAACCCGCTGTTCAAGGAGGTCGTGGAGTCGCAGAAGGCATTTGCTGCACGCGCGGTCAAGTGGGATCAGGACACCTATGTGAGCCGTCGCATGGCAGTGAACCATTTCTTTGGCGACAAAAAGGCCGCCCCGAAGAAAGCCTGATTTTTTCACGGTTGGAACTGTCAGCCATCCGGGCCTGCTTCGGATGGCTGATTTTTTTGTGTAAGCACCCATGCAAAAACTCTTACTTGCCATCGACAAGCTTAGCACCGTGATCGGGCAGGCGTTTTCATGGCTGATCGTCGTCCTCACCCTGCTGATCGGCTGGGAGGTGTTCTCGCGCTATGCGCTGGACAACCCGCACCCCTGGGCCTTCGATGTGATGAGCATGCTGTACGGCTCGGTGTTCATGATGGCGGGGGCCTACACCCTGTCCAAAAACGGCCATGTGCGTGGCGATGTCTTGTATGGGTTTTTTCCGCCCCGCCTGCAGGCCGGGCTCGATCTGGCGCTGTACATCCTGTTTTTCATTCCCGGGGTGGTGGCCATGGCCTGGGCCGGCTACAACTTCGCCGCAGAATCCTGGGCGATCAATGAGCACTCCAACATCACGGCCAACGGGCCGCCGGTCTACCCGTTCAAAACCATCATCCCGATCGCCGGCACTATTCTGCTGGCCCAGGGGCTGGTCGAAATCGTGCGTTGCATTGTGTGTTTGCAGCAGGGTGAATGGCCCTCGCGCGGCCAGGACGTGGAAGAAGTCGATGTGGAGAAGCTGAAAGAAATGGTGCACGTGAAAGACGAAGACATCGCCAAGCTGGGCGCGCTCCAGCCGGCCGCACCGGGGAACCACAAATGAGAAAAGAAGTCTGGTTCGGCCTGACCATCATGGCCGCCGTGGTGCTGGCCGCCTTTGTGCTGCTGCCGGCGCCGTCTCAAATGACCAACGGCCACCTGGGCCTGTTGATGCTGGCGCTGGTGGTGGTCGCCATCATGCTCGGGTTTCCGACCGCCTTCACCCTGATGGGGATGGGCATGGTGTTTGCCTGGATCGCCTACCGCAGCCAGAACCCGGGGCTGGCGGTGCAGCAGACGCTGGACCTGATGGTGCAGCGCACCTACTCGGTGATGTCGAATGACGTGCTGATCTCCATTCCGCTGTTCGTCTTCATGGGCTACCTGATCGAGCGCGCCAACCTGATTGAAAAGCTGTTCAAGAGCATGCACCTGGCAACAGCACGGGTGCCCGGCTCGCTGGCGGTGGCCACCATCATCACTTGCGCCATTTTTGCCACAGCGACCGGCATTGTGGGGGCGGTGGTCACGCTGATGGGGCTGCTGGCCTTGCCAGCGATGCTGCGGGCGGGCTACAGCGTGCAGTTGTCGGCCGGCGCCATCACGGCTGGCGGCTGCCTGGGCATCCTGATTCCGCCGTCGGTGATGCTGATCGTCTATGGCGCCACCGCCGGCGTGTCGGTGGTCAAGCTGTATGCCGGGGCTTTTTTCCCGGGCATCATGCTGGCCACCCTGTATGTCTTGTACGTGGTGGTGCTGGCCAAGTTCAAGCCCCATCTGGCGCCGCCCATGTCGGCCGAAGACCGGCGCGTGCCCTTGCCGGAGTTCGCTGAAATCGTATCGGCCAGCGTGAGTCCGCGGGTGCTGCCGGGCTTGATGGGTGCCATCAAGGGCAAGCGCAACAGCGCCGTGCCGCTGCGCAGCCTGCTCAGCCACCTGGGGATCGCGGTCTTGCCGGCACTGGCAGTGGCGCTGATCATGGGCGCTGTTTATTTCAAGGTGACGGCGCCAGTGGTGGAAGAGGCGGCTGAAGGGGTGGTGGCCATGGGTGCCGCCGCCACCGGCGTGCCCGAGGAAGAAGAAAAGAGCGTCAGTGGTCTGGCCGAACCGGAGGAAGCCGGTGGCCTGAGTGC
>JBEGOC010000146.1:0-5272 GCA_041182225.1 Pseudomonadota bacterium | reverse complement strand
CGCCATGAGATTGTGCACAACACCTATGTGGTGAACGACCTCAAAACCAAGGGCGCGATCTTCATCGAAGACCTTGACGACGTGCCGCTGGGCGCCACGCTGGTGTTTTCAGCCCACGGTGTCAGTCGGGCGGTGCAGGACGAGGCAGCGGCGCGCGGCTTTCGCATTTTTGACGCCACCTGCCCGCTGGTGACCAAGGTGCATGTGGAAGTGGCCAAGCTGCACAAGGAAGGCTTCGAGTTCATCATGATCGGCCACAAGGGTCACCCCGAGGTGGAAGGCACCATGGGCCAGCTCGACAGCGGCATCCACCTGGTGGAAGACGTGGCCGATGTGGCGCGGGTGCAGCCGGCCCAGACGGTGCGGTTGGCGCTGGTGACGCAAACCACGCTCAGCATGGACGACGCCGCCGCCATTGCCGCTGCCGTCAAGGCCCGTTTTCCGCAGGTGCGCGAGCCCAAGCAGCAGGATATCTGCTACGCCACCCAGAACCGGCAGGACGCGGTCAAGCTCATGAGTCCGCAGGTGGACGTGGTGATCGTGGTGGGCAGCCCGACTAGCTCCAACAGCAACCGGCTGCGGGAGGTGGCGCGCAAACTCGGCACCGAGAGTTACATGGTCGACAGCGCCGATGAGCTGCAGGCCGACTGGTTTAACGGCCGCCAGCGCGTCGGCCTGACCGCCGGTGCCTCGGCGCCCGAGATCCTGGTGCGCGAGGTGATCGACCGCATCAAGGCGCTGGGCGCGGTGTCGGTGCGCAAGATGGACGGCATCCAGGAAACCATCAAGTTCCCGTTGCCCAAGGGTCTCAAGCCCGACGCCGCGGCCGAGACCGAACCCTGACCGCAGGCCCACTCCATGACCCAAGCTGACATCGATCGCTCCGATATGGATAGCGCACTAAGCAGATTGGACAGGGGCTGGCGGCACTTTTTGCGTCAAACGCCGCTGTGGCAGCTGAGCGGCCGCACGCTCGGCCTGGACTGCGCCCAGGTCTGGCTCAAGCTGGAGCACCTGCAGGTGGGCGGCAGTTTCAAGGCGCGCGGCATGCTCAACCGCATGCTGGCCCACCCGATTCCGGCCGCTGGCGTGGTCATCGCCTCGGGCGGCAACGCCGGCATTGCCGCAGCGGCGGCGGCACAGGCGCTGGGGGTGCCGTGCGAGGTGTTTGTCTCGGCCGTCTCCAGCCTGGCCAAGCGCGAGAGGCTGCGCCAGCTGGGTGCGGCCGTGACCGTGGCCGGTGAGGGTTATGCCCAGGCCTTTGACGCCTGCTTGGCGCGCCTGCAGGTCAGCGGTGCGCTGCTGATGCACGCCTGCGACCAGGGCGAGGTGGTGGCGGGTGCCGCCACGCTGGGGGCCGAGATCGAGGCTCAGGCCGGCTTGCCCGACAGCGTGCTGGTCAGTGTGGGCGGCGGCGGCCTGATCGGCGGCGTGGCGTCTTGGTTTGGCGAGCGGGCCCGGGTGCTGGCGCTGGAGCCTGAATTAGCGCCCACGCTGGCGCATGCGCGCGCCGCCGGCATGCCGGTGGATGTGGCGGTGAGTGGTGTGGCGGCGGATTCGTTGGGCGCCAAACGCATCGGCGACATTGCCTGGCGCGTGACCCAGCGCCACGTCAAAGACGCGCTGCTGCTGCCTGACGCCGCCATCCGCGCCGCCCAGCTGTGGCTGTGGCAAGAGCTCAAGCTGGCGGTGGAGCCGGCGGCCGCACTGGGCCTGGCTGCGTTGCAGACCGGGGCCTATGTGCCACGGCCGGATGAGACGGTGTGCCTGATTCTGTGCGGCGCCAACCTCGACCCGGCGTCGCTGAACGCCACGCCAGACTGAAAACCTACAATTGGCCCATGCTCGACATCACCCTACTCCGCAAAGACCTGGCCGGCGCCGTGGCCCGGCTGGAAACCCGTAAAAAACCACAAGCCTTTCTGGACGTGGAGGCCTTCAGCCGGCTCGAAGCCGAGCGCAAGACCATCCAGATGCGCACTGAGGAGCTGCAGAGCCAGCGCAACACCCTGAGCAAGCAGATCGGCCAGTTCAAGGCGCGCGGCGCCGCCGGCCAGGCCGAGGCGGATGCGGCGATGGCCGCGGTGGCCGGCATCAAGGACGAGCTGGAGGCTTCGGCCAAGCGGCTGGAAGCACTGCAGGCCGAACTGCAAAGTCTGCTGCTGGCGGTGCCCAATCTGCCGCACGAGAGCGTGCCGGTGGGTGAGGACGAGCAGGGCAATGTGGCGGTGCGCAGCTGGGGCACGCCCAAAACCTTTGATTTTCCCGTCAAAGACCATGTGGACCTGGGAGAGCCGCTGGGGCTTGACTTTGGTCTGGGCGTCAAGCTCAGCGGTGCCCGCTTCACCGTGATGAAGGGCCCGATCGCCCGCTTGCACCGGGCCCTGGCGCAGTTCATGTTGGACGTGCACACCCAGCAGCATGGCTACACCGAGTGTTACACGCCCTACATCGTCAACGCCGATACCCTGCGCGGCACCGGCCAGTTACCCAAGTTTGAAGGCGACCTGTTTGCCGCCAAGAAAGGTGGGCAGGACGGCGAAGCCGGCGAGGCCGCCGCGCTGTACCTGATCCCGACCAGTGAAGTGACGCTGACCAATTTTGTGCGCGACGAGGTGCTGCCCGAATCGGCCCTGCCGATTCGGCTGACGGCGCACACGCCCTGCTTCCGCTCGGAAGCCGGCAGCGCCGGGCGCGACACGCGCGGCCTGATTCGACAGCACCAGTTTGACAAAGTGGAGATGGTGCAGATCGTCCACCCCGACAGCAGCTACGAAGCGCTGGAAGCCATGACGGGCCACGCCGAAGCCATCCTTAAGAAGCTGGGCCTGCCCTACCGGGTGATGAGCCTGTGCACCGGCGACATGGGTTTTGGCGCCAGCAAGACCTATGACCTCGAAGTCTGGCTGCCCGCGCAAAACACCTTCCGCGAGATCAGCTCGGTCTCCAACTGCGAGGCCTTTCAGGCGCGCCGACTGCAGGCCCGTTTCAAGAACGCCCTGGGCAAGAACGAACTGGTGCACACCCTGAACGGCTCCGGCCTCGCGGTAGGCCGCACCCTGGTGGCGGTGCTGGAAAACTATCAGAATGCCGATGGCTCCATCAGCGTGCCGCCGGCGCTGCAGCCTTACCTGGGCGGCCTGAGCGTCATCGCCGCCTGAGCCCGTCCGTCATTCCCGGCCAAGACCCCCGTCATTCCCGGCCACGAGCGGGAATCCACGAAGTCATGGGTCCCCGGTCGAGCCGGGGACGACAGGACATTGCCGTTTATACTTGACGCCTCACCGGGGGTGTCTGCTGCTAGGCGGACTGAGAAATACCCCACACACCTGATCTGGGTCATGCCAGCGTAGGGAGCGTGAAAGAGCAAGGTCCGCCAATTCTGGCTTTACCCACTCATTGCGCCCCGGCTGGCGCATTGAAAGGCAAAGCGATGAAGAGGCGGATTTTTTCTTGGGGGCTGCTCACAGCAGCGTTGACATCAACTCTGACAGCCCAAGCGGCACCTGATGAGCTGCGCGTCATGGTGCACAGCTCGTTCTCGCTGCCCAAGCCCATGCTGGCGCAGTTTGAGGCCCAGGCCAATGTCAAACTCAGCCTCATCAAGGGCGGCGATGCCGGCGAGATGCTCAACAAGCTCATCCTGACCCGGGCCCAGCCGGTGGCCGACGTGGTGTTTGGCATCGACAACGCGCTGGTGCTCAAGGCCCAGGCCGCGCAGGTGATCGAACCCTTCCCCAACACCAGCCTGCACGGCCCGGCGCCCCTGTCGCTCGGCCATGGCGTGGTGCCGGTGGATTACGGCTACGTCAACCTGAACTACGACAGGGCCTGGGTCGCCAAAAGCGGGGTGCCCCTGCCCAAGAGCCTGGACGACCTGACGCAAGCCGCTTACCGCGACTGGCTGGTGGTGCAAAACCCGGCCACCTCCAGCCCGGGCTACGCTTTTTTGCTGGCCACAATCGCCGGCCTGGGCGAAGAAAAAGCCTTTGACTGGTGGGCGAAGATGCGCGCCAACGGCCTCAAGGTGACCAAGGGCTGGAGCGAGGCCTACTACACCGACTTCAGCCGCAATGGCGGCAAATACCCGGTGGTGGTGAGCTATGCCACCAGTCCGGCGGCCGAGGTGTTTTACAGCAAGGACAAGATCACCGAGTCGCCCACCGGCAACCTGTTGGTCAAGGGCGGTGTGTTCCGCCAGGTCGAGGGCGTGGCCTTGGTCAAGGGTGGTGGGCAGCGCGCAGCTGCCGCCAAATTCATCGAGTTCTTGCGCTCGGGCCCGGTTCAGGAGGCGCTGCAGACCAGCATGTGGATGTTCCCGGTGGAGGCTCGCACGCCACGGGCCGAGGTGATGCGCCATGGGCCCGAACCCACGACCTATGACAGCCTGAGCACCGAGACGATTGCCGACAAGGGCGCGCAGTGGGTCGGCCGCTGGACCCAGGTGGTGCTCAAGTAAATGCCAGAGGTGCCGCACCACCCGGGCAGGGCATGAAAGGCCGGGGCTTGGCGTGGCTGGCAGCGCTGCCCCTGGCGGCGCTGCTGTTGTTGCTGGTGGCGCCCCTGCTGCGCCTCGCGCTGGAAGGGTGGGGCGGTGCGGATCAGGCAGCGCCATCGCTGTGGCAGATGTGGCAGGATGACTACCTGTGCTGGCGCGTGGGCTGGTCGGTGCTGCAGGCGGCGGCCACCTGCGTGGCGGCCTTGGCGCTGGGCTTGCCGGTGGCCTGGGTATTGGCGCGTTTTGAATTTGTCGGCCGCGCTTTGAGCCTGCGCCTGCTGATGCTGCCCTTTGTGGTGCCCACCCTGGTGGCGGCCATCGGTGTGCTGGCGCTGTGGGGCCCGCAGGGGCTGCTGGCCGGCGTGTTGGGTCTGGACTTGCAGGGCACGCCCTGGTTGCTGCTGTACGGCAACCTGTTCTTCAATCTGTGTCTGGTGGTGCGCGCGGGTGTCGAGGCGCTGGAGCAGGTCAGCGCGCGCCAGCTGGCCGCCGCCCGCTCGCTCGGCGCCACACCCTGGCGCGCCTTTTGGCGGATCGAGTGGCCGGCCATTGCGCCCTGGCTCGCGTCGAGCCTGTGTCTGGTGTTTCTGTACTGTTTTTCCGGCTTCGGGCTGGCGCTGGTGCTGGGTGGTCAGCGCTATGCCACGGTCGAGGTGGAAATCTACACCCTGGTCGCGCACGAGCTCAAGCTGGCCGACGCCAGTGCACTGGCTCTGGCCATGCTGCTGCTGACCGGTGGCGTGGCCCTGCTGTACGCCGGGTTGGCGCAGCGGC
>JBEGOC010000145.1:0-3212 GCA_041182225.1 Pseudomonadota bacterium | reverse complement strand
GTGCCGGGGTGCCGGTGCTGGGCGCCAAGCTGGCCCGGGACGCGCTGCGCGCCTCCATGGGCGACGCCAGCCTGGACCAACGCCTGCCCAGCACCGCGCTGGCCGAGCAGCAACAGCGCATCCGCAGCGGCCACTGCAACCTGCTGCCCGAGAGCCAGATCGCGCCCATGACCCGGATGCAAATCGCCCGCGACCGCGCCATGGCCCAAACCATCACCGAGGCTGCGCAGTCTGGCCGCACCGTGCTGCTGCTGGCCGGCCACGGCCATGTGGCGCCGGCGCTGGGCGTGCCGCAGCACCTGCCAGCAAACTTCAAGGCAAAAACCGTGCTACTCCAAGCCAGTCAAGAGGATGCAGCTATTGAAACCATAGCGAACTTCGATTTGATCTGGCCGACCGGGCCCATTCCGGTGCGCGACTATTGCGCCGAATTCAAGGCCACGCGCGCGCCCTGAGCGGGCGACGCCGATCCACAGCCCAACCCCGCCACCCGACGCGCCATGCCCCAACAGATCCACCTCAACGCCTTCGACATGAACTGCGTCGGCCACATCCAGCAGGGTCTTTGGACGCACCCGCGTGACCAGTCGGCGCGCTACACCGACATCCACTACTGGACCGACTACGCCCGGAGGCTGGAGGCCGGGCTGTTTGACGGTATTTTTCTGGCCGATGTGCTGGGCGTGTACGACGTACTGGGCGGCAGCCCGGACGCTGCGGTGCGCAGCGCGGTGCAGGTGCCGGTGGGCGACCCGATGCTGCTGGTGCCGGCCATGGCTGCCGTCACCCAGCACCTGGGCTTTGGCGTCACCGCCAACCTGACCTACGAGACGCCCTACCTGTTTGCCCGCCGGATGACCACGCTGGACCACCTGAGCCAGGGCCGGATCGGCTGGAACATCGTCACCGGCTACTTGGACAGCGCCGCCCGGGCTGTCGGCCTGACCGGCCAAACGGCGCACGATGACCGCTATGACCTGGCCGACGAGTACATGGCGCTGGTTTACCAGCTGTGGGAGGGCAGCTGGGCCGACGATGCGGTGCGGCACGACCGTGCCAACGGCATCTATGCCGACCCGGCCCGGGTGCGCCTGGCGCACCACCACGGCAAGCAGTACCGGGTGGACGCGATGCACTTGGGCGAGCCCTCGCCGCAGCGCACGCCGGTGCTGTACCAGGCCGGCTCATCGGCGCGCGGCTCGCGCTTTGCCGCCACACATGCCGAGTGCGTGTTTTTGAATGGCCAGAGCCTGCCCGGGGTGCAGAAGATCGTGCAGGACCTCCGGGCCCAGGCGGTGCAGCAGGGCCGGGCTGGCAAGGACATCAAGGTGTTTTTGGGGGCCACGGTGATCACCGGCCGGACCGACGCCGAGGCGCAGGACAAGTTCGCCGAGTACCAGCGCTATGCCAGCTCGGACGCCGCGCTGGTGCACGCTGCGGCCTCCATGGGCATCGACTTTGCCCGCTATGACCTGGACGAACCCATCGTCACCGACCAGAGCAATGCCATCGTCTCCAACGTGGAGGCCATGACGCGCAGCGCCGGCCCGCAATGGACGCGGCGCAAGTTGCTGGCGCAGATGGCGTTAGGCAGCCGCCAGGCGCCTTGGGTGGGTTCGGCCGAGTCCATTGCCGACACCCTGATCAATTGGCGCGACCAGGCCGATGTGGATGGCTTCAACCTGTCGCGCACCGTGGTGCCGGAGTGTTTTGACGACTTCATCGCGCTGGTGGTGCCCATCCTGCAGGAACGCGGCGCCTACAAGACTGCCTATGCCCCCGGCACGCTGCGCCGCAAACTGTTCGGCCAGGACCGACTGCCCGCCAGCCATGCGGTGGCGCCGTACCGGTTTGCCGCTGACCAGGAATCGCCGCGCTAGGCACCGGCCATGGTAGCGCGGATGGCTGCGGCAGACGGCCACCTGATCGAGGTCGATGCGCCGGGTCAGACCAAATGGCAGGCGATCAGCCGCGCATCACCCCGCAGCACCGGTCGCTCCACACTGCACCTCGGCTCTGCCATGGGACAGCGCGGATGAAACGGGCAACCGGGCGGCGGCGCGATCGGGCTAGGCACCTCGCCCGACATCGGCCGCCGGTCACGAAGGGGAGCCTCGACGTTGGGGATGGTCTCGAGCAGCAGGCGCGTGTAGGGATGGCGTGGATCTGAAAAAACCGCTTCGGCAGGACCAACCTCGACAAAACGGCCCAGGTACATGATTGCGATCTGGTCCGACATGTGTCGTACGACCGAGAGGTTGTGGCTGATGAACAGATAGGTCAGCCCAAACTGGTCCTGCAGACGGCGCATCAGGTTCAGAATTTGCGCCTGAACCGACACATCCAGCGCCGACGTGGGCTCGTCACAGACCAGGAAATCCGCCTCAGTGGCCAGGGCGCGGGCAATCGAAATGCGCTGGCGCTGCCCCCCCGAAAATTCATGCGGATAGCGCGACGCGTCTGACGGTGACAGCCCGACGGTGGCCAGCAGCTCTTCAATGCGCGCCTGGATCGCCGCCTCGTCCCCGATCAATCCGAGCTCACGGATCGGTTCGGCCACGATATCCCCCACGCGCCAACGTGGATTGAGGCTGGCATAGGGATCCTGGAAGATCATTTGCAGGCGCGGGGGTGCGCGTGTTCCGTCGGGCTTCTCGATGGGTGTAAACACCATGGTTCCAGCCGTCGGCGCCTGCAGACCCACCACCATGCGCGCGAGCGTCGACTTGCCGCAACCAGATTCGCCAACCACGCTCAGGGTCTTGCCGCGCGGCACCTCGAAAGAAACACCATCCACGGCCCGCAGCGTGCGTTTCGGGCTACGCTCCAGAAGACGCGTGAGCCACGGCGGCGACACGTCGAAGTAACACGTCGCGCCCTCAACCTGCAGTGCGATGTCGCTCTCAGCCATGGGCCTCTTATATGGATGCCTCCCGGGTAGCAAGAAGAATTTGTGTTGTGTTGCGAAGAAGTCGGCTGCTCACTTATATCCGGCTTTGATTGCGTGGTCCGTCTGGTTTCCCAGACTCGCCCGCTGGCCCCGATGCATATCCGCTGACAAGCTCCTCATCTCCTGGAACGGACTTTTTAAGTCCTTGCCCCCATACAGGTTTAGCTCGCCCCGGTCTGACCTATTCACATCACCTCACTCTTTACTGCCTCACTACCCTACAAAGACTGAACCATATCCTTTCGATTGGTTGGTTAAAAAA
>JBEGOC010000144.1:0-17374 GCA_041182225.1 Pseudomonadota bacterium | reverse complement strand
GGCGTCGGCCCGCGCCGAACGCGCAGCCCGCGACCAGGCGGCGACAGAAGCCAAGGCCCGGGCCGACGAAGACGCGGCGCGTGCTGCAGATCTGGGCGACCGACGGCGCAAGGCTGAGGCTGAAGCTGCAGCCATCCGCCTGATGATGTCCGCCCCGGCCAAGAAGGCAGTGCCGGTCAAGAAACCGGAAGAGCTCAAGCCGGTGCCCAAACCAGGCTCGCCGGAGGCGGCCAAAGCTGCGGCGCTCAAGGGGACCCTGCACAAGCCGGCTGCCGGCACCGTTGCCGCCAAGCCCGCCAAACCCGGCGCACCGGGTGCCGCTGCACCAGCGGGCGCCGGCAAGGAAGTCAAATCGGCCAAGTTGTCGAGCAGCTGGGCCGGTGACCCGACCAAGAAAAAGGCCATTCCAACCCGTGGCGATACCGGCGCTGGAGCCGGACGTTCAAGCAACTGGCGTGGTGGACCGCGGGGTCGCCGCTCCGGCAATGACCGCGACCGTGATGACCATGGCATGCAATCGGCGCCGGCCGAGGTGCGCGTCATTGAAGTCCACGTCCCGGAAACCATCACCGTGGCCGAACTGGCGCACAAGATGGCTGTGAAAGCGTCCGAGGTGATCAAGCACCTGATGAAGCTCGGTCAGATGGTCACCATCAACCAGCCGCTGGACCAGGACACCGCCATGATTGTGGTGGAGGAAATGGGGCACAAGGCCATCATTGCCGCGCTGGACGACCCGGAAGCCTTCACCGCCGACGAGGTACTGCAACAGCAGTCCGAGTCGCTGCCGCGGGCCCCGGTCGTCACCGTGATGGGGCACGTCGACCACGGCAAGACCTCGCTGCTGGATTACATCCGGCGCGCCAAGGTGGCCTCGGGCGAAGCCGGTGGCATCACCCAGCACATCGGGGCCTACCACGTGGAGACGCCACGCGGCATGATTTCCTTCCTGGATACCCCTGGCCACGAGGCGTTCACGGCCATGCGCGCCCGCGGCGCCAAAGCGACCGACATCGTGATCCTGGTGGTGGCAGCGGATGACGGCGTGATGCCGCAAACGCGTGAGGCGATCAAGCATGCCAAGGCCGCCGGGGTGCCGATCGTGGTGGCGATCAACAAGATCGACAAGCCCGACGCCAACACCGAGCGTGTCAAAAGCGAGCTGGTGGTCGAAGAGGTTGTGCCCGAAGAATTCGGCGGTGAATCGCCGTTCGTGCCCGTTTCCGCCAAAACCGGCCAAGGCATCGACAACCTGCTGGAGCAGGTGCTGTTGCAGGCCGAGGTGCTGGAATTGCGGGCGCCGGTAGAAGCGATGGCCAAGGGCCTGGTGATCGAGGCCGAGCTTGACAAGGGCCGCGGGCCGGTGGCCACGGTGCTGGTGCAGTCCGGCACGCTCAAGGCCGGTGACATCGTGCTGGCTGGTTCCACCTATGGCCGCGTGCGGGCCATGCTGGACGAGAACGGCAAGTCCATCAAGTCGGCCGGGCCGTCGATTCCGGTCGAAATCCAGGGCTTGACCGAGGTGCCGGCAGCGGGCGACGAGTTCATGGTGTTGTCCGATGAGCGGCGTGCCCGCGAAATCGCCACCTACCGCGCCGGCAAGTTCCGCAACACCAAGCTGGCCAAACAACAGGCTGCCAAGCTGGAGAACATGTTCACCGACATGACGGCGGGCGAGGTCAAGCTGGTACCCATCATCGTCAAGGCCGACGTGCAGGGTTCGCAGGAAGCGCTGGCGCAGTCGCTGCTCAAGCTCTCCACCGACGAGGTCAAGGTGCAACTGGTGTACGCCGCAGTGGGCGGCATCAGCGAGTCGGATGTGAACCTGGCCATTGCCTCCAAGGCGGTCATCATCGGCTTCAACACCCGTGCTGACGCCGGTGCGCGCAAGCTCGCCGAAAACAACGGGGTCGACCTGCGCTACTACAACATCATCTACGACGCCGTGGACGAGTTGAAGGCGGCCATGTCGGGCATGCTCACCCCCGAGAAAAAAGAAGAGGTCATCGGCACGGCCGAGATTCGCCAAGTGTTCAAGGTGTCCAAGATCGGCTCGATTGCCGGTTGCATGGTCACTGCCGGGGTGGTGCGGCGGGCCGCGCGCCTGCGCCTGCTGCGCAACAACATGGTGGTGTTCACGGGCGAACTCGACTCCCTCAAGCGCTTCAAGGACGATGCGCGTGAAGTCAAGGAAGGTTTTGAGTGCGGCCTCAACATCAAGAACTACAACGAGATCCAGGAAGGCGACGTGCTGGAGTTCTTCGAAATCCGGGAAGTGGCCCGTACCCTGTGATGCAGCTGGCCTGACCCGTGCGCAAGACATCAAGCACTCCAAACCGCAGCTTCAGGGTGGCCGATCAGATCCAGCGGGATCTGACCGAGCTGATCGCACGCGAGTTGAAAGATCCGCGTGTGGGCATGGTGACCCTCCAGGGCGTGGAAGTCACGCCCGACTACGCCCACGCCAAGGTGTTTTTCAGCGTGCTGCAGGGCGACGCCAAGGCCTGTGAAGAGGGGCTGAACCAGGCTGCCGGTTTTTTGCGGGCCGGCCTGTTCAAGCGCTTGCACATTCACACCGTACCGACCCTGCATTTTGTTTACGACCGCACCACCGAGCAGGCAGCCGACATGAACGCGCTGATTGCGCGGGCTGTTTCATCCCGGGCCAAGGAAGACTGAGCCCGTGACTGCGCCGCAAGCACGGATTGCCAGGCGCCCCGTGCACGGGGTGCTTTTGCTGGACAAGCCCCTGGGCCTGTCGAGCAACAACGCACTTCAAAAAGCCAAATGGCTGCTGCAGGCCGACAAAGCCGGCCATACCGGCACGCTCGATCCGCTGGCCACCGGCGTGCTGCCGCTGTGCTTTGGTGCAGCGACCAAATTCAGCCAGCTGCAGCTCGATGCCGATAAAACCTATGAGGCGGTGGCCCGGCTCGGTGTCAAGACCAGCACCGGTGATGCCGAGGGCGACGTCATCCAGACCCGGCCGGTGCGGGTGACGGCGGCGGACGTGGCCGCCATCGCGCCACGCTTCACCGGCGCCATCCTGCAAACCCCGCCGATGTACAGCGCCCTCAAGAAAGACGGGCGCGCCCTGTACGAGTATGCGCGGGCTGGGCTGGAGGTGGATCGGGCGCCACGGGCCGTCACGATTTTTACGCTAAATATGGCGCTAAGCCACGTCAGTATTGAAGAGTTCACTATAAAAATAGTAGTAAAATGCAGCAAGGGCACCTACATCCGTACCCTGGCCGAAGACATTGGCGAGGCCCTCGGCTGTGGGGCGCACCTGACTGCCCTGCGGCGCATCGACACGGGTGGGTTTCAGGCAGCGCACTGTGTCACGCTGCCGGCGCTGGAGGCGATGACCGTCCCGCAACGGCTGGCCTGCCTGCGCCCGGTGGACACGCTGCTGAAGCAACACACGGTTGTCACACTCCAGGCTGAGGATGCAGGGCGTTTCCTCAGCGGCATGCGCCGGCGCGGTGCCTGGCCCGACGAGCCGCTGGTGGCCGTCTATGGTGACTCGCCTCGCACCCTGCTGGGTACCGGGCACATCAAGGCGGGTGAGCTGATCCCAGGGCGGCTGCTGAGCCCGCTGGACATCCGACAAATGGCAGAGCAGGCCGCGCTGTCCGCCGGTGGATCAACGATTGAGATTAACGAGAAAGTGAACCATGAGTAACAAGCAAATCCGAAACATCGCCATCATTGCCCACGTGGACCATGGCAAAACCACGATGGTTGACCAGCTGCTGCGGCAGTCCGGCACCTTCGCCGAGCACGAAAAAGTGGTCGACACGGTGATGGACAACAACGCCATTGAAAAAGAACGCGGCATCACGATTCTGGCCAAGAATTGCGCCGTCACCTGGCAGGGCACACACATCAACATCGTCGACACCCCCGGCCACGCCGACTTTGGCGGCGAAGTCGAGCGGGCGCTGAGCATGGTAGACGGCGTGGTGCTGCTGATCGACGCGCAGGAAGGTCCCATGCCACAAACCCGCTTCGTGACCAAGAAGGCGCTGGCACTGGGCCTCAAACCGATCCTGGTGGTGAACAAGGTCGACAAGCCCGGTGCCCGGCCAGACTATGTGGTCAACGCCGCGTTTGACCTGTTTGACAAGCTGGGGGCCACCGATGAGCAGTTGGATTTTCCGGTGGTTTACGCCTCGGGCATCAACGGCTGGTCGTCGATGGAAGAGGGCAAGCCCGGCGAACAGTGGGGGCCGGACATGTCGGCGCTGTTCAACACCGTGCTGAGCCACGTCCCGGCGCAAAAGGGCGACCCGGCCGCACCACTGCAACTGCAGATTTCGGCGCTTGATTTTTCGACCTTTGTCGGCCGCATTGGCGTCGGCCGCATCAGCGCCGGTACCATCCGGCCGTCCATGGACGTGCTGGTGATGGAGGGCCCGGATGGCCGAACCATCAAGGGCCGCATCAACCAGGTGCTGACCTTTCAGGGCCTGGAGCGGGTGCAAACGCTGGAGGCTGGCCCAGGTGAAATTGTGCTGATCAACGGCCTGTCCGACATCGGCATCGGTGTGACCATCACCGACCCGCTCAAACCGGCGCCGCTGCCCATGCTCAAGGTCGATGAGCCCACGCTGACCATGAACTTCTGCGTCAACACCTCACCATTGGCCGGGCGCGAGGGCAAGTACGTCACCAGCCGACAAATCTGGGACCGCCTGCAGAAGGAACTGCAACACAACGTGGCCCTGCGGGTGAAGGAAACCGATGAGGAGGGCATTTTCGAGGTGATGGGCCGGGGCGAATTGCACCTGACCATCCTGCTGGAAAACATGCGGCGTGAGGGCTATGAACTGGCTGTGTCCAAACCCCGCGTGGTCTACAAGCTGGTGAACGGCGAAAAGCATGAGCCGATCGAGATGGTCACCGTCGATATCGAAGACCAGCACCAGGGCGGCGTGATGCAGGCGCTGGGCGAGCGCAAGGGCGACCTGGTGAACATGGAGCCGGATGGCCGCGGCCGTGTTCGGCTGGAATACCGCATCCCGGCGCGCGGCCTGATTGGCTTTACCAATGAGTTTCTCAACCTGACGCGTGGCTCAGGCCTGATTGCCAATATTTTTGACCGTTATGAGGCGTTCAAGGGCGAGATCGGCAGCCGCAAGAATGGCGTGCTGATCTCCATGGACGAGGGTGAGATCTTCACCTACGCCCTGGGCAAGCTCGATGAACGTGGCCGCATGTTTGTGCGACCCAATGACCCGGTGTATGAGGGCATGATTGTGGGCATCCACAACCGTGACAACGACCTGGTGGTCAATGCCACCCGCACCAAGCAGCTCACCAATTTCCGCGTCAGCGGCAAGGAAGACGCCATCAAGATCACCCCACCGATCATGCTGACCCTGGAGTACGGTGTGGAGTTCATTGACGACGACGAGCTGGTCGAAATCACGCCAAAGTCCATCCGGCTGCGCAAGCGCTACCTCAAAGAACACGAGCGCAAGAAGGCCGGGCGCGAGGCGCTGTAAAGAAGCCGACGGCGTCATTCCCGGCCTGACCGGGAATCCAGGATTTCATGGATTCCCGCAGCAGCCTGCCCTCGACCTGATCGGGGGCGGGAATGACCGAGATCAGGCCGTGGTGGGCCGAAAGGGTTGAGGTTTAAAGCGCCGGCTTACTCAGCCAAGCCGCGCATCGCCGCACTGCGGCGGCGCAGCATCTCCAGCACCAGCAGCATGATCACGGCGAAGATGATCAGCACAAAGGCGGCTGCCAGGATGGTGGGTGACAGCTGCTCGCGCAGGCCCGACCACATCTGCCGCGGCAGAGTGGTTTGACCCGGCCCGCCCAGGAACAGCACCACCACGACCTCGTCAAACGAGGTGGCAAAGGCAAACAAAGCGCCCGACAGCACCCCGGGCCAGACGATGGGCAGCATCACCCGCCGAAATGCCAGCAGGGGCGAGGCGCCCAGACCACGTGCGGCGCGCAGCAGGCCCATGTCAAAGCCGGCCAGGGTGGCACTGACCGTGATCACCACAAACGGTACCCCAAGCACGGCGTGCACCAGCACAATGCCCAACAGGTTGTTGGCAATGCCAAGTTTGGAGAAGAAAAAGTAGGCGCCGACCGCCAGCACCACCACCGGCACGATCATCGGCGACACCAGCAGCGCCATGATCAGGCGCCGGCCCGGCAGGTTGCGGTGGTTGAGCCCGACTGCGGCCAGCGTACCCAGTGCCGTGGCGATCAGTGTCGCCAGCGTGGCAGTGACCAGGCTGTTGCGGATGGCAGCCAGCCAGACCGGGTTACCGAACAGGTCATTGAACCAGCGCAGGCTGTACTCACGTACCGGGAAGTTGAAGTAGGGCTCGTTGTTGAAAGCGAGCGGTACGACCACCAGCACCGGGGCAATCAGGAACACCAGAATGGCGCCGCATCCCAGCCACAGGGCCCAATGGCCGGCGCGCTGCAAGGGGGTGGTGTAGGGCGGGAAATCCATGTCAGCCCAGCCTCACATTGCTGACGCCAGCGACACGGTCATAGGCCCAGTACAGCGCCAGGACGGCCACCAGCAAAATGCTCGACAGGGCCGAGGCCAGGCCCCAGTTCAAGGAGCGCCCGATGTTGTCGGCGATGAAGTGGCTGATCAACTGGTCGGTGGCACCGCCCACCAGCGCGGGCGTGATGTAGTAGCCCAGGGACAGGATGAACACCAGCAGGGCACCGGCGCTCAGGCCGGGGACGCACTGCGGCAGGTAGACGCGCCAGAACGCCAGGCTCGGGCTGGCCCCGAGCGAGCGCGCCGCCCGCACATACGATGCCGGAATTTGGCGCATGACCGAATACAGGGGCAGGATGGTGAATGGCAGCAGGATGTGGGTCATGGCCACCACCACGCCAAAGCGGTTGAAGATCAGTGGCAGCGGCTCGGCAATGATGCCCAGGGACTGCAGCAGCGAATTCACCACCCCTTCTTTTTGCAGCACCACCACCCAGGCGGTGGTGCGCACCAGCAAGGAGGTCCAGAACGGCAGCAGCACCAGAATCAGCAGCATATTGGCCGTCTTGTCTTTCAGGTGCGCCAGCAGGTAGGCGATGGGGAAGCCCAGCGCCAGGCAGGCCAGGGTTACCGTCAACGCCACCCCGAGGGTGCGCAGATAAACGGTCACGTGGATGCGCTGCTCCTCGCTTTGCAGCACCACCTGGCCGTCGCTCTGGCGTTTCATGTCGACGGCCGACAGAAAGAACAGCGTGTGTTCCCGCGAGGCGAGATTGCGGATGGTGCCCCAGATGGCGGGTTTGGTCCAGGCCGGGTCGGCACTTTCAAAAAAAGGCGTCCAGGGGCCCTGCTCCTGGGCGCTGACGCGACGGGCCGCGCGCATGAACACGCTGCGCAGGCCAGTTTCTTCAATATTCAGACGGCCGCCGATGGGGCCGGATTTTTCGGCGCGGGCAGCGTCTTTGAGGTCGAGGGCCAGGGCCGCGAACACCGGTTCAGGCGGCACCTGGTCACGCGGCCCGTTCCAGTCTGCCAGCGCCTTGAAGGTGCGGGGCAGGCCGTCGGGCACGACCGGGTCGTAAACGCTGTTGAGCAAGACGCTGCCCAGCGGCAGCAAAAAGCTCAACGCGACAAAGACGAACAGGGGCGCAATCAGCGCATAGGCCCGCAGGCGGCCACGCCACTCTGCCTGACGCAGGCGCCGGATCAGGTCGTTCTGTTCGCCCTTGTCCACGGTTTACTTCGCCATCCAGGCGCTGAAGCGCTTGTTCAGATCGTCACCGTTGTCGGTCCAGAACTTGGCATCGGTCAGCATCGAGCGACCAGCATGGCCAGCGTTCGGCAGCCAGGCCTTGTTCGGGTTGGAGGCCGGGATCTTGGCCACTGACGAGGTGCGGGCTGGGGCGTAGGCGATGTACTTCGACTGATCGGCCAAGGGCTGGGTGCCCGTGGCAAAGCGCACGAATTCCTGCGCCAGTTCGACATTTTTGCCGCCCTTGACGATGGCCCACATGTCGGGCACCTGGATCTGACCATCCCAGACCAGGGCAAAGTCTTTCTTGTCCTTCTGGTTGGCATCGACGATGCGGCCGTGGTACACGCTGGTCATCACGACTTCACCCGAGGCCAGCAGTTGTGGCGGCTGGGCGCCGGCTTTCCACCAGACGATGCTGCTCTTGATGGTGTCGAGTTTTTTGAACGCGCGGTCCACGCCGGCGGGGGTGCCCAGCACCTTGTAGACGTCAGCCACGGGTACGCCGTCCGCCAACAGGGCCCACTCCATGTTCACGCTCGGGTTGCTGCGCATGCCGCGCTTGCCGGGGAACTTGGTCAAGTTGAAGAAATCTTCCAGGGTCTTGGGTGCGTTGGCGCCGAGCTTGGCCTTGTCATAAGCCACCACGTTGGCATAGGTGATGTTGGCGACAGCGCAAGGCAGGATCAGGCCGGGGCCGAAATCTTTGGAGGCTGGGGTGCCGTCAGCGCCGGGTGGCAGCTTGTTGGCGTCGATCTTCTCGAACAGGCCCTCTTCGCAGCCCTTCATGGCTTCGGCCGGCTCGACGTCGACCAGGTCCCACTTGACGTTGCCGGTCTTGACCTGGGCCGCAATCTCGGCCAGATCGCCGTTGTAGTCTTGCGAGACCACGTTGATCTTCTTCAAAGCCGCGAAGGGCTTGTGCATCGACTCCACCTGGCTCACGGTGTAAGCACCGCCCCAGGAGGTCACGGTCAGGGTTTGTTGCGCCGCACTCGTACCTGGAAGGGTGGCAAGGACGGCGGCACTGGCGACTGCCACTGCGCTCAGTTGATACTTTGTGAACATGTTGATCTCCACATAACAGGAATTACCGCCCTCATTCGCGCACCAGCGCTCGGCCATCGACAGCCCGCCAACCCAGGGTCAGCGTGCTGCCAGTGGCCAGCGCCAGATCGCGTCCATCGTTGGGAAGCGTAACGATGAAATCTTCAAGCCCGCACGCCTTGAGGCGAACGCGCGCATGTCTGCCCAGGTAGGTCACATCAATGACGGTACCGCTGACCCGGGTCGATTGGGCATCGGCGGCCGGGTTCAGGTGAACCCGCTCCGGTCGCACCGAGAGCAGCGTGGGGTCGCCCACCTTCAGCGCGCCGGCGGACTGGGCCGCCACCGTGCTGCCGTCGTCGAGCACCACGCTGCAACGCTCGCCGTCGATGGCTGCCACACGGCCCTGGATCTGGTTGTTTTCACCGATGAACTGGGCGACAAAGGCATTGGCCGGCCGCTCGTACAGGGTGGTGGGCGCGTCGATCTGCTGGATGCGGCCCTGGTGGAACACCGCCACCCGGTCCGACATGGCCATGGCTTCGGTCTGGTCGTGCGTGACGTAGACCACAGTCAGGCCGAGTTCATGGTGCAAGCGTTTGATCTCGTACTGCAGTTGCTCGCGCAGCTGTTTATCCAGCGCTGACAGCGGTTCGTCCATGAGCACCAGTTTGGGTTCGAACACGAGGGCACGTGCCACCGCCACCCGCTGCTGCTGGCCGCCCGACATCTGGGCCGGTCGGCGGGACTGGAAACCGCTCAGGCCCACCTTGTCCAGCGCCTTGTCGACGCGGTCGGCGGCGGCACTGCCCTTGATACCGCGCACCGACAGCGGGAAGGCCACGTTCTCGGCCACGCTCATGTGCGGAAACAGGGCATAGTTCTGGAACACCATGCCGATGTTGCGATGCTCGGGGGCAATCGCATTGATGGGCCGGCCGTCCAGGTAAATCTCGCCCGAGGTGGCGGTCTCGAAGCCGGCCAGCATCATCAGCGTGGTGGTCTTGCCCGAGCCTGAAGGGCCGAGCAGCGTGAGGAATTCACCCTCGACGATGTCGAGGTTGAGGTCGCGCACCACGAGCTGCTTGCCGTCGTAGCTTTTCTCGACATGGTCGAATCGGACAAAGGGTTGGCTCATGGCAGTGGGGCAGGGCTGGGTGTGACTTTGTTCGGCGTGAGATTGTGACGGAAGAATGACCTAGGCCGCAACTTCGGCGGTGATGCCGAACTCGTGCGAGCCGGCCACAGCCAGCTGCCAGAAATGGTCGATGAAGCTGCGTCGGACCAGCAACTCGAAGCGGTCGGCATCCCCGGTTCGCCAAAGGGTGATGCCGACCTTGTGAAAGTGGGTGCTGGCAGCTTGTTCGGCATGAAAGGCACTGGGGTGAAAGTCCATGGGGCAGCCTTGGGCTAGCAAGTCGCGTGCCGGGCGCCCGGCCAGGCTCACCACAAAATAACCGCTGCTGACATCGGTCACGGCGGCGTGTTGCGGCCCCAGCGCCTGGCGCAGCGCTGCCACCAATGCAGCCTGCTCGCCCTGGGGGCCGATCACAAACCAGTCGTCCGGCCCCACCCAAACCAGGCGCAGGCTGTCATGCGCCACCGTGGTGCAGGCCTTGACCGGCAGGGCCAGGCCCAGGGCCTGGTGGACCGCTTGCAAAAAGGCCGGATCCTGCGAATTGCCACGCAGATTTACCACCGCCATATGGCGCTGGCCCGCCTGCAGGGCCGAGGCTTTGTTGGTAGGTGCAAAGACGGGAAGTTGATGAACCTTAGGCATTCTGGCGCTCCGACTGGGGATCGTAAAACACGGTCGAGCCGATGGTCGCCCGCACCGTGTCGCCGTTGCTCAAAGCCACCTGCACCGTGTCACCCGTGCGCTGATGGCCACCCTTGACCACGGCCATGGCGATGGAGCGGCCGAGTGTGGGGCTCAGGTAGCTGGAAGTCACATGCCCGATCATGGGCACGGGCAGTTGCGACAAATCGGTGCTGTCGGTGATCTGCGCACCCTCCTTGAGCACCACCTGAGGGTCATCGGTCAGCAGGCCGACCAGTTGCTTGCGGTCAGGCCGCACCGTATCGGAGCGCGTCAGGGAGCGCTTGCCCAGGCAGTCCTTGGTCTTGGCCACCATGGCGCCCAGCCCGAGATCGATCGGTGTCATCGAGCCATCGGTGTCCTGGCCGACGATGATGTAGCCTTTCTCGGCACGCAGCACGTGCATGGCCTCGGTGCCGTAGGGCGTGATGCCGTACTCGGCGCCAGCGGCGTGGATGGCTTCCCATACCTGCAGCCCATCGGCGGCCGGGACGTTGACCTCGTAGCTGCGCTCGCCCGAAAAGCTGATGCGCATCACGCGGGCCTTGACGCCGGCCACTGTGCCCTCGCGCCAGGACATGAAGGGGAAAGCCGTATCGCCGAAGTCAATGTCGGTGCAGAGTTTGCGCAGCACGTCGCGCCCCTTGCTGCCGACCACCGCCGTGGTGGCCCAATGGTCGGTGACAGTGGTCAGGTAGACCCGCAGATGCGGCCACTCGGTCTGCAGCCAGCGCTCCATCCAGGCCAGCACCCGCGCCGCACCACCGGTGGTGGTGTGCATCAGGAAATGGTTCTCGGCCAGCCGCACGGTGACGCCATCGTCAAACACCATGCCGTTTTCGTCCAGCATCAGGCCGTAGCGGCATTTGCCCACCTCCAGCTTGGACCAGGCGTTGCTGTACAGCCAGTTCAGCAGCACGGCAGCGTCCGGCCCCTGGATGTCGATCTTGCCCAGCGTCGATGCATCGAGGGTGCCGACACTGCGGCGCACCGCCAGCACCTCGCGCGCCACGGCGGCGTGCAGGTCCTCGCCAGCCTGTGGGTAGTACCAGGGCCGTTTCCATTGCCCGACATCCTCAAACAGCGCGCCGTGGCTGACATGCCAGTCGTGGGTGGCGGTGGTGCGGATCGGGTCAAACAGGTCGCCGAGTTCATGGCCCGCCACCAGGCCGAAGGTCACCGGCGTGTAGTTGGGCCGGAAAGTGGTGGTGCCGACTTCGGGGATGGTGCGCCCCAGCACCTGGGCGGCGATGCCCATGCCATTGATGTTGCCGGTCTTGCCCTGGTCGGTGCCAAAACCCATGGCGGTGTAACGCTTCACATGCTCGATCGACTCAAAGCCCTCGCGCACCGCCAGATGGATGTCACTGGCGCCCACATCGTTCTGGAAATCGACAAACTTCTTCGGCGCACGGCTGGTCGGCTTCGGGTGCGGTACCTCCCACAGGGTGCGCAAGGCACCGGTTGCCAGCGCCGGGGTGAACGGCGCTGTCACGGCGGGCGCGGCCAGGCCGGCCGCGGTCACTGCAGCCAGGCCGGCGTCGGTGCCGTCCTGGGCGGCGTCGGCCAGGTTCATCGGTTGGCGGCAATTGCCCGCCGAGCGCTGGGCCTGCATGGCCGGCCCCGGCACAAAACAGGCTAGTGCGTCACTCCAGCCCACCTTGCTGGTGGACTGGCAATGCAAGTGGATCACCGGGCTGAAGCCGCCCGAGATGGCCAGCAGGTCGCAGGGCAGGGCGGCGGCGCCACCTTCGAGCTGGCCCTGGCCATCGAGCTTGTGGATGTGCACACTGCTTACCGCCCTGCCACCGCGCGCTTCCACCACCACATGGCCGGCCAAAATCGGCAGGCCCAGGCTGCGCGCGCGCTCGCTGAGTGCGCCATCGGCCACAGCCCGAGCGTCGACCACAGTGACCGAGGCACCCGCCTGGTGCAGCGCCAGCGCCGCGTCGTAGGCGCTGTCGTTGTTGGTGAAGACCACCGCCTGCCGACCCGGCAGCACGGCATAGCGCCGGATGTAGCTGGACACGGCCGAGGCCAGCATCACGCCCGGCAGATCATTGTTGGCAAACACCAGCGGGCGCTCATGGGCGCCGGTGGCCAGCACGACCTGCTTGGCCCGAACCTTCCACAAGCGCTCGCGGACCGGCGTCACGCCACCTTCGAGGTGGTCGCCGCGGCGCTCGGCCAGGGTCAGGAAGTTGTGGTCCTGGTAGCCGAATACCGTGGTGCGGCTGAGCACCAACACCTCGGGCATAGCGCGCAGCCGACGCACCGCGTCATCAGCCCAGGCCGCAGCCGGCTGGCCGTCCACCGTGGCGTCGCTCGACAACAGCCAGCCCCCGGGCTCGGCCTGCTCGTCGGCCAGGATCACGCGCGCGCCCGCCGCACCGGCGGCCAGCGCGGCGCTCAGGCCCGCCAGGCCGCCACCGGCCACCAGCACGTCGCAAAAGGCAAAGCGCTTGTCGTAGTGGTCCGGGTCAGCCTCGCGCGGCGACTCGCCCAGGCCGCTGGCCTTGCGGATGTGGTGTTCAAAGAAGTGCCAGGCCTTCTGCGAGGCCATGAAGGTCTTGTAATAGAACCCGGCCGGCAGAAAACGGGAAAACCAGCCGTTCACGCTGCGCAGGTCAAACTCGATACTGGGTTTGGCGTGGATGGACTGGGCTGTGAGGCCGTTGACCAGTTCCACCTCGGTCATGCGGGCGTTGGGCACGGTGCGGGCGCCGTCGAACAGTTGCACCAGCGCATTGGGTTCTTCCACCCCGGCGCTCAGAATGCCGCGCGGGCGGTGGTATTTCCAGCTGCGTGCCACCAGCGACACGCCATTGGCCAAGAGAGCCGAGGCCAGCGTATCACCGGCCAGGCCCTCAAAGCTGCGGCCATTGAAGCTGAAGCGCAGCGGCGCGCTGCGCTGTACGCGTCCGCCCGTGCTCAGGCGACGGCTGCCGGCGCTCATGCAGACTCCTTGGCGGCCAGGGCGGCAGGTGCGGGTTCACCGATTTTCCAGACCGCCTCAAAACGGTAACTCACGGTGTCGCGCAGGGCATTGAACCAGCGGCCGCAGCCACTGGCGTGGCGCCATTGCTCGTGGTGCAGGCCCTTGGGGTTTTTGCGCATGAACAGGTAGTCGCCCCACTGTTCGTCGCTCAGGGTCTCGGTCTGCAGCGGGCGGGCGATGCCGCCCTCACCGCCGTAGGCAAATTCGGTCTCGGCGCGCACACCGCAATACGGGCATTCAATCAGTAGCATGGGGGTCGTCCGGTTCAGTGCGCTACGGCAGCTGCGCCGTGCTCGTCGATCAGGTGGCCGGTGTAGAAGCGGTCCAGCGAAAAGGCGGCATTGAGCGCGTGCGGCCGGTCCTGCGCCACGGTGTGCGCCATGGCCCAACCCGAGCCGGGCGTGGCCTTGAAGCCGCCGGTGCCCCAGCCGCAGTTGATGTACAGCCCCTTGACCGGCGTCAGGCTGATGATGGGGCAGGCGTCGGGCGACACATCGACAATGCCACCCCACTGACGGTTCATGCGCACCCGCGAGAACAGCGGGAACATCTCCACAATCGCCTGCAGCGTGTGTTCGATGGTCTGGTAGCTGCCGCGCTGGCCGTAGCCGGTGTAGGCGTCGATGCCGGCGCCGATCACCAGATCACCCTTGTCGGACTGGCTGATGTAGGCATGAATCGCATTGCTCATCACGACGTTCGGAAAAATCGGCTTCAGCGGCTCCGACACCAGGGCCTGCAACGGGTGGCTCTCAATCGGCAGCCGGATGTCGGCCAGGCTGGCCACCACGCTGGAGTGGCCCGCGGCCACGATCGCCACCTTGGGCGTCTTGATGAAGCCGCGCGCGGTATCAAGGCCGACCACAGCGCCGTTCTCGCGCCGGATGCCGGTCACCTCGCAATTTTGGATGATGTCCACCCCCAGGGCATCGGCGGCGCGGGCATAGCCCCAGGCCACCGCATCATGCCGTGCCACGCCGGCCCGGCGCTGCAGCGAGGCGCCCAGGACGGGGTAGCGGGTGTTGAGGTTGATGAAGGGGATCATTGCCTTGATCTGCGCCGGGCTGACCACCTCGGCGTCCACCCCGTTGAGGCGATTGGCGCTGACCCGGCGTTCGATGTCGCGCATGTCCTGCAGGCTGTGGCCCAGATTCATCACGCCGCGCTGGCTGAACATCACGTTGTAATTGATGTCCTGCGACAGGCCTTCCCACAGCTTCATGGCTTTCTCGTAGAGCGCGGTCGATTCATCCCAGAGGTAATTCGAGCGCACGATGGTGGTGTTGCGCGCAGTGTTGCCACCGCCGAGCCAGCCGCGTTCCACCACGGCAATGTTGCGCATGCCGTGTTCCTTGGCCATGTAGTAGGCAGTGGCCAGTCCATGGCCGCCAGCCCCCACCACCACGGCGTCGTACTCGCGCCGGGGCGCGGGCGAGCGCCAGTGCTTTTGCCAGCCCTCGTGGTACGACATGCCATTGCGCAGCAATGACCAGATAGAAAAATGTTGCATGTATTCCTGCCTCGGGGTCGCGGGCGTGCCGCCCGGCTCAACCCTTGATGATATTGTGAGCCGGGCCGTAAGGGAAGGCGGTCAGGTTGCGGTTGCCTTCGGGCGTGATCACCAGGATGTCATGCTCGCGGTAGCCACCCGCGCCGGGCATGCCTTCGGGCAGCATGATCATGGGCTCCATCGAGATCACCATGTTGGGCTCCAGGATGGTGTCAATGTCTTCACGCAATTCCAGCCCGGCTTCGCGGCCGTAGTAGTGGCTCAGGGTACCGAACGAGTGGCCGTAGCCGAAGGTGCGGTACTTGAGCAGGTCATGCGCAGCAAAAATCTTGTTGAGTTCACGCGCAATGTCGCCGCAACGGGCGCCCGGAACCAGCAGTTTTTTGCCCTCGTCATGCACCTGGCAGTTCACTTCCCACAGCCGCAGGTGCGCGTCCGACGCATGGCCCAGGAACAGTGTGCGCTCCAGGGCGGTGTAGTAACCGGAGATCATGGAGAAGCAGTTCAGGCTCAGGATGTCGCCGCGTTGCACCTTGCGTGTGGTGACCGGGTTGTGAGCCCCGTCGGTGTTGATGCCGGACTGGAACCAGGTCCAGGTGTCCATCAGCTCGGTGTGCGGGTAGCGTTTGGCGATCTCGCGCACCATGGCGTTGGTGGAGGCCAGCGCCACCTCATGCTCGGGCACCCCCTCTTTCACCGCCGCCACCAGCGCAGCGCCGCCGATGTCACAGACCTGTGCGCCATTGGCGATGAACTCGATCTCTTCCGCGCTCTTGACCATGCGCATGGCCATGCAGGCCACACCGACATCGACGAACTCGACGTTGGGCAGCGTGTTTTTCAACATGTTCAGGCGGTCCACCGGCAGGTGGTCGAACTCCAGGCCGACGCGACCCTTGTTCGGGATGCAGGCCTGCACCGCACGGAAATAGTTGCCCCGCTGCCAGTCAGTGTAGGTCAGCATGTCGTCGGCCACGCCCTTGCGCCAAGGCTGCGCGCCGTCGATGTTGGCGGCAATCACCGTGGTCTTGTCGTGCGTCACCGCCAGGCCGTAAAAGCGGCCGAACGAGCAGTACAGGAAATCGCTGTAGTAATTGATGTTGTGGTACGAGGTGAACAGCACGGCGTCGAGCTGCTGTGCCACCATGTGCTTGCGCACTTTGGCCATGCGGTTGGCGTACTCCTGCGCCGAGAAGGTGTTCTGGACTTTCTCGCCGTTGCGCAGGCGAATCAGGCTGGGCATGTTTTCAATCATGGTGGCTCTCTGAGGTTGGGTGGTCAATGCCCAGCGACTTTAGGGGCTGTCCCAACCGGTCGGCTTACCATTCGCGACGCCGGGTATTCCATTTGCGCAAAGTCAGCCACTTATCAAGGGGATGTCATGCGCGGGGCGCGGCCTGCCGCTGCGCCTGCGGGCTGTTCGCGTACAGCGCGCGGTAGCGGGCGATGAAATGCGCGGTGGAGGCAAAACCACAGGCCGCGGCGATGTCCTCGATGCGCCGGTTGGTGCGCAGCACCGAGCGGCGCGCATGAGCCAGCCGAGTCTCCAGGTACTTTTTGGCGGGGCTGGTTAGCAGGTACTCCCGGAACAGCCGTTCGAGCTGACGGCGCGAGATCTTCAGATAGTCGGCAATTTCACCCGGGCTCAGGGGCTCCTCGACATTGCTTTCCATGATCTCCAGCGCCTCCAGCAGCACCTCCGGGATGTTGGCGTAGCGGTAGCGCAGCGGCAGCGACTGGTTTTCGTCCGGGCTGCGTTGGTAGGACACCAGCAGGTCGGACACCTGTTGGGCCAGTTCCCGGTTGCCGGGCGGGCGCCGCAACACAAAGGTCATCAAATCCAGCGGGCTGACACCGCCGCTGCAGGTGTAGCGGTCGCGGTCGATCTCGAACAGGCGGTTGGACACGAGCAAATCGGGAAACTCGGCCAGCAGGGTATCGCGGTCTTCCCAATGGATGGTGCAGCGGTAGCCCTTGAGCAGGCCGGCCTTGGCCAGCACATAGCAGCCGGTGTCGATGCCGCCCAGCACGATGCCCTGGGCGGCCAGCCGCCGCAGCCAGCGCGTGATGTCGGCGTAGCCCTGTTTGGGGATCGGGTTGGGCCCGATCACGAACACCGTGTCAAAGCGGTCGCTCTCGCCCATCACCTGGTCGGGCAGCACGCGGATGCCGTCGCTCGACAGCACCGGCTCGGCGTTGATACCCAGTGTCACGTAGTCATAAACGCGCCGGCCCAACGCCATGTTGGCCAGCCGCAGCGGGTC